>CAZVMI010000202.1:0-1505 GCA_964628365.1 uncultured Candidatus Bathyarchaeia archaeon | reverse complement strand
CGGGGAAGGACCTTGAGCTCACGGCGATGCCGAAGGGCGGGGGGAGCAGCAACGTCGCCGCCCACAGGATGCTGAAGCCTGGGCTCGGCATGAAGGGGGTCAAGAGCTTCGTCATAGAGGCCTTAGCCGCCGCAGGCTCGCTGGGATGCCCGCCCTACTTCGTCGGCGTAGGCATCGGCACCAGCGAGGACTACTGCATGGTGCTCGCGAAGAAGGCACTGCTGAAGCCGTTCAAGGTGAGGAACCCTGACCCGAAGATCGCGGCGATAGAGGAAGAGCTCTTCACGAAGGTCAACGAGCTTGGCATCGGCGCCATGGGCCTCGGCGAGGGGCCGACGGCCCTCGACCTTCACATCGAGATGGCGGCAAGGCACCCCGCGTCGCTGCCCGTAGGCGTCGTCATCAGCTGCTGGGCGCTCCGCCACGCGAAGGCGACCATATCGGCCGACGGGAAGGTCAAGATAGACAAGAGCGCCTAAACTTCCTCATTATCCTTCTTTTGAATAACTTTTATCGAGCCAGAGGCTAGAGTAGGCTAGCCTAGGGAGCGTGGGCGTTTGAAGGTCCTCTTCGTCGAGCCGAAGGATTTCTGGCTCATCCTCGGCCAGTACCCCTTACCCCCCTTTGGTATCATCGCCCTCGCCGGTTACCCCGAGGCAAACTACGCAGAGATCGATGTCCTCGACTGCCAGGCGGAGGGGCTCGACTGGGACAGCCTCGAGAGGAAGTCCGGCGAGGAATACATGAGTTACAAGAAATCGACGCCCATGCTCCTGCCGAGGCCTGGCGCTGCCCTCAGGTGGATTGTTGGCCTGCTCGCCGGAGGAGGGGAGGCGTCTTGAGGCCATCCGATGCGCTTTGGTCCCTCGGCATATCGTTAGCCGGGCTGCTCCTCCTCGTCCCCCTCACCCTCGGCTACACAGGGGGCCGCATCCCATCGCAGCCCCAGCTGACTGGGGGCATCTTCATCCTGATCTGCTCCATAGGCGCGATCATGGGGGTATATCCCTCTAAGGTCCTAGCCCCCCTAGGCAGAGGGCGGGTGAAAGCTGGCGGAATAGGCGACCATGCATCGGCCGGGAACAGGGGTCACCACCCTCCGTGCGGAAGGTTCTCGGCTCATACCCTCTCCGTGGCGGGTAGGACCTTCTGCGCGGGCTGCACCGGCCTCGTGCTGGGTGCGGTCGTATCGATCATTGGGAGCATAGCTTATTTCTTCCTTGGGATGAGCCCGGGCGATCCTCACACAGATTTCTGGCTAGGCTTCACCCTCGTCCTCCTCGGCCTCATTCAGCACAGGATCGACCTCGACGACCCCGTCATCCACGCCTCCCTGAACGTCGTATTCGTGTTCGGCGCTTTCCTCTTGGTGGTTGGAGTCGACCGGATTAATGGCGGCCTCCTGGCGCAGTCTTACCTCCTGGCGATAACGGTCTACTGGATCATAGCCAGGATCGTCCTGTCTGAGGCGGACCACGTGTCTATCTGTGGACGCTGCGGACAGG
>CAZVMI010000201.1:0-1509 GCA_964628365.1 uncultured Candidatus Bathyarchaeia archaeon | reverse complement strand
AGCTTCGTCACGGACGCTGGCGCCGTCCTCATGAGGATGGGGCTGCCGAGCAGGAGGAAGGAGACGCCGGTCATTAGGGCCGCCCACGAGGCGATAGGCGTCCCGGTCGCCTACCAGATCGGGGAGCCCGACACGTTTGAGGGCGGAGGCTTCGCCCTCCTGGAGGGGCGCGTCGCAGTCGCAGGCCTCTGTCAGCGCACTACAAGGGGAGCCCTGGAGGGGCTGGGCAGTTTCCTCCTGGACGAGGGGCTCGCAGACCTATACATAGTCCTCAACATGCCGCCGACCGACATCCACATAGACGGAGACTTCGCCGAGCTCCCCGGCAAGATCGCCATCACTTATTCTCCGAGCCTCGACTTCGCAGAGGCCGAGTTCAGGACCCGCGACGATTCTTGGAAGGGCTCGTTCGTCGAGTGGCTCAGAGACGACGGCTGGGACATCATCGAGATCACGGAGAGGGAGATGCTCGACATGGCGGCTAACTTCCTGACTGTGGCTTGCGACCTCGCCATCCACTACACTGGGAACGAACGTGTCATGAAGGAGATCAGGAATAGGGACATAGAAGTAATACAGATACCCGGCGACGAGATGAGGAAGGGCTGCGGCGGAATCCACTGCATGACCTGCCCGGTCCTCAGGGTCTAGGACTCCCTCAACCCTCACGCCAGGGGACGCTCGCCCTCGTCGCCCTCCAGTTTGAGGACTTCGTAGCATCCAGCACCATCCGCCCACCCACGCACAGGGCGTCCTCGGCGGGCTGGGACCTCGTCGCGAGCGCCCAGAGGACCTGTCTCACGTCCGCCTCGTCCACGTCCTCATCCACAACGATGGCGAGCCTGCACTGCCTCAGGGGAGGCTCGTCGAGGAGCTTCCGAGCGCCTTCGAAGCTGGGAGCCACCTTGACGACGGCAAGGCGGCGGTCGCCCCTCCGCGGGAAGGAGACGGCTCTCACCCCGGCCAGCCCAACAGGGACCTTCGAGGACTGGACAGGCTGCCCGCTGGCTACTCCGACCCCGGGGCCTGTCGCGTCTACGATCATCTTCGACGAGAGCCCCTCCCTGGGGGAGGACGGATCGAGCCTGTGGGAGAAGACTCCGCCGACTATGTCTACGCCGGAGCCTGGCGTGAAGTCGCACCTCGAGGCGACGGCGCCGAGGGCCTCGGTTATGTCGGAGACGTTCACGTCCTCCGGGACCACCACGGCGAACTTGATGTACGGGTCCAGCCCGAGGAGGAGCACGGCTACCTGCTTGGCGAAGCCTGGGATCGTCGCCGCCTCGCCGCTCAGCGAGACCAGGCAGACGTAGTGGGTGCCCGAGACGGGCCAGTGGATGTCCTTGACGGCGGGCAGCGGCGTGCTGCTGCTCAGGGTCCTGTATATCCTGGCCTGCTTGGGCAGGCCACTGAGGAGGAGATGCTCGTCTGAGTTGCTTGGCATTATGGTGAAGTAGACGGCGTCCCTCCTCATGGTCATTGAGTCGACCTCTATCAGGTTCCTGGTCG
>CAZVMI010000200.1:0-1517 GCA_964628365.1 uncultured Candidatus Bathyarchaeia archaeon | reverse complement strand
TTGAGTTTACCTACGGTTCAATACCTTTTTAGGTGCCGCATAATCTGCTAGTTCTGGGAACAAAAATGGATACAATATTGATAGGGGGCGTAATATTAGTCGTCGTCCTCATACTGGTGGCGCTGTACTTCAGCTACTACAACAGGATAAGGACATACGAGAACCAGATAGACGAGGCATGGGCACAGATCGACGTCCAGCTGAAGAAGCGGTTCGACCTGGTGCCTAACCTGGTCGAGACGGTCAAGGGCTACGCCAAGCACGAGCGCGAGATCTTCGAGAAGGTCACAGAGGCCCGGTCCAGGATCGTCACCGGCTCGCCTGAGGAGCGAATGAAGGCATCTAACCAGCTGACCGCCGCACTACGCACCGTCTTCGCCGTCGCGGAGAACTACCCGAACCTGAAGGCTAACGAGAACTTCAAGCTGCTCCAGGAGCAGCTGGAGGGGATCGAGAACAAGATCGCCTACTCGAGGCAGTACTTTAACTCAACGGTGCTTAACTTCAACAACCTGATCACCACGATACCCGGCGCCTGGTTCGCGGGCGGCAGACAGAAGCGCGCCTTCCTAGAGATACCAGAAGCTGAGCGCGGCCCGGTGAAAGTGGCGTTCTGATGTCGAGGAGGACCTTCAACCAGGAGATGGCGAGGAACAGGAGGGACAGCATCCTCCTGGCCATAGTCGTCTCCTTGGTCCTCTTCGGCCTTGTTTTCTCAATGGCGTACATATTCGCGCCGGACATGCTCGTCTTCGCCATACCCTTCAGCCTTTTCTTGATATTCATATACACCTGGAGCAGCTACCAGTACGGCGACCAGGTGGTCCTATCCTCGACGGGCGCCAGGCCAGCCGACGGGAGGGAGTACCAGTACCTGCGGGACACCGTGGAGGGGTTGAGCCTAGCTGCCGGTGTACCGACGCCAAAGATTTATGTCATGGATAGCGACGAGCTCAACGCCTTCGCCACGGGCAAGGACCCCGAGCACGCGAGCATCGCCGTCACCACGGGCCTGATGAGGAGCCTCAACAGGCAGGAGCTAGAGGGCGTCGTCGCCCACGAGATGAGCCACATCAGGAACAAGGATGTCCAGTTCATGACCCTCGTTGCCGTCTTGGTCGGCCTCGCCGCGATCCTCAGCCACATCATCCTTAGGGGGCTCTGGTTCGGCGGCGGAAGGCGGAGGGACAGGGACAGGGGAAGGGGCGGAGGAATCGAGGTCATCCTCCTCCTCGTCGGCGTCGTCTTGGCAATAATTGCACCTGTAGTCACCCGCCTAGTCCAGCTCGCGGTGAGCAGGAAGCGTGAGTTCCTCGCAGACGCCTCGGGCGCGGAGCTGACCCGGTACCCCGAGGGTCTCGCCTCGGCCCTGGAGAAGATCGGTCGCCTCAACAAGGGGAACATGAACGTCAGCGAGGCCGTGAGCCACATCTTCATCGCGGACCCGGTGCACAGTGCGCTGGACAGCCTCTACGCTACGCATCCGCCGATCGAGGAACGGATAAAGCGGCTCCGCG
>CAZVMI010000199.1:0-1522 GCA_964628365.1 uncultured Candidatus Bathyarchaeia archaeon | reverse complement strand
TGAGTAGCCCCCTCCTCTCACCGTCCATGGAAGTCACCGAGAATAGGGTCCGCCCACCGATTTAACACCCTATCATCTCGCCACATAGTGGCTTCTATGAGCTGAGTCTTAGCCTTCGTCGCTGCTAAAAGTCTCAAATATACTGAGTCTGATCTAGAGGTGGTGTTCTGAGTTTGTCCGTGAAGGTTATCCTTGGCGGCAGGCTTATCGACGGGACAGGCGCGGAACCGGTGGAGAACTCCGCGGTTGTGATCGATGGGAAGACGATCAAGGCGGCAGGCAGCAGGGGAACCGTTAGGGTTCCGTCTGACGCGGAGGTGGTAGACGCCGGCGGGAGGATTGTGATGCCGGGCCTGATCGAGAGCCACAACCACCCTCTAGGCGAGAGAGACCTTAGCGACCCTGGATTCAAGAAGTACTACGACAACCTCGTCACCTCCCCCGCACTGGGGCTCCTCAAGGGGGTCCAGGTCATCCAGAGGATGCTTACGCTTGGCATCACGACGGTGAGGATACCACACCCCACGATACCCAACGCCCCCGAGCTAAGAGGCGAGTGGCTCGTCGCTCTCAGGACCGCCGTCGAGCGCGGCTACTTCCCGGCGCCCAGGGTCGTAGCCGGCGGCTGCGTCCTGCCAACCGGGGGCCACCTGAACGCCCTGGCGCCCCCCTTCGTCCAGAACCCGGGCTGGAGGGGCGCCGACGGCCCATGGGAGGTCCGGAAGCAGACCCGCGAATGCCTCACATACGAGGTCGACTTCATCAAGCTCATCGGCCCAGGCCACAAGAGGTACAGGAAGGGCGAGGGACCCGAACACACCTGCATGACCAGGGAGGAGATCGAGGCGGCTGTGGAGGAGGCCCACTGGAGGGGTGTCCCGGTGGCGGCCCACGTCAAGAACGGACCAGGCCTAAGGTTCGCCGTCGAGTCGGGCGTCGACACCATAGAGCACGGCACTCACCTCTTCGAGCAGCCGGACCTCATGGAGAGGATGGCGAGGAGCGGACAGATACTCGTCCCCACCATGGGGATGTTCTTCAGCCCAAGGCTCATCGAGGAGCTCGAGAGGGGCGACCCAGCCGCAGCGAAGAGCTTCGTCGGGGAGCAGGAGGTCGTCCGCAGGAACTTCAGGGCATGCCACGAGGCAGGCGTCAAGATAGCGGCGGGGACAGACAACACATACTGGGAGGTCCCCGGTCTGGCCTGGGAGTTGCAGGTCTACGTCGACGAGGGAGGTATGACGCCCATGGAGGCGATCGTCTCCGCGACGAGGACAGGAGCCGAGGCTTGTGCCCTCAACGGCGTCGGAACCGTGGAGCCAGGGAAGACCGCGGACCTGCTCATCGTTGAAGGCGACCCCTTGGAGGACATCTCGGTCCTTCAAGACGCCGGGAGGATGGAGGCCGTCTACAAGGAGGGGCGCCTCGTCGCTCAGAGGGGAACCCTACTCTACCCTTAAAGAATGCCACAGGGGTGGCTATCCGCCCTTCCTTACCTCGTCTGCGACGGCAGAGCCGAACT
>CAZVMI010000198.1:0-1585 GCA_964628365.1 uncultured Candidatus Bathyarchaeia archaeon | reverse complement strand
CCGCGTTCCTCCTGATCTTGTCGCAGAGCCTCCTGACGAGCCTGTCCTGCCCCTCCATGGTCATGTCCGGGTAACCGTTCTCATCATGGGTTAGGCCCGTGGCGTAGAACCTGTAACCCTCTCCGAAGCAGGCCATCGGCGGCACGAGGCTCCCGTCGGCCTCGAAAGGCTTGTACTTGTCTGGTTTGACGATGGGCTTCTTCCTGTTCACGGTCCTGACCTTATTCTTCTCGGGGATGTCTAGCCGTTCGTAGAGGTGGCCGATGTTCGCGTCAGGAAGCAGGAAGACGGGGACCCTGTACTCCTCCGAGAGGTTGAAGGCCTCTATCGTGAGGTCGAACATCTCCTGCACCGACTCCGGGGCAAGGGCGATTATCTCGACATCGCCGTGAGTCCCCCACCTGCACTGCATCACGTCTCCCTGAGCCCCAGCCGTCGGCTGACCCGTGCTAGGACCGCCACGCATGACGTTCACTATGACGCACGGTGCCTCGGTCATGACGGCGAGGCCGATGTTCTCGAGCATCAGGCTTATCCCAGGCCCTGAGGTGGCGGTCATAGCCTTGAGCCCCGCGTATGAGGCGCCGAGGACGGAGGCTATGGCGCCGAGCTCGTCCTCGAACTGGATGAACCTCCCACCGACCTCGGGGAGCCTTGATGCGAGCCTCTCGGCTATCTCGGTCGCCGGCGTTATCGGGTAGGCGGCGTAGAACCTGCACCCCGCCGCTATGGCTCCCTCGGCGCAGGCCCAGTCGCCGTGGACGAAGTGGGTGCCGGTGAGGATGTCGCTCATTCTTTTTCCTCCTCGACGCTTACCGCGAGCTCGGGGCAGAGTCGGGCGCAGAGCTCGCATCCCAAGCAGTCCTCCTGGCGGGCGACCCTGGGCGGACTCACGCCCCTGTCGTTGATCTCCTCCGTCCTCTCGAACACGTGCCGTGGACAGAACTCGATGCAGTAGCCGCATCCCTTGCAGAAGGACTCGTTGACCCTGATCCTGTGCCTCTTCTGTCTGCCGCCCGGCTCCTTCGCCAATTCTATCAAGATGAAAGGTCTTCCGCGGGCTATTAAAGTTTACATTTGTACAATTTTATACCTTAAAAAGTGAATTATATAGCCATTTGAATAAGAAAGTATGGGAATAATCTCTATATGGTCACATCTAATAGCATTTGTAGGTCAAGTCGTCTCCTTAAGTCGTTTTTTTCGTTCAAATGGAAGTATATATTGGATACGGGGCCTCTGAATCACTTTCCAGATAGGGGGAGTGGAGGTTCTGAGGCTGTGTCTACCTCAGTTTCTCCTTAAGGAGACTCCCGAGGACCTGCACCCCCTCGACGATGTCGGCCTCGCCCGGCAGGCTGTAGTTGAGCCTCATGTAGTTGTGGACGGGCTTGACGTAGAAGTTGCTGCCGGGGATGTAGGCGACGCCCTTCTTCACAGCGTCCATCAGCATCTCGTCTGTGTTCACCGTTCTCGGCATCTTGACCCAGAAGAATAGGCCGCCCTTCGGCGTGTTCCACTTAGCCCTCCCAGGGAAGCTCGCCTCCATCGTCTCGAGCATCAGGTCCCTCTTCTTCCTGTAGAC
>CAZVMI010000197.1:0-1631 GCA_964628365.1 uncultured Candidatus Bathyarchaeia archaeon | reverse complement strand
TATCCTTGTGATCTTGGATCATCCGCTAGATATTCTCCGCCTTAAGCTTGTCTGGGCCGACCCGGCTCCTCGTGTACTCGTCGAAGACTGCGACGCAGTCCTTAGCGACGAAGTCACCGTCCCACCATTCGAAGGTGACGCAGTCCTCCTCCGGGACGAGGATGTGTGGCACGCCGGCCTTAACCCTGAAGACCTCGCCCTGCCTGAGCCGCATCTCCCTCATCGTGCTGTCCAGGAAGAGGTACTTGCCTCTTCCCGCGATTAAGAGTGTATACTGGTCGAAGGGGTGGACGTGGTTGCCCCTGTAGGCGCCAACCTTGGTCTCCAGTAGAGAGTAGAATCTCTCGTCCTGCTTGAAGCCGAAGCCTCTCCCCACGCCCTCGAATACGCCCCATTCCTTGAGTTCTATGCCCATTTGTTGTTCTTTACCTCCTAGTTGATGTTTTAGGGAAGACAGCAATTCCTCTATATATTTATTGTTGCGAAAAATATTCCGATGGGAATTGGGAGTTGGCTGCTCCGGATATGCTTTTTTTACACTTTTTGGCCGGAGAAAATTCAGTAAAGAATATATGGGTTGAGTGGCGTTCTCCTCATCCATGCTACCGGCGTTGGAGATAATCCCAGAGAGGAGGCGGAAACTAGGCCTCACCCAGAACCAGCTCGCCGAGCTAGCGGGCGTCAGTCAGTCCTACATAGCGAAGCTTGAGGCTGGGAACATAGAGCCCTCATATCTCAAGGTGAAGGCCCTTTTCGAGGCCCTGGAGAGGCTGGAGCAGAAGAAGCAGGTCTCCGCTGGCGAGATAATGACGAGGTCCCTCGTGGGGATCCAGAAGGACGTATCCATCGCAGAGGCCGTCGACATCATGCGTCGCAACAGCTTCAGCCAGCTCCCCGTCCTCGACGGCGGGCTCTCCGTGGGTAGCATCAGTGAGGGGACCCTGCTCGACCACATAGTGGCTGCGAGGAGAAGCGAGTCCCACGCGTCCAGGGTCTCCGATATAATGGAGGAGCCCTTCCCGCAGGTCGGCGAGGATGCGCCTCTCTCGCTCCTGACAAGCCTCCTCAAGTTCTACCCGGCCGTCCTCGTGCAGAGAAAGGGGGTCATCGTCGGGATAATCACGAAGGCAGACCTCCTCGGCATAATCACCTGAAGAAGAGAGGGACAATCGACACCCTTTACCCTGCGGCGTTGAGAAGCTCGGTTCTGTCGTCCAGTACCGCACATGCACCTACCACATGAAGCGTGGTCGCAACCTTCAAAACAAGATGAGCCCATGATCCCCCATGGCACAGGAGTGGAGACCACCGGCATGGATGTACAGAGAACGAAGGCCCCCAAACGATTCAGCCTACTATGAGAACATGACCCGCTGCATCTTCCAGGCCGGCCTGAGCTGGAGAACCGTCTCCGACAAGTGGCCGGCTTTTCAGAAGGCGTTCGACGGATTCGACATATCTAAGGTCGCCGAATACGGCGCAGGAGACATCTCCCGGCTGATGGGAGACGCCGGGATCATCAGGAACAGGAGGAAGATCCTCGCCGCCATCCACAACGCGAGGGAGTTCGAGCGCATAGCCGCCGAGCACGGCAGCTTCCAGAGGTGGCTCGACTCCCTGGACAAGTCGAA
>CAZVMI010000196.1:0-1647 GCA_964628365.1 uncultured Candidatus Bathyarchaeia archaeon | reverse complement strand
CTCGCCTCTATCGCCTTGTAGGCCTCCTCTGGGTCGCTTATCCCCTGAACCATGCCCTCGAAGGGGCAGTAGATTCTCCCGTCCTTGACCTTGACGGCCTCCACCTCCTCGGTGTAGAAAACCCTGACCCCGCCCTCCTCAAGGAGCCGCCTCCCCCCGACGGTTATGACGCCGGCGTGGACCTCGGAGGGCAGGCTGTAGAGCATCAGCAGCGCCGCCGCCCTTCCGACTATCTTGTCGGCAACCACGGTTCCCCTCAGGGCCTCCCTGCCGAGCCCCCTTATGGCCTCCAGGTGGGGAAGTAGCCCTTTACTCGAGCTTCTGAAGACGACGCGTCCTTCCTTGTGGATGATGAGGCTCATCCCGGAGGCCTCAAGCTCTGAAATGTAGACGTCCATGGGGCTCCCCAAGACGATCCGCATGGTCACTTTTCTTCCTTGCGAAGCGTGAGGGAGACGGTGAATAGATCATCGTCGCGTGCCTCGATGAGCCGCTTTAGAAGGCGGTCCGCCTCCTCGCCCTCTCCGAGGGACCGCCTGATCTCCTCCTCAGCCTCTCGCCTCAGCTCAATCATCGTCGCTCCACGCCCGCCCTCGAACTCGGCGGAGACGCCCTCCCCCTCCGAGACCTCCATGTTCATCTTCCCCATCGTGCACCCGGTCGTCACCTGTATGCCGTCCAGCACGCAGGAGTCGGGCGGTGAACGCCTCAGATATGCCCTGCACCGGAGATCGAACCACCCACAGGCGTCGAGGTCCCTCAGCGCCCTCAGCCCCATCCTTAGGCCGACGACGAGGAAGGGGCCTCTATGACCGTGAAACTCATCCGCTCTCAGCAGGAGCTCGTCGGAGAACTCACGCGGCTTCTCAGGCTCGAAATCCATCACATTCACCAAACATCTACTGCGATATCGCTCACCTCAAGTCAACTACTTCAATTAAAAAGGGTTCTCACCGGCGCCCGAGGGAGGGTTGCCCCCTTTAGCCACTGAATCACCTTCCGCTCGTCATCATAATCTAAATTAAGGCGTCACCCGAATAGCCCAGACATGCACGAGTGGGCTCTCGCCGAGGGGATCGTCTCGACCGCGAAGAAGGTAGCCGAGGAGCAGGGGCTGACCGAGGTGACCGAGGTCAAGGTCATGATCGGCGAGCTCCAGCAGGTCGAGCACGAGATAATAGAGTTCGCCCTAGAGCAGCTCAGAACGCCCGGGATGGAGAAGACCAAGTTCGTTCTCGAGGCGGCGCCGGCCAAGTTCAGGTGCAGGAAGTGCTCAACGGAGTGGGGCTTCAAGACCGAAGGCCTTACCGACGAGGTCTCGGAGGCGATCCACTTCGTCCCCGAGATGGCCCACGTCTACATAAAGTGCCCGAGCTGTGGGAGCCCAGACTTCGAGGTCGTCGAGGGCCGCGGCGTCTGGGTAGCCCACATAAGGGGGGTGAGGAAGGATGCGTGACCCCCGCCTCGAGATAGTCGCGGAAAGGTTCACGGGCATCAGGAGGATAGTCGCCGTCTCAAGCGGAAAGGGCGGCGTGGGCAAGAGCATCGTCGCCACCACCCTGGCCCTGACCCTCGCGAAGACGGGCGGCAGGGTCGGCCTACTCGACCTGGACTTCACGAGCCCCAGCACCCACGTCATCCTCGGAG
>CAZVMI010000195.1:0-1672 GCA_964628365.1 uncultured Candidatus Bathyarchaeia archaeon | reverse complement strand
GAGGCTATACTGACCAGGAGGAGCATGAGGAGGTACACGGAGAAGCCTGTCTCGGACGAGGAGGTTCAGCGGCTGCTCGAGGCGGCGATGGCGGCGCCATCGGGCCACAACAAGCAGCCCTGGCACTTCATCGTCGTCAGGGACAGGGCGACACTCCTCGAGGTCCCCAAGTTCCACCCATACTCGAAGATGCTCGGCCAATGCGCCCTAGCCATAGTCGTCTGCGGCGACCTGGAGCTTGATGGCGGGACTGGCTTCTGGGTCCAGGACTGCTCGGCCGCGACGCAGAACATCCTCGTCGCGGCGCACGCCATGGGCCTCGGCGCGGTCTGGCTCGGCGTCCACCCCCACGAGGACCTCGTCAAGGGGGTTAAGGAGCTGCTGGGCATCCCGGAGAAGATCATACCGCTCAACATAATATCCTTGGGCTACCCGGCCGAGGGAAAGCCCGCGGCGAACAGGTACAACGAGGAAAGAGTACACAGGGGGAAATGGTGACCCAGCCACCAACGACGTGTGCGCACTGCCTTGTCGGAGTCCCTTTCGACGCGTGGAGCCGGTTTTATACGCAGGCTCACGTCTCTGTTCATTGATGTTCTATGAGTGAAAGCGCGGGGACGAGCTGGGAGAGGTTCGGGCGCGCCAGCAAGGCTGAGGCGCCTGAGATTTCGGAGCTGAACCGGTGGAGGAGGAGCCAGACGTCCTTCGACGTGGCATCATACTACTGCCAGGTCCTGATCCACAGGGCCCACACGGTGATGCTCGCCGAGGAGGGGATAATAGGGCGAGACGAGGCCGCCAAGATCCTCGAAGGAGTCAGGGAGGTCGAGAAGATGGCGGAGGTCGACGCCTCACTGGTCGGATACATGTCCACGGAGACGGCGCTGATCAAGCGGATCGGCGAGGTCGGGGGAAAGATGCACATCGGCCGGAGCCGGAACGACCTCGGCCACGCCCAGCGTAGGATGTACTTCAGGGACCAGACGGAGAGGCTCATCGGCGCGGTCATCGACTTCCAGGGGCTTCTGCTGCGGAAGGCTGAGGAGAACGTCGAGACGGTGATGCCTGGGTACACCCACCTCCGCCAGGCTCAGCCCGTGACCCTCGCCCACTACCTGGTCGCCCACGTAGATGCCGCGGCGAGGTCGGTGGAGCGCCTCGAGGACGTATACGGGAGGACGAACCTCAACCCCATGGGGGCTGCCGCCCTCGCTGGGACTGGTTGGCCCGTCAACCGCCGCAGGACGACGGAGCTCCTCGGCTTCGACGCCCTCTGCGAGAACTCCCAGGACTGTGTCGCCGCCATCGACTACGTCATGGAGCTTGGCTCAGCGATGGCGATCCACATGTCGAACCTCAGCCGGCTCGCCGAGGACATCCAGATCTGGTCCTCCGACGAGCATGGGATGATCGACCTTGACGAGTCCTATGCGGGGACGAGCAGCATAATGCCCCAGAAGAAGAACCCACTCATCTTGGAGTCCGTGAAGGGCTACGCCGCCGAGGCGATTGGAAGCCTGGTCTCCACTGTCGCGTCGGTGAAGGGGGTCTCGTACTCGAACACGTCTGACCGCGTCCTCCTGGAGCCGGTCAGCCTGGACACCGCCGTGGGCGGCACGAGGGTGATGGCCGGCGTCGTCTCGACCATGACGCCGATGAAGGATGTGATGCT
>CAZVMI010000194.1:0-1736 GCA_964628365.1 uncultured Candidatus Bathyarchaeia archaeon | reverse complement strand
CCCCTGTAGTTCCTCTTCCAGTAGAGGTACCAGTAGACGCAGGTGAGGGCGCCGAAGAACGTCATCGCCGCCCCGATGATCATTGGCATGTACGCTGCGAGTTCGTCCATCTAGTCTCTCACCGGATAAGAGGTCAGGCTCCTCCTGTGCCTCGTCAGGCTCTCGCATCCCGTCTGGGTGCAGACGACTGTGTCCTCGACCCTTACGCCGAGTTCGCCTACGATGTAGATGCCCGGCTCGTCGCTGAAGACCATGCCAGCGGCGAGGGTGAGCGTGTTGTTCCTCACCATGTATGGGTGCTCGTGGATCTGGAGGCCTACGCCGTGGCCGAGGCGGTGGATGAAGTACTTGCCGTAGCCCGCCTCCTCGATGACCTTCCTCGCGGCGATGTCGACGGATTCGCAGGTTGCGCCGGGTTTTACTGCGTTGAAGGCGGCCCTGTTCGCCTCGAGGACGACGTTGTAGATCTCGGTCTGACGCTTGGATGGCTCCCCGTAGAAGATGGTCCTGGTTATATCGGACCAGTAGCCGTTGACGGTGCAGCCCATGTCGACGAGGACGCCGTCGCCGGGCTTCAGCCTCCTCTCCGAGGCCCCTCCGTGGGGGAGGGCTGCCCTTTCGCCGAAGAGGACGTCGACGAAGACCATCCCCCCGCCGAGGGTCTTCATCTCGGCCGTCAGCGTCGAGGCGAGTTCGGCCTCCGTCATGCCGGTGCGGAGCCTTCTGAACGTGTTCTCCAGCGCCCTGTCAGCTATCGTGCAGGCTTTCCTGATCCAGTCGACCTCCTGCGGCGTCTTGACCATGCGTATGTAGCCGAGCTGGCTTGACACGTCCACGAACTTCACGTTCGGTGCCAGCGCTGAGAGCCTGTTGACCCAGCCCCACGGCGCGTCCTCTGTGAGCCCGATGGCGGCGGAGCCCAGCCCTCTGTCGGCGATGGTTTCGGCTAGAAGCCGAGCCGGGTCCTCGTGCTCACGCCAGACGGTCCTATCAGTGAACCAGGGCGTCTGGCCCCTGAGCTCCTCCTCGAGTTCGTTGACGACGAAGACGGGCTTTCCTTCGACGGGTATCAGGGCGGCTGCGAGGCGTTCGCTCAGGCCTATGTTGAAGCCGGTGTAGTAGTAGATGTTTGGCCCGGGGAAGAGGAGGATGGCGTCGACTCCCTCCTCACCGACCTTTTCGAGGGCTTGGGTCGCCCGTTCCTTGTTGAACTCGCTCATGGGAGATCGATACTCCCTTGGGCTACGGTAGTTTAACGTCTTCGTTCGGATAGAATCAGGTTAAAACGTTTAGAGGGTGGCGATGTAGTCGCGCATCGCCTTGTTGACGTCGAGGCCGTCGAGCTTGACGTTCGCCTTCGAGCGTCCCATGGTGTCTATCTCGGTCGCCTCGTACGCGACCTTCTTCTTGAGGATGAGCTCCGCGAGTTTGGCGGCGGCTTTCCTGTCCTTCTCGCTTCCCTTCTCCAGCGGGGGCATCCCGTTGAGTATGATTATCTGGTCCGTCCTGAGCCGGAACGATATGCCGTCGACGATCTCCGCGGCCGTGGCGATCTTCTCGACCATTTTTATCTCAAAACTCATCACCTCGACCATTTTAAATTTATCTATTAGGCCCTCTGTCCTTTCCCGATACTTCTTTAACCTTTCCCGGCTAACCTTTCTCAGGTGGTCTGTTGTCCAAGGCTTTCCACGGTGCCGAGTATTGTTGGATGAACGGTGAGGTCGTCGAGACGG
>CAZVMI010000193.1:0-1818 GCA_964628365.1 uncultured Candidatus Bathyarchaeia archaeon | reverse complement strand
CGGCGTCCTCGTCATCGAGGAGGTGGACAGGGTCTACCTCCGCTTCACCCAGTTCGGCTACCAGAGGGTCCTCGTTGAGAGCGCCACCGAGGACGAGGCCGTCCTCTCCCTCCACGCCGGCTTCGACATAAAGACCGGCTCATTCAGGAGGCTCACCTTAGATCTCATGGACGGCGAGAGGAGGTCGATGGACAGCTACTACTTCTGGGGCGTCGCCCCCATGTGCCAGCTCGCTTGGACCTTCTTCGAGGACGTCGACCTGATCCAGAAGGACAGGGTGAGGTGCATCATCCTCGCCGCGGGACCTAGGAGAAGGATCGAACCAGGCGTCTTCGTCGGCTCGGAGCCCAGGATGCTCCGCGGCAGTGCCCAGAATCCATAAAACCCATTTATAAAAAGGGGAGCCTACTGGCTCTTCCTTAACGTCTTCCCCGGCAGTGCGCTCGTCTGCTTTCCTTTGCTTATGACGACGGTGCCGTTGACGAGGACGTAGGGTATGCCTGAGGCGAACCTGTGGGGGTCCGTGAACGTCGCCTCGTCCTTCACCTTCGATGGGTCAAAGACCGTGATGTCCGCCTTGTAGCCCTCGCGGAGGAGGCCCCTGTCCTTGAAGCCCATCTTCTGGGCCGGGGCCGAGGTCATCTTCCTAACCGCATCCTGGAGGGTTATGATGCCCTCGTCTCGGGCGTAGTGGCCGAGGACCCGGGGGAATGTGCCGTAGTACCGCGGATGGGGCTGCCCCCTGCCCAGGATGCCTTTAGGCGATACGGCTGATCCGTCTGAGCCGACCATCATGTACGGGCTCCTCATCACGTACCTGACATCGTCCTCGCCTAGGCCGAACATCACCGTCTGGACCTGTGTGTCCTCGGCCAGGAGGAGGTCGTAGGCGGCGTCTGCCGGCTTCTTCCCCTCCATCTCGGCGATCTCCGTGATCCGTTTCCCGATGTACTTCGGGTTATTCTTGACGTAGACGACCATGATCTCGCTCCAGTCCCTGTCGCTCCTCCGCTCTGACTCGAGCCTCTTCCTTACCTCTGGGTCGCGTAGCCTCTCCATCATCTTCTCGGCTCCGCCCTCGTGGGCCCAGTGGGGGAGCACGGAGCTCAGTCCAGTGCTTGAGGCGATGTACGGGTATTGGTCAAAGGTGACGTCGACGCCCCTTGCGCGTGCCTCCTCGACGAGCCTGTGCGACTCCTTCGTCCTTCCCCAGAACTCCTTGCCAGACGCCTTGAAGTGGGCTATCTGGACCGGTGCGCCGCTCCTCTCACCTATCTCAACGGCCTCCCTGACGGCGTCGAGGAGGGTCTCGCCCTCGCCCCTGATGTGGCTCGCGTAGAGGCCGCCGTGCTTGGCGGAGACCTTCGCGAGCTCGACGAGCTCGTCGGTCTTCGCGTAGACGCTGGGCGGGTAGATGAGGCCGCTTGAGATGCCCCAGGCGCCGTCCCTCATGGCGGCGTCTACGAGCCTCCTCATCTTCCCGAGCTCGGAGTCTGTGGGCTCCCTGGCCTCGTAGCCCATGACGTTGTGCCTGATGGTGCCGTGGCCGACGTGGGGTGCGACGTTGACGGCGACACCCTGCTTGTCGAGCCTCGCGAGGTAGTCCGCCATAGTCTGCCAGTCGAACTGGAAGTCGTCGCCGACGGCGTTCCTGGAGTACTTCTCACGGTACGCCTTGACGGCCTTATTCATCGGGGCGGCGGAGCTGCCGCAGTTCCCAACCACCTCGGTGGTGACGCCCTGATGTATCTTGCTCTCCGCCCGCGGGTCGACGAGGAGCGGCATGTCGGAGTGGCTGTGTATGTCGATGAAGCCCGG
>CAZVMI010000192.1:0-1838 GCA_964628365.1 uncultured Candidatus Bathyarchaeia archaeon | reverse complement strand
ATAACGATGAAAAAGGGATCAAAAAGAGCATAACGGGGTGTTTCAGCCTGCGCGCGCGCCGATGCCTACGGCGAGGCCGAGGTTCATGCCCCTCGGCTTCCTGATCATCAGAAACAAGGTTAACAGGAAGATCGCGACTGAGACAACGGCGTTTGAGAGCGTCAGCCTTCACTCTCTAGGGACAGCCAGAACATTTTTTGGATGAGCCCGTTGAGCCAGCCTATCAACGTTATGGAGAAACTGCGCCAGATCGGCACTAGTATTAAGTTTAATCTAACCAGCGTTATTATGAAACGTTATGTCGAGCTCTGGCGTGAGTAACCTGTTCTCTAGGGCGTCGATAGAGACGCCGACCCTCGTGGGTGGGAAAGGCATCTATATTTGGGATTCGACTGGGAAGAGGTACATAGACGGGAGTGGCGGCCCACTCTGTGTCAACATAGGCTACGGCGTGAAGGAGGTCAACGACGCCATAGCGAGGCAGATGAGGGCGATCAGCTTTGCCTATGGGGGCTTCTTCGTCGGGGAGGCCGTCAAGGAGTGCGCCGCGAAGGTGGCCAGCTTCGCCCCTGGGAGCCTGAAGCACGTCTTCTTCTGCTCGGGCGGCTCTGAAGCAACGGAGGCGGCGGCAAAGATGGCTCGCCAGTTCCACCTCGAGTCCGGTGAGAAGACCCGATACAAGGTGGTAGCGAGGTGGCAGAGCTACCACGGCAACACCCTCGGAGCCCTCTCCATGTCTGGAAACATAGCCAGGCGCCGCAGGTTCACACCAATGTTGATAGACTATCCCCACATCCCTCCGGCCTACTGCTACAGGTGCTGGTTCGGGAAGACGCGGGACGCCTGTGACCTCGAGTGTGCGAGGAGCCTAGACACGGCTATCAAAGCCGCTGGGCCGGAGTACGTTTCGGCATTCATAGCGGAACCCGTGGTCGGGGCGACCCTCGGGACGGTGCCGGCGCCTGAGGGCTACTTCCAGCTGATCCGCGAGATATGCGACGATCACGGCGTCCTCTTCATCGCGGACGAGGTGATGACGGGCTTCGGCAGGACCGGGAAGAGGTGGGGGATAGATCACTGGGGAGTCGAGCCGGACATCATCACAGCCGCTAAGGGCATCGCCAGCGGCTACCTCCCCCTGGGCGCGACCATCGCAAGCGACAAGGTCTTCGAGGGCTTCAGCGGCCCCTTCGCCCACGGACACACATACGGTAACCACCCACTCTGCTGCGCCGCAGGCGCAGCCTGCCTCGACTACATCGAGAAGCACAGGCTCGTCGAGAGGTCGGCTGAGCTCGGACCGTATCTGCTGAAGAAACTCAAAGCACTGTACGATCACCCGACCGTCGGCGACGTGAGGGGGCTCGGCATCTTCGCGGGGATCGAGTTCGTGAAGGACAAGGAGACGAAGGAGCCCCTCCCCGCGAACGCGAGGTTCAACGGCAGAGTCTTCAACAGCTGCATGGGGAGGGGACTGCTCATCTACCCCGGCTCCGGCTCACTGGACGGCTCCAGGGGGGACCACATCCAAGTTGGGCCGCCGCTCGTAGTGAAGAAAAGCGAGATCGACGAGATAGTCAGGCTCCTAGACGAGGGGATCGGCGAAGCCGAGAAGCAGGTCCTCTAGTCTTCATCTTTTGATCTAGACGACCTCAACACTTCGCCAGCCATTTTCTTCTCGTTGATTATGCCATCGTAGTTTATCCCCGTTATGTTGAGCCGCTTCTCCGGTATTAGGCCCCTCGGCTTGAATATCAGGAAGAAGAGCAGCAGCGAACCGAGGGCGATATCCTCGAAGTACCCGATGAGCCTCACCCACTGGGTCCCTATTAGGCCAG
>CAZVMI010000191.1:0-1875 GCA_964628365.1 uncultured Candidatus Bathyarchaeia archaeon | reverse complement strand
AATTGGTCAAGATTGAGGGAAACGACTTCCCTGAAGATCTCTACTACCACAGGGAGCACATGTGGGTGAAGGTGGAGGGAGACCTCGTCAGGGTCGGCTACAACGACTGGGCACAGAACGCCGCGAGCAAGCTGGTGAGTATAAAGACGAAGAAGGCGGGGAGCCCCGTCCAGTTCGGGAAGACTCTTGGTACCATCGAGAGCGGAAAGTGGGTGGGACCCCTTAAGGTCCCCGTCACAGGCGAGATCAAGGAGCTGAACGAGGAGGTCCTGAAGAACCCGACGCTCATCAACAAGGACCCCTACGGTCAGGGCTGGGTGGCGGTAATCAAGCCGGAGAACCTCAAGGCCGAGCTTCCACAGCTCATCAAGGGCACCGACACTGAGCAGCTGAAGGCGTGGCTGGCGGCAGAGAAGGCCAGGATAGGGAAGTAGCAGGCAGGGACATCCATAGAGAACTGGCGCTTCATCGACCTAGGGGCCCCGGAGCCCCTGGTAGCCCAGACTTTTTATGAGGCGGTCGCCGAGGCAGTCGACAGAGGGATCAGCCCTAACACGCTGATCATGCTCCAGCCCGGCTCACCATACGTCTGCGTCGGCTACCACCAGGACATCGAGAAGGAGGTCGACCTCGAGTATTGTGAGGAGAGAGGCCTCCCGATCATAAGGAGGAGCCAGGGCGGAGGAGCCACCTACCTCGACAACGACCAGGTCTTCTACCAGATAGTGGCCAAGGGCAGCACGGTGGTGCCGAAAGATGTCGACGCGATGTTCGAGAGGCTCCTCTCCGTCACGGTCGAGACCTACAGGAGGCTCGGCGTGCCCGCCGAGTTCAAGCCGCTCAACGACGTCGTCGCCGGGGGAAAGAAGATCTCGGGGAACGGCGCCGGCCTGCAGGGCTCCACCACAGTGCTCGTGGGGAACGTCATCCTCGACATGAACTACGACCAGATGGCCCGCGTCCTCAGAGTCCCCGACGAAAAGTTCAGGGACAAGATGGCAAAGAGCATGAGGGACTGGGTCACCACCCTGAGGCGCGAGCTGGCCACCGCGCCGACCGGTGAGAGGGTGAGGGAGGTCTACGCGGCCGCTTTCCAAGAGCTCCTCGGAGTGAAGCTAACGAAGACCCAGCCAACCGACGAGGAGTGGAGGATCTTCAACGCTGAGACGAGGCCACGCCACACGAGCAGGGAGTGGCTCTACATGGAGGCGCCCTACTCGTCGAGGAGGCCGGGGAGGGCCGTCAAGATAGCGGGCGATGTCAAGGTCGTGGAGGTCGACCACAAGGCGAGTAAGATGATAAGGGTCAGGGCCGAGGTGAAGGGGGACGTCATCCTCGACCTGAGGCTCACAGGCGACTTCTTCGCCGTGCCGAAGGAGGCCATCTCCACCCTTGAAGGAAAACTTGTCGGCGCGAGGCTCGACGAGGGGAGCCTAACCCTGATAGTCGAGGAATTCTACTGCTCATCCGGAGCGCAGATCCCCGGCATAGAGCCGGTCGACTTCGTGTCGGCCCTGATGAAGATCAGGGAGCACCTCTAGCCGACCCCTTTTCTGCTTTCCGTCATTCCTCGTAGCTGGCGCCGAGGTACTCAAGGTACTCTCCGCCGCTGAGCTGTAGTGCCATGGCGTTAGCCGGCCTGAGCTGGCGTGGGTAGCGGTCGTTGAAGCGTTCAAGGGTCTCCTTCCCGAGGTTGGCGAAGCTCACGTCGAGGACCCTGAGCGTACCGTCCTCCCACCTGGCGAGTATGAAGGCGACGAACCTTGGATACCCCTCGTGCCTCATGACCTCCGTGAGGCAGCCAGCCTGATCCCCCTCGACGCAGTCGAAGAATATTCGGTCTTCAACAGAGTGAAACTTCCTGAACTTGTACTC
>CAZVMI010000190.1:0-1883 GCA_964628365.1 uncultured Candidatus Bathyarchaeia archaeon | reverse complement strand
GGCCCGGAGGAGGCGATCTGGCTCGCCTCCGAAACGGCAGCCCGAGAGAAGGCATCGCTAATGTCGAAGATACAGGGCGAGGTCACGAGGGTGATGAGCGCCGAGGGTGACGATATTGTGGAGCCTCCGCCGTTCCTCTCCGAGAAGGCCGATTACTGGACGGGGAGAGCTGCAGTCGCCGTGAGGTCCGTCAGGCGCCTCGCCCCGGGGGACAGGTGGGTAGAGGCGGCTGTTGAACGACTCGCCTCGGAGGTCGATGCAGCGGGCCACGCGGGTCTCAAGCAGGCCGAGAAGACGCTGAGGGAGTACGCCGAGGCCGGAAAAAAGACGATAGCCAGGAAGAGGAGGCGGGCGAGCAAGCTTGAAAGGGAGGCTGCCAACATCTCACCGAGGCGCCTGTTCAAGGGGCCAGTATCCACCAGGCCTTGGCTGCAGAAGCTATCCGCCGAGGACAGGGAGGCGTATTGGAGGCTCGGCAAGGAGCACAAGGGCTCGGACCTCTTGGGCACTCTAGCCATGTACTGGACGGACGGGAAGCGGAGCCTCCTCGAGATCTCCCGGCTCGTCGAGCTCGAGGCGGGCAGGACGGACCTGGAGTACCTGGTCGAGTACTACCGCCTCCTCTGCGCGATGGGGCTCGTCGAGCTGGGGTGATGGATCGAAAAAGATTATACGTGGGATGCTGCGGTAGATTCACGTGCGCGGGCCGGTGGTCTAGTGGTATGACGTCGCCTTGACGTGGCGATGGTCGCAGGTTCGATCCCTGCTCGGCCCACCACCCTTATTCTTTTAGTATCAGAGCTGATGAACTGGATATCAGTTTTTTATAAATCGTTTTTTCCTTAATGGTATGAGGCTGGTGCTGGGCCGTTGCCGACGAATCTCCCCGCTGAGGCGAAGGCCAAGTGGGATGAGGTCACCCTGACCAAGAACCCTGAGGAGCGCCTCAGGCTGATGGGGGAGTTCCTCAGCCTCGTCCCCAAGCACAAGGGCACCGAGCGGATGTGTAGCCAAGTCAAGCGCCAGATGGCCCAGCTCAGGGACGAGATAGATAAAAAGAAGAAGCAGGCGAAGACCGGCGGAGGGCCGAGCCCCTTCGTCCAGAAGGCGGGGGCAGCCCAGGTAGCCGTCATCGGGCCGACGAACGTCGGGCGGAGCAGCCTCCTCAGGGCGGTGACCAACGCCCAGGTCGAGGTCACACCCTACCCCTTCGGGACCAAGCAGCCGGTTCCGGGGATGCTCCCATACGAGGACATCCAGTTCCAGCTCGTCGAGATACCGCCAATCGTCGACGGGAGCAGCGAAGGGCGCGCAGACGGGTTCCAGAACCTGAGCGCGGTCAGGAACGCGGACGGCATAATCATCGTCGTCGACCTCACCGACGATCCCGCAGGCAACCTCCTCATGGTCCAGGGGGAGCTCGACGCGAGCCGCATCCTCACATCGAAGCCGGAGGGGGAGGTCAACATACAGAGGAGGGGGGTCGGCAGGGATATCCAGTTCGTCTGGGAGGGGGAACTCGTCGACTGTACCAAGGAGGAGGTCGTGGCTCTCCTCAATGAGTTCAGGATAAGGTCAGCCCTCGTTAGGATAAGGGGTAGCGTCACCATCGACAACGTCGAGGACGCCATCTTCGGCAACGCCGTCTACAGGCCCACCCTCGTCTTCGCTAACAAGGCCGACCTAGGCGCTGACCCAGGAACCATAGAGCAGCTGAGGATGGCCGCCGACCCGCTGGAGGTCCTCGTGATCTCAGCCGAGAAGACGCCGAACCTCGCCACAACCATAGGGAACAGACTCTTCAAGCTCCTCGAGATCGCCCGCATCTACACGAAGGAGCCGGGCGAGGAGCCGGCGAGGGAGCCAGTCGTCGTCCGCAGGGG
>CAZVMI010000189.1:0-1889 GCA_964628365.1 uncultured Candidatus Bathyarchaeia archaeon | reverse complement strand
GCATGGCGCACCTCAGGAAACCAGTTGAGGAGACGCAGTTCATTCTAGTCACCGACGTCGGTAGCACCACGACCAAGGCGAGGTTCTTCCACAAGAAGGACGGCGAGTGGAGGTTCTGGGTCGCCGGTGAAGCCCCGACAACCGTCGAGGCGCCCTACGAGGACGTCACCATGGGCGTACAGAACGCCGTGAGGGAGGTCGAGGAGCTTACGGGCCACCGCCTCCTCTCCCCAGAGGGGACCGGCCTAATAACCCCCTACGACGGCGAGAAGGGGGTAGACCTCTACTGCACGACGAGCAGCGCAGGGGGCGGCCTACAGATGATGGTCGCCGGCCTCATCAAGAACATGACCGCCGAGAGCGCCAACAGGGCCGCCCTCGGCGCAGGCGCGATAGTCATGGACGTCATCTCCCGCGACGACGGCAGGCAGCCATACCAGAAGATACAGAGGATCAGAAGCCTTAGACCCGACATGATCCTCCTCGCCGGAGGAACCGATGGAGGCGCAGGCCAGCACGTCATGGAGATCGCGGAGCTCATCAAGGCCGCCGAGCCAAAGGCGAGGCTAGGGGCCTCATACAAGTTACCCATCGTCTACGCTGGCAACAAGGCCCTCAGGCCCCAGATACAGGAGCTGCTGCATGAGGGCATAGCCCTGACGATGGTCGACAACATCAGGCCAGTCTTGGAGGAGGAGAACACGGAGCCGGCGAGGCGCGCCGTCCACGAGCTCTTCATGGAACACGTAATGAGCCACGCCCCAGGCTACACGAAGCTGATGAAGTGGACCGACGTCCCCATCATGCCGACGCCGGCCGGAGAGGGCATGGCCATGCAGCTCATCGCCAACAGCTTCAAGATGAACGTCCTCGGAGTCGGTCTCGGCGGCGCGACGACCAACGTCTACTCTGTCATCGATGGTCGCTTCGTCCGGAGCGTCTCAGCCAACCTCGGCATGAGCTACTCAGTCACCAACGTCATGAAGGAGGCGGGCATCCCGAACATCATGAGGTGGATACCCTTCAAGCTCGAGGAGGAGGAGGTCGCCAGCAGGCTGATGAACAAGATGATCAGGCCGACCACGATCCCGCAGACCCTGGAGGACCTGATCGTGGAGCACAGCGTAGCTCGCGAGGCCCTGAGGCTGGGCCTGCAGCACCACAGGACCATCGCGACGAGGCTCAAGGGGGTACAGATACAGCGTACCATCGCCGACATGTTCGACCAGGCCATGGAGGACTCCTATGTCAAGATGATGGTCATAGACGTCATCGCCGGCACGGGTGGACTCCTTAGCCACGCGCCGAGGAGGGTGCAGCCGATGTTCATCCTGTCTGACGCCTGGCAGCCCGAGGGAGTCACGAGGATGTTCCAGGACAGTGTCTTCATGATGCCCCATCTGGGCGTCCTCTCGACGGTCTACCGCGACGCAGCGTGGAACGTCTTCGACAAGGACTGCCTGGTGAGGATCGGCACAAGCATAGCAGCCTCAGGTCTCGGCAAGGAGGGCGAGCATGTTATGAAGGTCGAGCTCACCATGCCGGACGGCCAGACCCTGACGGAGGACCTCAACTTCGGCGACATAAAACTGATCGAGCTCCACGAGGGCTCCGAGGCCAACGCGGTGATAACGCCGTCGAAGAACTTCGACGTGAGCGCCGGCCCCGGGAAGAACTTGGAGAAGACCGTCATAGGCGGCGTAGCGGGGATATTGCTTGATGCGAGGGGCAGGCCGCTGCAGCTGCCAGAGGACGACTCAGCGCGCAGGGACAGGCTGGTAAAGTGGTACATGTCCCTGAAGCTGTACCCGGAGGACGCCTTCAAGGAGCTACTGTGAGGTGAAAAAGATGCCGAAGAAGACTAAGGAGACGTCTGAAGAAGCCCACGC
>CAZVMI010000188.1:0-1897 GCA_964628365.1 uncultured Candidatus Bathyarchaeia archaeon | reverse complement strand
TATAGGGCAGCAGTCGCCGTAGGCGACTACAAGACCGCCTTCTCTAAGGCCGTGATGACTGGGAGGCTGACGTCTGACGGAATAGCGGATGCAAAGAGGCTCCTCGACCTCCTAGGCATCCCTTGGGTCCAGGCGCCATCGGAGGGCGAGGCCCAGGCCGCGTATATAGCCGCCAGGGGCGACGTCTGGGCTAGCAACAGCCAGGACTACGACAGCCTCCTCTTCGGCGCGCCCAGGCTGGTCCGCTACATCACCATCCAGGGCGAGGAGTGGCTCCCGAGCAAGGGGAGAGCGAGGAAGCTCCAGCCCGAGATCATAGAGCTGGAAGGCCTCCTACAGGGCATCGGCGTCACGCGGGAGCAGCTCATCGACCTCGCCATACTAATCGGCACCGACTTCAACCAGGGAGTGAGGGGGATAGGGCCCAAGACCGCCCTCAAGCTCATCAGGACCCACGGCAGCATCGAAGGATTATCCCCGGAGATCGTGGCGAAGCTCCCGCCCGACGTGGACGCCATACGACGAATATATCTTGAGCCAGATGTAACAGACAAATATAGCCTGGAGGAGGGCGGGCTCGATGAGGAGGGGCTCCACGGCTTCCTCTGCGGCGAGCGCAGCTTCAGCAGGGAACGGGTCGAGACGATGGTGAGGAGGATGAGGAGGGCTAGGGGGCAGAGCAGCCTCAGCCGCTGGATGGAGGGGGGAGCCTAGCCCTGGCCTCGACGCCGTTCATCCGCCTGGCCGAGCTCTGCAGGAGCCTCGAGGCGACGGGCTCGAGGAAGGAGAAGGCACGCCTCATCTCGGAGTTCCTCCTAGGCCTGGAGCCCGACGAGGTGGGCCCGGCGGTCCTCCTCGTGGTCGGCCAGGTCTTCCCGGAGTTCGACCCACGCACCCTGGAGGTCGGCTGGTCGACCATGAAGAGGGTTCTCGAAAAGGGGAGGCAGACGACCCTCCTGAGGGATCAACTAACCATCCGACGCGTCCACTCGACTCTAAGCGAGATCGCTGAGACCTCCGGCGCAAGGTCCCGGAAGCTGAAGGAACGGCTCCTCGTCGGCCTCATCAGCGACGCGGGCAGGGAGGAGGTAGAGGTCCTCGTCAGGATAATCTTCGGCGAGATGAGGATAGGCGTCAACGAGGGCGTCATGCTCGAGGCTCTCGCCGAGGCGTCCGGGACGCCCCTCGCCCTCGTCAGGAGGGCGCTCATGCTCACCGGGAACCTCGGCGAGGTCGCCCTCATCGCCGTCACCCAGGGCGAGAAAGGACTTGGCGGTGTCAAGCCCGAGCTATTCGTGCCTCTGAAGCCGATGCTCGCGGAGACCGCCGACGACGCGGAGGAGGCGCTGAAGGAGCACGGGGGCAGGACCGTCTTCGAGTACAAGTTCGACGGCGCCCGCGTCCAGATACACCGCCTCGGCGACGAGGTCAGGGTCTACAGCCGCCGCCTCACCGACGTGACGGAGAGCGTGCCGGACATCGTCAACGTCGTAATCCGTTTCCTCCCCAGGGTGGGCCTCATCGTCGAGGGGGAGATCACCGCCGTCGGCCCAGAGGGTAAGCCCCTCCCCTTCCAGGACCTGATGCGCCGCTTCACCCGCGTCAACGAGGTAGAGGAGGAGGCGAGGCGGATACCCCTCAGGCTCCACCTCTTCGACGTCCTCTACCTCGACGGCACCCTACTCATAGACGAGCCGTACGAGACTAGGTGGTCGATTCTGAGCAAGATGGCGCCGAGTGAGCTCCTCGCCGAGCGCACCGTAACGAACAGCCCGGAAGAGGCCGAGGCATTCCTGAGGACGGCGATGAGCGCCGGCCACGAGGGGCTGATGGCGAAGAGGCTGGACAGCTCCTACTCGCCCGGCGCCCGAGGGAAGGACTGGCTCAAGCTCAAGCC
>CAZVMI010000187.1:0-1902 GCA_964628365.1 uncultured Candidatus Bathyarchaeia archaeon | reverse complement strand
GCGGGACTAGGCTTTATCTCACCACCACGAGGTAAAGGGTGGGGGAGAACGTTGGAGAACCTCAGGGTCGGCTTCATCGGGTCAGGCTTCATAGCCAGGTTCTTCGTCGACGCCTGGACCGGCGTGAGGGGCGCGGACATAGCGGCGATCTGCAACCCCAACGTCGAGTCGGCGAGGGTTTTATCATCCTACGCTGAGGGGCTGGGCCTCGGTAGGCCTAGAGTCTACGCGGGTATCAACGAGATGCTTTCGGGCGGGGCAGTCGACGCCGTCTGGATACTCAGCCCAAACTACGCCAGGCTTGAGGCGGTGAAAGCCGTCGTCGAGGAGGCGGCACAGGGGAGGCGCGACATCGTCGGGGTCTGCTGCGAGAAGCCCCTCGGCAGGAACGCAGACGAGGCGGAGGAGATGGTGAGGCTCGTGGAGGGGGCTGGGCTCCTCCACGGCTACCTTGAGAACCAGGTCTTCGCCCCGTCGGTCGTCAGGGGCAGGGACGCGGCCTGGAGGCACGGAGCGCGGTCCGCGGGTCGCCCCTACCTGGCGAGGGCGGCGGAGGAGCACGGCGGCCCACACAGGCCGTGGTTCTGGGACCCCAGGCGCTCAGGCGGAGGCGTCCTCCTCGACATGGCCTGCCACAGCCTCGAGGCGGACAGGTTCCTCCTCTCGGACCCGGAGAGGCCGAAGGACGCCCTCAGGCCGGTCTCCGTGCAGGGCAGCACAGCCTCGCTGAAGTGGACAAGGGAGCCGTACCTTTCGAAGCTGAGGTCGGACTACGGCGTCGACTACTCGGTCGCCCCGGCCGAGGACTACGCCTCGGTCACAGTCGCCTACGAGGACGAGGACGGCTCCATGGTCCTCTCCGAGGCGAAGACGAGCTGGTGCTACGTCGGCCCAGGCCTCAGGCTCACACTGGAGCTCCTCGGCCCCGAGTACTCAGTGGCGGTCAACAGCCTCCAGCAGGAGCTGAGCGTCTTCCTCAGCCGCAACGTGGGGGCGCCGCCGTCCGAGGAGTTCGTCGAGAAGCAGGCAGCCGAGCAGGGGCTGATGCCTGTGGTCCCCGACGAGGCCGCCGCGTACGGCTACCTTGCCGAGACGAGGCACATGGCCGACTCGTTCCGCAGGGGCGTGGAGCCGGCTGAGACCTGGCGCGACGGCCTCATGATCGCGCGGCTCATGATGGCCGGGTACAGGTCCGCCGAGGAGGGCAGGACCATCGGGTTCAGCCCCGAGGCTCTTCGCGGCTACACGCCCAAGGTGGCGCTGGGGAAATGGAGGCCCTAGGCGACCCCATCCCATTTTTCTAGGGCGAAGACGGAGGCTGATCCATGGAGAAGCTCACCAGGGCCAGCTTCACCAACCTCGGCAAGGTCCTCTACCCGGAGTCCGGCATAACGAAAGGTGAGGTGATAGAGTACTACATGAAGGCGGCGCACAGGATGCTCCCCTACCTGAGGGATAGGCCGCTGGTGCTCAGGAGGTACCCCGACGGCGTGGGGACCGAGGGCTTCTACGAGCACGACGCCGGCCGCGGCGCCCCCGACTGGGTCAGGGTCTTCCGCCGCTACTCGGAGTCCTCGGAAAGGGAGGTCGGCTACGTCGTCTGCGACGACCTCGACACCCTCCTCTGGCTCGCCAACCTCGCCGCCCTGGAGCTCCACATCCCACTGAGCAGGGCGGACGCCCTGGAGAAGCCCGATCTCGTCCTCTTCGACCTCGACCCCCAGCCCCCCGCGACTGCGACGGACGCCATCGATGTCGCCCGCATCCTCCACGGCAGGCTCGACTCCCTCGGCCTGAGGACCTACGTCAAGACCTCGGGGAAGAGGGGGCTACACGTCGTCGTCCCCGTCCAGAGGAGGCACAGCTTCGGGGAGACGAAGGAGTTCGCCAGGATGGTCGGCC
>CAZVMI010000186.1:0-1903 GCA_964628365.1 uncultured Candidatus Bathyarchaeia archaeon | reverse complement strand
TGTCGTGAAACTCTTGAACTCGCCTACCTCCGGTTTAATAGATACTCTATCTCGCAGTTCAGCCATGTCGCGTCTTTGGAGAGCCTCCATAACCGCCTTCGTGGCGAGCAGGTCGCCGAGCGCCGATGCCAGTGCCGGAGGCGTAGTTGTCATCCCCTCCGGCACTTGGGCGATCAGCTCCCTGAGGGCGGCGTAGAAGTCGAAGGCCTGCTCCACGGTCTAGAGAAAGGCTACGACCCTTATGTCTGTGGCGATGTAGGACTACGTTTTCTTAAGCTTCCAAGTCGTCTTCCCACCGGTGTCTGAGAGGATGACGCCGAGTTCGGAGAGCATGTCTCTCACCTTATCAGACAAGGCGTAGTTCTTCGCCGCCCTGAGCTGGTTCCTCAGGTCGATCAGGGCCTTGACAAGCCCCTCCACCAGTTCGTCTTCCTTACCCTTCCTCTTCTCGAACAGGCCGAGGACATCGAGGAGGCTCCTGTAGGGCATGTAAGCCTTGAGGAGAACCCCCTTGTTGGCTCCGAGCGCGGGCTCGGCGTCGCACTGAGTGGCGATGTAGCCGTTGATCGCCCCCGAGAGGGCGTGGAGAGAGTCGAGGGCCGTGTGGCTATCGAGGTCGTCGTCCATCGCGGCCTCGAAGGCGTTCTTATGATGCTTCACCTCCTCTAGGAGCCTCACCTCCTCCTCACCGTAGTCGAGGTTCGTGTCAGGCCCCTTGAACGTGGCCTCCACGAGGTCGAGGGTATTCTCCAGGCGGGCCGCAGAGTTCTCGGCGCCCTTCATCGCATTGTCAGTATAGTCGAGGGGCCTCCTGTAGTGGGTCGAGAGGTAGAAGTATCGGAAGGCGTCCGGGTTGTACTTGGCCAAGACCTCGTCGAAGCTGACGTAGTTGCCCAGGCTCTTGCTCATCTTCTTCCCGTTGATCATGAGGTGGCGGACGTGCATCCAGTACCTGACGAACTGTTTGCCGGTGACGCTCTCTGACTGGGCTATCTCGTTCTCGTGGTGGGGGAAGACGAGGTCCTCGCCTCCGGCGTGGATGTCCAGGGTGTCGCCGAGGAGCCTCCTGCTCATGACGCTGCACTCAATGTGCCATCCGGGCCGACCCCTCCCCCATGGCGACTCGTAGTAGATGCCCCTCTTGAACTCATCCGGAGTCACCGATTTCCAGAGGGCGAAGTCCTGGACGTCCTCCTTCTCGTACTCGTCCTTCGCCACCCTCTCCGTCTTCCGTACCTTGGAGAGGTCGACGCCGCTGAGCCTCCCATAGCCGGGGAACTTGTCGATGTCGAAGTAGACGCCGTCTCCCGCGACGTAGGCGACCTTCTTGTCGAGGAGTTCCTTGATGAACTCGATCATGTCGGGGATGTTCGCCGTCGCCCTGGGGTAGGTCGTCGCCCTCCTCACGTTGAGGAGGCTGAGCCCCCGCAGGAACGAGGCCGTGTAGCGCTCTGTGAACTCCCTCAGCGGCACCCCCGCCTTGCCCGAGTCCCTGATGGTCTTGTCCTCTATGTCGGTGATGTTCATCACCATGAAGACATCGTAGCCCCTGTACTCGAGCCAGCGGCGGATGAGGTCGCCGACTATGAAGCTGCGGAGGTTACCTATGTGGGGGTCGCTGTAGACAGTGGGGCCACAGACGTACATCCGCACCGTCCCTGGTTCAATCGGCTGGAAGGGGCGCTTAGCCCTAGCCATCGTGTCGTAGAAGACTATCCCATCACTGTCTGGGCTCATACGTTTTCTTCCTCCAGAAATTCTTGCTCCGCTAGACGAGGGCGCCAGAAGATGTTCATTCTTCGACTATTATACACAATAGTCCCATTCTTCCCGTCTAGCTGAGATGAAATGGGGCGGCTGAAATTTAAGGCTTGAGGATCAAGGCTCCCTGAGCCTCTCTGAT
>CAZVMI010000185.1:0-1923 GCA_964628365.1 uncultured Candidatus Bathyarchaeia archaeon | reverse complement strand
GTTGATATGGGATAAAAACTTCTCTAAAAGCGTCGCTGAAGTCGAAATGTTCTATAAAACATAGTTTGCTCTAAAGAGGCTCCTGATCAGAGATGCTTAAAAAAGGGGGTTGGGCTACTCCCTGAGCTTCCTCATGAGGGGCTCGACATCTGAGAGGCTTAGCCTGTCGAGGGTCTCCTTCTTGGGGACGCCCCTCCTGTCCCATCCGAGGGTCTCGAAGTAGGACTGGAGCTTCTTGTCGACCAGCTTCTTGTCCGTCGTCCTGCCCTTATACGGTCCGCTTGGTAGGGGCTCGTAGAACCTGGGCGGGTTGTCGTCGTCCTTCAATGGCTCCCATCTCAGGCCTGGGCCTCCGAGCAGGAGCAGGGCCCTCTGGAGGGTGACTATCCTCGGCCCAATCTCCTTCCTCCAGCTCTCGACGGTGACCGGGAAGCCCGTGACCGCCTTGGCAAAGTCGAGCTCCAGCTCCCGGTTGGTCCTGCAGAAGTCGCAGATGACGCCGCAGTCGGCGAAGACTGCGTCCGTCATATCGGTGTACCCGTCTACGGCGACTGAGGTGTGGTCGCCACCCTGCACGTTCCCCGCGTAGCTGATGTCGTGGACGTAGTCCGCGTCGCTGCGGGTCCCGTGGGCTCCAATCTCTATGCCCTTCACGTGGACCACGTACTTTAGCAGCTCCTCCTCCGGAAGCTTCTTCTTCTTGGCTATCGCCTTAGCCGCCCTGTACGTGCCCTCGGCGAGGATGTCGCCGATCCCCTCGCGCTTCGCGATCATCCAAGCGAGCTTCGTGAACGCCTCGGCGTCGCCCCACTTGAGCTCGAAGCCTATATCCTTCTTCGTCAGTATGCCCCGCTGGTAGAGCTCGGCCGCGAAGCCCATGGCGTTGGGGCCGTTGATGCCGCTGTGACCCAGGTTGTCTATGAGGGCGCTCATGTGGATGTTCTCGCCGGGGTCGAAGATGCCGAGGTTGGTGCCGCAGTAGGCCTGTAGCTCGTAGTCTGGGAGGTCGGTGATGTCGCCCTTCCACTTCCCCTCCCTGATGCAGCTGACCTTCATGCAGTTCGTGGTGCAGTTGAAGTCCGCCCACTTTTTCTTCACCCAGTACTTGTCCTCGAACTCCGGTCCCCCGTACCTCTTCTCGTCGTGCCACTCCTCCTGCCAGTTCCTGATGGGCTCAGAGCTGTAATCGGCCCCGACCTGATAACCGAGGTAGCCCGTGCCGCAGCGTCGGAACTCTGTCTTGCCTATGAGTATCTGGTGGGCCTTCCTCCAGAGGAGCTTAACCGCCTCCGGGGCGTCGACCCTCGGGAGAGGGCCTCTCCCCTTCGCGACGACGGCCTTGAGCTTCTTCGAACCCATCAGGGCACCGTAGCCCCCGTAGCCGCAGGCGTGGCATAGCTTGGTCATCACGGCCGCGTTCCTCACCATGTTCTCGCCGGCGGGACCGATGTAGATCATCCCCGGCTCCCTCCAGAGGCCGACATTTGGCTTCCTCTTCGTCAGCTCGGCCGTGACCTCCCTGTTAAGGACCTTGATGGTCTCCTCGCCGAGCTTGCCCCAGAGGTGGCTGGCGTCCCTGATCTCAGCCTCGCCGTCTGTCACGAGGAGGTAGACGGGCTTCTCCGCCTTGCCGGTGAAGATGACTCCGTCGTAGCCGGCGCACCTCAGCTCGTGGGCGAACTCTGTGGAGGCCGTGCTGCCCACTGTGCCGTAGCTGACGGGGCTCTTCCCAGAGACGCAGATCCTTCCGCCTGGGTAGATGCCGGTCATGGGTCCTGTCAGGATTATCAGGGGGCTCTCGGGGGCGTAGGGATCGAGCCTGCTCCACTTCTTTCCGACCCTGTCCCAGAGGATCTTCGCCGCGAGGCCTCTCCCTCCGAAGTACTGCTGGAGGACCTCGTCGCTGAAGGTTACCTCGTCTAT
>CAZVMI010000184.1:0-1950 GCA_964628365.1 uncultured Candidatus Bathyarchaeia archaeon | reverse complement strand
GCGTCGACGACGTGAACAGGCGCGTCGTCGACTACGGCGTCCAGACCTACTTCACTAGCCACCACCCATGGATAGTGCCCGAGCCATTCACGCCTGAACCGTGCGAGACCTACTCTAAGGCGGACATCGACTACTGGGCCGAGGTGCTCAGGAGGGTATCGGATGAAGCCTACTCTGAGCCCGAGAAGGTTAAGACGGCCCCCCACAGCTCGACGATATCGAGGATAGACTCGACACCCTTCGACGACCCAGGTAAATGGGCGATGAGCTGGAGGGCATACAAGAGGAAGCGGAGGCAGAGGAAATGAGCAGGTTGGAGGGAAGAGTCGCGCTCGTCACGGGCGCAGCGCAGGGGATAGGCGCCGGGATCTCCAGGGTTCTGGCTGAGAACGGCGCCCACGTCGTCCTCACGGACATTTCAGACACGGTGAAGAAGACCGCCGAAGAGATACGGAAGGCTGGACGTGAGGCTACTTACAGAAGGATGGACGTCACCAAGGTGGAGGATGTCATATCTACAGTGGAGGGCGTCATCGACGACCTCGGAGAGATAGACATCCTAGTGAACAACGCCGGCATCTACCCGAGGAGGAGGCTCGTGGAGATGCCCGAGGAGTTCCTCGTCAGGATGTTCGACATAAACGTCTTCGGCATGTTCCGCTGCGCCAAGGCCGTGCTCCCCTCGATGATGGAGAGGATGTACGGCAAGATCATCAACATGTCCTCGGTCACAGGCCCCATGGTCGGGACGCCTGCGGGTGGCCAGACAGCCTACGGCTCGACGAAGGCCGCGGTCGTCGGCTTCACGAAGGCCCTCGCCCTCGAGGTCGCCCAGTACGGCATCAACGTCAACTGCGTAATGCCTGGCTACATATACAGCCCGGGCGCTTTCGGCCTGAGGGGAAGCAGGGATGGGGGGGACGCGGGGGAGAAGATGAGGGAGTTCGGCTACAGGGTGCCGATGGGGAGGCAGGGGACGCCAGAGGAGGTCGGCGACCTCGTCCTCTTCCTCGCCTCAGACGAGTCGAAGTACATCACGGGGACATCGATCGTCATCGACGGCGGGAACACGCTGCAGGAGGAGTTCCTCGGGCCGTACAAGCCGAAGTAGGCCGGTGACCTACCTTGACCTCACCTTGTAGACGACCCTGCGGCCGTAGCCGTTGATCACCCTCATGTAGCCGCTCAGCTGGGCGTCCAGCTCGGCGTCTCCGGTGTCGACGAGGAGGGGTCGACCGCCGAGGGCGGAGAGCTTCCCCGGCGTGGCCACGACGACGATGTTCTCCCTGCCGACAGCCTTGATCACGCTCGGGCTGATCTGCTGGTTGCCCCTACCGAAGATGAAGCCCTGGCCACCGATGACGGTCACGACGATCTTCGCTTTCATGCCCCTGATAAGTTCTAGGAGCTTCGCCTCGTTGACGTCCCTCGCCATTAGAGCCTTGTCTTGAACAACGTCGACACCGAGGAGGGTCTTCTCCATGTCTAGCTTGTCGGTTATCGCCTTCGTCGTGGAGCCTGGACCGATGATGTAGCGGACTCCATCCTCCATCCCCTCGACGACATCGGCCGCGATGGACTCTAGGAAGAACTCCTCCGGTGCAGAGCTGCTCTCCTTGGAGCCCTGGACGAGCGTCTTCTCGTAGGGGACCATGAGGTAGCCGTAGAGCCTCGCCGAGAGCCTGTTCTCCCTGAACGCCTCCTCGTCTATGTCCATGACCTCAGACTCACGGGTCTCAGCCTCGCCCGTCAGGAACTTGACGGCGAGCCTGCCGGCGCTGCTCGGGTTTATGGCGTATACGGCGGAGTGGATCTTGACTCCGGCCGGGATTCCAAGGGCGGGGACCTTGCCGTCCACCGCCTCGCAGATGTCCCTCGCCGTCCCGTCGCCGCCCGCGAAGAGGATGAGGTCGACGCCGAGGCCTAGCATCTCCCTTGCCGCCCTCCTCG
>CAZVMI010000183.1:0-1976 GCA_964628365.1 uncultured Candidatus Bathyarchaeia archaeon | reverse complement strand
TCCTCTCGTTCTTCAACTCCAGGGACTCGCTGGGCCGGCTCGGAGACGCCCTCGGGATAAAGAGGCTGGGGCCGAACCCGAGGACGACCTTCCTCTTCATCCTCATGGTCTACGGCGCCTTCATCGCCGCCGCCACCTCGTTCTTCTACATCATGGGCTACAGGGACCTCATCAAGAGCGGATCATTCGCCATCGACATGCTCACGGGGGGCTTCGCCCCCTCCCCCGCGGCGTTCAGCCAGTACCTCAACCCGCCCGCGCTGATCGCGATCTCCCTGCTGATGTTCATCGGCTCGGTCAACTTCGACCTGCTCTACAGCTTCCTCACGCGCAGGCTTGCCGGACTGGACACCTCGGAGATCGTGACCTACGCGCTCGTACTCGGCGGCGGGACGGTCCTGCTGATGGCGGCGTCTGGCGTCGGAGTGTTCGACTCCTTCATCCACGTCCTCAGCATGTCGTCCTCGACCGGCCTCGACTACCTGAACCTGACCACAATGAACGACACGGTGGCGGGGCTCTTCATCCTGCTCATGCTCCTGGGGGGATGCAGCTTCTCCATGGCGGGCGGCATCAAGATGGACAGGGTCGTGGCGTTGGCGAGGTCATGCAAGCTGTACATCAACGACGCCCTCGGCGAGGAGACGACGCAGCCTTCTGGCAGCTACCTGATCTACGAGTTCGCCCCCGCCCTCCTCAACATCATCGTCTACTTCGCCGTGTTCGCGGCCTTCTCGCTGATCTTCTCCACGATGGGGGTCTCCCTCAGGGACGCCCTGTTCGAGACGGCCTCGGCCCTCACGACATGCGGGGCCTCCACGGGCGCCACCCACCTCGGCATGCCCATCCTGTACAAGTGGCTGCTCATCGTGGCGATGATCATCGGCAGGGTGGATACCCTGCCCGTCCTGATCAGCGTCGCCGTGCTGTGCAGGGTCGCCATGGTCGTCCTTGGCGAGGTCTCAATCAGGGTCAAGAATAGGCAAAAGCGCTCCCGAACCCCTCCCGGCGACGGGGACCATGCCCCTCCAGCGGATCCCCTGAACGGTCAATGAGGTTGAAAAAAAGGGGGTGCTTCCTCAGCTCCGGGGAGTCGGTATCCACCACTCCTCTCCACGCGGCGTCGTGACGTACTCAGGCCACCTCAGGTCCACGGGGGCGTCGAAGTCCTTGGGCAGCAGGGGCGCGACCCACTTTGAGCCACCGATCCCGCCGCCTGTCCTCTCCCTGAACTCGGCCTGGGCTTTCGCCAGCTCCTCGGGCCTCGTCAGGAGGTCGACGAATGTGGCTGCTATCACCTTGCCGCCGACGTAGATGCTCGGGTCTATCGTGCTCCTTATCCCGCCCATGGCGAGGGAGGCCCAGCTCGGGTAGGTGAAGCCGGGCTTCGGCGGCCTCAGGATCGTCTTCGCGGAGTAGAGCCTTATGCTTGGGCTGTGCCATGTGTAGTCGACGTAGTCATCGGCGCCGAAGTGCATCTGCCATGGCTCCAGCGACTTCCTCTGCTCAGCCTCGTACTCCTGTGGCGTGGTTAGCTTCTGGCAGTTCTCGGTGAAGGGGTCATCCATCGGCTCGAGGCCGAGGTTCCTCTGGATCTCCCTTCCAATCTTCTTGGCCTCCTCGCCGTACCTCGGCGGCCCGACGAGCTCGTAGTTCCTGAAGGTGATGTCGGTCATGGCCCTGTTCGGGAGCCCCACCCTGGTCTTGGTCACCCACCTCGTCGAGACCTTGCAGAAGGTTATCTCCGCGACGTGCCTCGCGTTGTTCTCGAGGACGTCGTATATCTGCTGCGCCATGCCGAGCGTGGGCGTCCTCCACGCGTACTGGATCTGGGCTATCCGGGGCGGCAGGTTGTCTGAGGTGCACTGGCCGGCGACCATTATGAACTCGTTCAGGGTCCAGTAGGCGCCGTGGGGGAGCATCGCCTCCTTCGTGTACTTCGTCGTCGTGTACATGAGGCAGATGGCGTCGAGGGC
>CAZVMI010000182.1:0-1989 GCA_964628365.1 uncultured Candidatus Bathyarchaeia archaeon | reverse complement strand
GACACCCTCGACACGATGGTGGCGATGAAGGCGGCCCACGAGAAGAAGGACGGCCTCTCCATGGGGGTCAACGTCTTCGAGGGGGGAGTTGCCGACATGATGAAGGACGGCGTCGTTGAGCCCCTCGTAGTCAAGCTACAGGCGATAAAGTCTGGGATAGAGGTTACGAGCATGATCCTCAGGATCGACGACGTCGTCGCCGCGAAGAGCTCAGGTGGACCCGGCGGCCCGGGCGGACCGCAGGGCGGCATGCCGCCGGGCGGACCCGACGAAGAGTAAAACCAACTTTCTTAGCTGGCCGAAGTAGGCCGGCATTTTATTGAGATTTTGTTTAGAAAAAAGGATTTTATTTCTTCGCGAGCCAGAGGAGGAGACCCTTCTGGGCGTGCATCCTGTTCCCTGCCTGGTCGAAGACGACCGACTGCTCCGAGTCCATGACCTCCCTCGTTATCTCGTAGCCTATGTGGGCGGGGAGGCAGTGCATCACTATGCAGTCCTTCTTCGCCTTCTTGACCAGCGCAGCATTCACTTGGAATGGCTTAAAGGCTTTAATCCTCTCCTCCTTCTCAGCCTCCATGCCGGCGCTGACCGCGACGTCTGTGTAGATGACGTCGGCGTTTTTCACCCCCTCGACGGGGTCGTGGACGACAGTAACCTCGCCCTTGATCTTCTTGAGGAGAGCCGGGTTCGGGCTGTACTTGGGGTTGTCCGGGCAGGCGACGGTGACGTTCACGCCGACGTTGGTGCAGCCGATGATGGTCGATGTGGCCGTGTTGCATGCGCCGTCCCCGACGTAGGTTATGTTGAGCCCCTTGAGTTTGCCCTTGTGCTCCTTGATGGTGAGGAGGTCCGCGAGGTTCTGGCACGGGTGATACTCCTCCGTCATGCCGTTGATGACGGGTATCGTGGCGACCTTACCCATCCTCTCGATGGCCTCCTGCTTGAGGACGCGGGCCATGATGAAGTCGACGTACCTGTTCAGGTTCCTTATGCCGTCCTCCATCGTCTCGTCTCGGGTGAACTTGCCGCCCTCTATGCTGTAGAAGATGGCGTGTCCGCCGAGCTGGTTCATGCCAGACTCGAAGCTCACCCTGGTGCGGAGGGAGGCGAGCTCGAAGAGCATTATCAGGGTCTTCCCCTTCAGGGAGTCGCCGTAGTTGAGGGGTTTCTCCTTGATCCTGCCCGATAGGTCGAGTATCTCCAGGACTTCCTTCCCCGAGAGGTCGAAATCGCTTAACACATGTTTCAAATCAATCACGCAGTGATTACACTGTATGCGGGAGCGGCTTTAATCTCCTGCGAATCGGGTTTCTTCTTTTTCGGCCACTCTCCTGAACCCTCGAACACGCAGTGTCCGAGTTCCTTGCACAGGTGCTCCCCGTAACTCTCCAAACAGGCTTCACATGGTTTCATGGGCTTTCACGGGATGTTTTGAAGAAGCAAGACATGCGGGCTATTTATATTTTGTGACATCTTTGTTCTATATTGAATTTAATATGTTCTATCTGAAACAATAGTTATTTACCCCAATAGAGAAGAGGCCGAGAAGGCTTAATTGAGCGTTCAGCACTCTCTCTGACCGGTTTTGTTAGGCTGGTGCCGGTTTGTCTGAGAGCCCATTAAAACGTGAGGCTGAGAGGATAATTGAGGAGCTTGACCTGCTACGGCTCCTCTCCGCCTACGGCGAGGCACGAATCGTAGGCAGCGTCGCGCTGGACCTGATAGTGAAGCTTGACATCGACATACACCTGCTTGTTGATAACCCGGATACCCTAGAGGTTATTAATGGGATTTCCAACAGCCTACTGACCTACGAGAATGTGCCCGAGGTCAGGATCACCAAGATTCCTGGCCACGGTATAAAGATCGGCGTTGACAAATACCCGAGCGACTCAGGCGACTGGTCCATCGACATTCTTGTCACGAATAACCCGAGCTCTACGGCCTTTGACTCGGTTGAACGCCTCAGGGCTTCGCTGACGCCTGAGC
>CAZVMI010000181.1:0-1995 GCA_964628365.1 uncultured Candidatus Bathyarchaeia archaeon | reverse complement strand
AGGAGGGACCCCTGGGAGGGTTTCTGGGAGAGCCCGCAGAGGCTCCCGAGGCTCAGTTCAGGCTAGGCCGAACAGAGAGGCTATGACGAAGGAGACGCCCCCATCGTGAAGTGCTGAGACGGCGGCGACTTCGGCGGGGATCAGCCTCTCTTAACCTGGTATAGCTTCGCCCTGGCGACGGAGCCGACCTCCTTGAGGAGGCCCATCTTGGCGAGGCAGTAGACCATCCTCCTGGCGAGGGTTATCCTGAGCCCCGTGCGCCTGCTCAGCTCCCGGGCTGTGAAGGCGGTCTCGAGCCCCTCGGGCATGAGCCCCAGGTAGTCCTCCGGGCGGCTGAAGGTGCGGGAGCCGACGACCCTGAGCAGGCGCCTCTCAGTGGTCCTGTACCTCGTGCGGCGCCTCCCCCTCCACTTCACCTCCTGGTCCTCCTCAGTGTCGACGAGGGCGACCTCGAGGCTGAACCCCGGCGTCGTAAGCAGGTCCGGGGCGTAGACGAGCTCGTTGAAGAGCTCCTCGACGCGGCCCCTCCTCGGGCTGACGCGGCGCGTCCTCTTATCCCCCTCACGCCGGATGATCCACCGCCTCTCGGCCACGGGGTAGACGACGTGGACCCTGTGGCTCTTGAGCAGTCTCCTTATCTTCTTCCTGAACTCTCCCTGGAAGTTCCCAGTCTGGATCTCTATCAGGCTGTCGCCTCGGACGATGTCCGCGACGTAGCCGGAGACGCGGCCCTCGACGACGTCGCCTGGACGCGCGTAGTGTTCCTTGAGTTGGTTGTGCAGGCTCTGCTCTGGCACGGATGGATAGGCGCCCCGAGGGTATTTATGGAGCCCGGAGGTGTAAGGGTTAAGACCGGCGGCTCCCATCAACTTGATGAGGCCCCGTTGAGTAAGGGGCGGGGGACCTTGGAGGTGAGTCGACCTGGATCACGGTGACCTTGGGGAGTACGAGGGCAGGAGGGATTTCTCGAAGAGCCCAGAGCCCAAGGGAGGCGAAGCGACGCCCGGCGGGAGCCTCTACGTCGTCCAGGAGCACCACGCGAGCCACCTCCACTGGGACCTGAGGCTCGAACGGGACGGCGTGCTGAAGAGCTGGGCGGTGCCCAAGGGGCCACCTGATGAGCCGGGTGACAGGAGGCTCGCCGTCCAGGTCGAGGACCACCCCCTCGACTACGCAAGCTTCGAGGGGACAATCCCTGAGGGCGAGTACGGAGCAGGCACCGTCAAGATCTGGGACAAGGGCACCTACGAGACCGTGAAGTGGACCGACGACAAGATAGAGGTCGTCATCGACGGCGGACGCCTCATGGGGCAGTACGAGCTGATCAGGTTCAGGAAGGCCGGCGAGAAGGAGTGGCTCCTCTTCAAGAAGAAGACGACTTAACCCGAGACTCGACTAGGGGGACTATGCTTCGGTCGGTTCGACGTCGATCCTTCTCGACCTCTCCTCGGGCTTCGGCTCGCGTACGAAGAGCATCACCATCGTCGTCCCTATCACGCCGAGGATCGCGTTTATGAAGAAGGGTATCCCGAGGCCCGGGACGGCGACCCCCGCGACGTCGAAGGTCTGGAACCTGTAGAGATCGTAGAGCCAGGTGCTGACGATGGGGCCGACGACATCGCCGGCGGTGAAGGCGGCGCCGAAGAGGCCGAAGACCCTGCCCCTGACCCTCGGCGGCACTACGTCTGCCCTGAGGGCCTGGAAGGCGGGGTGGCTGATGTTGAAGCCCATGCTTCTGGCGCTCATGGCTACGCCTGCCTGCGTCGTGTCGCCTGTGAACGGGAGGATGACGCCGAAGAGCTGGCTCAGGTAGCTTCCTAGCCCAATGAGGGGTTTCCTGCCCCACCTGTCTGCTACTCTGCCGGCGATCCAGCTCGCGGCGAGGCCGATGAAGCCGCTGACGCTGAGGATGACGCCTATGCCCACCGCGTCCATTCCGAACTTGTCGTTGTAGAAGAGGACCATTATGGGCATGATGAAGCCGACTCCGATGCC
>CAZVMI010000180.1:0-2006 GCA_964628365.1 uncultured Candidatus Bathyarchaeia archaeon | reverse complement strand
ACGGGGCTCAGCCTATACAAGTTCGGCAGGACGGTCACCATGCCTCTCCCGGAGAAGGGGCCAACCGACACCGTCCTCAAGACCATCGACGAGAACCTGGAGCACGGCCTCCACACCCTCATCCTCCTCGACCTCGACGTGGAGACGAACCGATTCGTCACAGTGGACGACGCACTCTCAGGCCTCATCGAAGCCGGCCTCGATCCCTCGACCCTCGTCGTCTGGGCGGCCAGACTCGGCTCGAGAAGCCAGAGGATCGCGGCCGGAAGAGCAGGGGAGGTCAAGAAGCTGGAGTTCGGTGAGCCACCCCACTCCATCGTCGTCCCCGGCAGCCTACACTTCCTCGAGGAGGAGGCACTCAAGACACTGGCCGCCTGCCCGCAGGAGGCCCTGAAGGGGAGAATCGTTAAAGGCGAGCTCGACAGGCTAATAGAGAAATACGCCAAGGGGTGCAGGAGGGTGCTCGACGAGATGAGGCTTGCTGAACTACCGGCGACCATCAACGAGGCAAAGGTGGAGGAGCTCAGGGAGCACGCGAAACGCTACCTCAGCGACGCCGAGTACTACGCCGCCGACACGAAGCCGACGGCCCTCACGGGCGTCGCCTACGCCGAGGGCATCCTAGACGCCCTGAGGCTTCTCGGCTTAGCGGAGTTCGAGTGGTGAAAGTGGTTGACTAAGGTCCTCGCCTCCGGCGTCTTCGACCTCCTACACTACGGCCACATAAGGTTCCTGGAGGAGGCGAAGAGGCTCGGCGGACCAGACGCGAGGCTCGTCGTCATCGTTGCGACCGACGAGACCGTGAGGAAGAACAAGGGCAGGGACCCAGTTATTCCCGAGAACCAGAGGCGGGCCCTCGTTGAGTCCCTCAAGGTCGTGGACGAGGCCATCCTCGGATACAAGGATATGGACCTCGAGTCGGTCCTAGACCGAGCTAAGCCTGACATCGTCGCGGTGGGCCACGACCAGAAGGAGATCATGGAGCAGGTTCTCACCCTGAAGGACAGGAAGGGCCTAAGGCTCAGGGTAGTCCAGGTGGGCAGGTTTGGAGAGGAGGACCTCAACAGCTCTTCGAAGATCAGGCGCAAGATACTGAACGATTCGAAAAAACGAGCCTGACCCTGTCGCCATCAGAGAGGCCGAAATGCCTCCTGAGGTATATTGGGCTCACGATCTCCATGACGCCGGTGTTGTGGGTCGTCCTGTCAGCCATTATCAGGGCGCCCTCCACCTCATCATTGATGAGAAGCGGGTAGCATCTGCAGGCCCCGAAGGCACGCTCCCCATTCCTGAAGCCCTCGATGACAACGGCGGGCCTAGCCTCGAGCCTCCGCCTCCGCTCGTAGTCCTCCTGCCTTATCTTGACGTTCAGCGTACCTGGGAAGGGGTCGAACCCGAGCTTCTCCCTAATCTGGTCCCGGTACCCCCCCTTACCGATGTAGTAGGCGCCCTCGTACAGGCCGCTAACCACGTCACCCTCAAAGACGAAGGCCTCAGCCTCCTCGCCCTCCATGAACATCTTCAGGTCGACGAGGACCCCCCTGAGCTCCTCGGCGCCCCGCTCGGTGATCTCGACGATGCTGCCCTCGGAGTCGACCCTCCTAGTGATGAGACCCCTCTCCTCCAGTAGTTGGAGGTGGCGAGATGCCGACTGCTGCGAGCCTCCAAGGACCCTGCTCAGCTCCGTAGTTGAGACCTTGACGGGGACCTTCACGGCGCCGAGCCTCATCAGACTGTAGAGTGTGAACCAGAGGTGGGGCTTAGCCCGGTCTCCAGACATATCCAAAAATGGGTAGCTCACCCCTATTTATACCTATAACTGAGTAACTCATCTCGAAACCTTTGGGACCTCAGTCTATGGGATAAGACCCAAGCCCTGATAGAAAAGAGGTATTAGAAGAGGATCGTCATAAGCATCGAGAAAGATCTAAAGCCCAGAAGAAAGGGCCTTAGCCCTTCGCCACCGCGATCGGGATGGACATCATCACCTTCCGGCCGATGCCGAG
>CAZVMI010000179.1:0-2055 GCA_964628365.1 uncultured Candidatus Bathyarchaeia archaeon | reverse complement strand
CTCACAGAGAGAGGAATCGAAAAGATCAAAGCGCTACGGGTAGGGGTCTACGGAGAACCCTTCACCATTATGATAGGCGAAACAGAGATCTTTAGAGGGGCATTTTGGACCCCTATATCCTCCGTTGGCTACAGTGGAATAATAATCGAGCAGCCGATGGGGCAAACCGACGTAATCCAATTACAGAGAGGATACCCACCAGGTACCGGAGACATCGACCCGAGGAGTGATCCAAGGATAACGGCATATTTCCAGAGTATTGGAAAATTAATGAAATTGAAACAATAAGTAAATACGCAAAAGATTTTTGGTTTAGGGCAGTAATCTTTTCCTCAACCCCATACGGCACCAAGTCAGATGTCATAGCTAGCTTAACTACTTCATATCCGGGATATAACCCCTGAGAAAACAACTTTAAAAGCAACTTTTTTAAACGAAATTTCTATCGGAGCTGGTTTATATATCAAAGAAAATGGGTCTAATCGTTTTTTTAATAAAAAAGACACGATTAAACAGACCTTTATTATTTCGCGCGCACAATTATATGCGTCTCTAGGTCGAATGTTTAGAATTGAATAACTCTTGAAGTATTTAAATCGAATACATTCTCGGATCTAAGCAAATATATTCTCGGGGTGGATAATCAGGCGTGGTTCAAGCATGAAGTTAGCTTCTATCCCACGCGTCAGGCTCGCCAATCTCCCGACGCCGATACAGGAGCTGCCAAACCTCTCGAAGGCCCTCGGGGGGCCGAAGATATGGGTCAAGAGGGACGACCTCACGGGCCTCGCCTTCGGAGGTAACAAGGCGAGGAAGCTAGAGTACCTGATGGGCGACGCCCTGGCTAAGGGTTCCGACTACATAGTGACCCACGCGGGTTTCCAATCGAACTGGTGCACACAAGCCGCCGCAGCAGCCAGGAAGCTTGGCCTCGGCGTAGTCCTCATCAAGAACGGCCCAAAGGACGGCTACGACCCATCCGACTGGGACGGCAACCACCTCCTCCACAGGCTCATGGGAGCCGAGATCGACGTGGTCCGCCCAGAGAACATGAAGGCCACCATCGACGCGCACATGGAGCGGCTGAGGAGGGAGGGGCACAGGCCCTACTACATGCCAGTTGGAGGCTCCGTCGCCATGGGGGCCGCGGGATACATCAACGCGATGCTCGAGATCATGCAGCAGTCCGCGGAGATGGGGGTCCACTTCGACTACCTGATCCACTGCACGGGCTCCGGAGGCACACACGCTGGCCTCGTCATGGGGGCGAAGGCCCTGAACAGCGGGGTTAAGATCATCAGCGTCGCCGACGACTCCAGTCCCAAGGAGGAGCACATATGTAAGGCCAGGCGGATCATAGAGGAGGCGCGGAGCGTGCTCGACTTCGACGTACAAGTCCCAGACGAAGACCTGATAGTGTACAACGACTTTGGCGGAGGCGGCTACGGCTTCATCTCAAGGGAGAAGGCGGAGGCCGTGAAGCTCTTCGCCGAGACAGAGGGCCTCATGATCGACCCCGTCTACACGGCGCCCGCCGTCGCCACCCTGACCGACCTCTGCAGGAAGAGGTTCTTCAAGAGGGGCGAGAACGTCCTCTTCCTCCACACCGGAGGGGCCGTCGCCCTGTTCCCGTACAAGGCGCCTCTGAGGGCGTGCATCGAGGGAGAGCCGCTTCCCTGGACGATCCCAGATTGGAGCCCCCGGGCGCCCTGATCTCCCCTAAGGCTTGAATAAGGGGCCCGGAGCCTTCTCTGGTGATGTCCGCCGCCGGGGACCTCGACCTTGAGCTGCTATACATTACCCCCAAGCTTCCGGGGATAGGCGGCAGGGTGAGGGCGAGGCCGGACCTCTTCGTCGTAGAGGAGATACCAGCCTACGAGCCCCTCGGCTACGGCGCCCACCTCTACGTAAACATGACGAAGGAGCTTGCCACGACGAGGGAGACGCAGCTCAGGATAGCCGGCCTCCTCGGCCTCAGGCCTGAGGACGTGGGGCACGCGGGGCTCAAGGACAAGTACGCCCGGACGACCCAGACCTTCAGCATCCTCCTCGAAG
>CAZVMI010000178.1:0-2160 GCA_964628365.1 uncultured Candidatus Bathyarchaeia archaeon | reverse complement strand
TGCCCGTCTCGAGGACAAAGCCCTTGCTGAGGAGTTCGGCGAAGAATGGGAGGCATACCGTCGCCGGGTGCCCGGCTGGATCCCGCGTCTGAGGCGTCGAGGTGAAAATGGGACGTCATCCCCGTCCCGGTAACCCTTTTATCAGTTCGCATCCTAGTCAACCCCATGCTGTACTTCTCTTACGGTTCGTTCCTCGATTACGAGACCCTCAAGAGGCACTGCCCGGGCGCCAGGTTCGTGACCAGGGCCTTCCTGCCGAACTGGGAGGTTCAGTTCAACTACCTGTCGAAGACCTACGGGGCGGGGGTCACGGGGATCGAGCCGGCGCCTGGGAGGCTCGTGAGGGGCGTCATATACGACGTGCCGCCTGAAGAGATGGAGCACCTCGACGTCATCGAGGCCGTGCCTGAGGGCTTCTACTACAGGCAGAGGATACTCGTCGTCGGCGATGAAGGCAACCTGCTGGAGGTCGAGACATACAGGACAACGCACCCCCAGGGGCTATTCAAGCCGAGCAAGAGGTACCTCGGCCTCATGGTAAAGGGGGCGAAGGAGCACGGCCTCGACCCTGAGTATGTCAGGGAGCTCGAGGTGGTGGAGACTATAAACTAGCCACAATAGCTCCAACCCTCCACACAGTCTGCCGGGTTAGTACATGATATATTCAGCGGCTCCACCACTTATCCCGGGACCCAGGGCGGTGGCGTCCAAGTTGCCGCTGAGGAGCATCATCGAGATAGACGAGGAGAAGTGCGACGGCTGCGGCCGGTGCATACCGCGGTGCGCTGAGAACGCGCTGAGGATAGTCGACGGCAAGGCTAGGCTCGTGAAGGACGTCTACTGCGACGGCCTCGGCGCATGCCTAGATCACTGTCCGAGGGGCGCCATAACGATCGTCCGGAGGGAGGCCGAGCCATTCAACGAGGAGGCCGCTCGAGCGTTTGAGGCTAAGGGAAGTCGTATAGCAAAGGCCGCAGATGAAGACAGGCCATCAGGGAGCTTCTCCAGGGCGTCAGCGCTCCGGAACTGGCCGGTGCAGATCAGGCTCGTCTCGTCTAAAGCCCCCTTCTTCCGGGGCGCAGACCTACTCGTGGTCGCGGACTGTGTCCCGTTCGCCTACCCAGATCTCCACGCCGACCTCCTCCCGGGGAAGACTGTGCTGGTCGGGTGTCCCAAGTTCGACGATGTCGAGGCGTACGTGGAGAAGATCACAGAGATACTCAGGCTGAACGAGGTCAGGAGCGTCACGGTGGTGAACATGGACGTGCCCTGCTGCGGCGGCCTCCGCTGGATAGTCGATCATGCGCTGGAGTCTTCTGGGAAGAGTATAGCGGTGGAGCGCCGAGTCCTAAACGTGAAGGGGGAGATGGTTTGAGCGTGAAGAGGCCGCAGCCGTCGAGCCCGCAGACATGCCCAGGCATCAGGGAGTTTCTCAGGCCGACTATGGCGTACGTGAGATGCCACGTCTGCGGGGGGACCGTGGAGATCTGGAGCGACGAGGACGCAGGGGTCTGCCTGGACTGCGGCGCCGAGTGGAAGAGGGCTGAAGAGAACGCCTCGTGCCTCGACTACTGCGAGTACGCGGACAAGTGCAGGGAGATCATCAAGACCCGTACTGGTAAGACTGTTTAGCAAGGCTCCAGCCCGTGGTTCAAGTTCATTCTGATCGAGAAAATGTAGCCAAGGAGGCGAAGCATCTCGTTGTGATAAATGCGAAAGTTTTTTCGTGTGAGCGGCTGAATCTGTTGAGACAATCGAAATGGGTGAAGGGGATCGCGCGTTCCTCGGCCAGGTCGTCAGGTTCGCCGCGGCGTTGTCCACCATGTTCATCGGCTATGGACTGATTCAGCCCCTGATATCGCTGTACACAACCAGCTTCGTCGGTGCCTCGTACCTGCTGGTCGGTGTCATGATCTCGAGCATCGGCCTCGTCAAAGCGGCGATGGGGCCGGTGAGCGGCTTCCTCTCAGACACCTACGGGAGGAAGAAATTCGCCTCAGCCGGCGCCGTGTCCATAGCCGTTAGTCTTATGATTGTCGCCTTCGCCGGCTCAACGGTTCACCTCATCCTCGCGTTCGTCCTCTACGGACTCGGGCAAGCCCTCTTCTTCCTCGCCCTGATGACATCGATGGTCGAGGCGGCTGGGCCGGCAAGGCGAGC
>CAZVMI010000177.1:0-2162 GCA_964628365.1 uncultured Candidatus Bathyarchaeia archaeon | reverse complement strand
TACTTTGTTACAAGCTACTAGTAATTTCATGAATTTTACCGGGCTTGTTCCCAGTGGGTGTGAATTTACGATTTTTTAGTGGGGTGGTTCAGGCCAGTGATAAACACTAGTTAGAACTTATCTTATCCTCATGGAGCTGTGTGATGCATCAGGCACCTGTAAAAGTATTTAAGTGGAACGGCTTTCGTATGATGCAGTATTGACGAAGGTGCTGGAAGTGCACGGTGAACGTCAAACAGATAGCTTACCCTGTGTCCCCTGACCCAGCCTCTGAACCAGTTCTCCAATACTATGCCTGCGACGCTAAGCCTTGGGAGCCTTTCCACGTCTTCGCCATGAGCCCATCCCCGGTACGGGGTGGGAGGAACCCGATATGAAAATACTTCAGTTGCACTCAGACTATGTTGAATACGAGCCCGTGAAGAAGGAGGCGCCCAACGCTGAGGCTGCCGAGAAGAAGAAGACCCGTGTCGAGGACGTTGTCGTGCTCCTTACATCCGTTGAGAGGGAGGACGACGCCTCGGTAGCGCGTGCCGCCGTGGACGAGGTGGCGAAGTTCATGAAGAACCTCAAGGCGAATAGGGTCCTCGTCTACCCCTACGCCCACCTGAGCAGCGACTTAGCGGGGCCCGGGGATGCCCTGGAGGTGCTGAAGGAGATGGAGGCCTATGCCAGGGAGGTCGGCCTGGAGACGCATAGGGCCCCCTTTGGCTGGAACAAGAGGTTCGCGATAGCTGTGAAGGGCCATCCCTTGGCCGAGCAGTCCCGTACGATAACCAAGGAGGGGAGGCCCCGGAAGGTCGAGACGGTCCAGGAGAGGAGACCCATTGCGGAGAGCGGGAAGTCCCTCGAGGCGATGAAGTCGGTGATGTTCAGGCAGGCGAAGTACGACTCTGAGGCGCTCCCGGCCAACGACCACCGGCTCATCGGCGAGCAGATGGACCTCTACAGTTTCCACGACGCCGCGCCGGGGATGCCCTTCTTCCACCAGAACGGGATGGTGGTCGTCAACGAGCTCCTCAGCTACTGGAGGGAGATCCACAGGAAGGCGGGCTACGTCGAGGCGAAGACCCCAATCATCCTCAACAAGCAGCTCTGGGAGATAAGCGGCCACTGGGACAAGTACAGGGAGAACATGTACTTCACCAGGATTGACGACGACGACTACGCCCTCAAGCCCATGAACTGCCCCGGCGGGATACTCATCTTCAAGGGAGCGTCCCACTCCTACAGGGACCTGCCCCTCAGGGTCTTCGAGCTCGGCATCGTCCACCGCCACGAGCTCTCAGGGGTCCTGTCAGGGCTCTTCCGTGTCCGGTGCTTCACCCAGGACGACGCCCACATATACATGAGGGAGGACCAGATCAAGGACGAGATCGTCGGGGTTATTCAGCTCATCACGGGCTTCTACAAGGTCTTCGGCTTCGAGTACAAGATGGAACTCTCGACGAAGCCCGAGAACTCCATCGGGACCGACGAGCAGTGGAGAGCGGCGGAGGACGGACTAAGGGGGGCGTTGGAGCACCTCGGACTCCCCTACAAACTCAACCCGGGCGAAGGCGCCTTCTACGGCCCAAAGATCGACTTCCACATCAAGGACGCCATGGGGCGGACCTGGCAGTGCGGGACGATACAGCTCGACATGACGATGCCCGAGAAGTTCGACCTCAACTACATAGGCGCCGACGCCCAGCCCCACAGGGTGGTGATGATCCACAGGACTGTGATGGGCTCCATCGAGAGGTTCCTCGGGATCCTAGTGGAGCACTTCGGGGGTAAGTTCCCGGTCTGGCTCGCCCCTATTCAGGCTATTGTCATCCCGATAAGTGACAGGAACAATGAGTATGCGGCAAAGATCGGTGCCCTCCTCGACAAGGCGGAGGTCCGTGTCGAAGTCGATATCGCAAACAAGACAATGGACTACAAGATCAGGGAAGCCCAACTTAGGAAAGTCTCATACATGCTTGTCGTCGGCCAGAAAGAGGAGCAGGCGGGGACGGTCGCCGTCAGGGGCCTCGATGGGAAGGTGGAATACGGCGTAAAGACGGAGGAGTTCATCCTGCGGGTCCGGGGGAAGGTTGAGTCCAAGGTCCTCTAACAAGGACCAAGGACTCATAACCTAAAGGTCGGTAGCTCAAATCTACCACCCGCTATTTTTATCT
>CAZVMI010000176.1:0-2172 GCA_964628365.1 uncultured Candidatus Bathyarchaeia archaeon | reverse complement strand
GGCGCCTACGTCGGCTACACCCTCGTCGAGCTCCTGGGGCTCTCGCCCTACCTCGGGCTCCCGCTGGCGTTCCTGCTCGGCGGCGCCGTGAACGCCGCCTTCTACTTGACCGTGGTCGCGACGATGCAGAGGAGGTGCAGGAAGGACGTTATGCTCGCCGTCTCGACCCTCGCAGGTTCCTTCGTCATGTACGCCCTCGTCAACATCTATGCCTTCTGGTTCAGTGAGGCCACTGGCGCCTATGCCATGGCCTTCAGTCTGAGGGATACTCAGGCCCCTACTCCACATCCCCTACGACCCCGACCTGTTCAGCGAGCTCAACGCGCCGACCTACGAGCTCGCCAAGACGGGCCGCATCCAGTTCAGCCACCCGGAGGGCGTCCACGACGACAGGTTCTGGGCTGTAGCCCTGGCGCTAGTTAAAGCCGAGAAAGATAGCCCAAATAGGCCAATGATCAGGAATTAGCCGAGCAGATCGTTGACCCAGTCCCTGATTTCTTCCTCTTCTGCATAAGGATAGAGAGAAGTTGATTCGACGAGAGAAGGCAGCTGCCTGATGCTCTCCAACGCGAAATCCAGCTTAAACTCTTCGACCAAGTTATGAAGGATGCCTGTGTCGAACTCCCCCTCGACGACGAAGGCGACAGGCTCAGGGTCCAGCAGGGCGATCATGTCCGAGCCGTCCTTGATCCACTTTGCCCTCAGCCACTCTCTGCGGCTCGCAGATAAAACGGCCCCTCTTACCCGCAGATCGTGCATCCTGTCCCTGAACGCCTTCAGTTTGTAGAGGAAGAGGAGAGGCTTACTGGGGATGAACGCCTCACGTCCGTCTCCCAGATTCACCCGCGTCACAAGTTCCTCTCTGCTGCAAAGCCTGTATGGCAGCTCTTTTTCCTCATCCTCGTGAAAGACCCTGGTGTCGGACTCGTAGCTGCATGCGTCGATCTCGATGTAACCCGCTATCTTTCCACCGATCTCTATCTTTCTTCTGTAGCTTGAAACTAATCCCAGCGGCCCGGCCACCTCCTCGTATCCCCTGCTTCTCTCAAAACTAGATAAGGTCTCATCGAACAAGCCGCCCATGCTGTAGCCTACGAGGTCGACGTCGGCTGAGCCCAGGTAGGAGTTATAGAAATAGACTGCCCAGCCCCCTATTATCGTGGGTATCGGTCCTCTTCGGGCGAACCAGTCGAGCAAGCTCATCAGCTCTTCGTATGAATGTTCGGCTAGGACTCTCTGCGATTCCATCTAGATCGCCTCTAGGAACTTGATAGCCGCGTCTCTCCCGACGCCGCTTGAGAAGAGATCGATGATAACCTGTTCCCTGCTGCAAACCTTGACGCCCCCGATCTCGACGGAGTCCTCTAATATGCCCTCTATGTCAGGTCTCAGTGCAACTACCTGCACCGGTCCCTCGCCCGGCTCAAGGTGTCCTAGCGCCGAGCCGTCCCCGACATACAAGTGAACCATCGGGTAGCTGATGTGGTACTCGAAGTACCTTCTTAACCCGCTGAATACGGTGAACGCGTAACCTGTACCAATGGCTGCTAGTTTAGCGGCGACCATCTTCTCTGTTTCATCAATTGTGGTCGTTGGCAGGCGGAATCTGGAAACCTCAACACTATTCAGGGGCCTGTCGAAGCTTATCTTCTCCAGCAGCCTCACAGGGTCTCGAAGCACGTAGCCTTTCTCGGATCTACCGACAACGCCGATGCTAACCATGTAGTTTATTACTTCGTTGACGTGCCCGAGTCCCACCGAGGTTTTCCTTGTCACCTCTCTTTGGGTAAACTCTGTGTTGACGAGGACGTACTGAACCACTCTGTAGGCTTTTCTTGAGGTTAGCTTCAACGTAACACCAATTTATGAAAATGGTGTCCACGATATAAACGTTCGGTAAAAACCGAAAGGCTCGGTAAAAACCGAACAGTCTTGCGTGAGACCTACGCCATGAGAGCCGTGGGGCGCCTAGCTTCGAGTGAAGAATACGGGGAGTCCACGAAGGGAGGTTTGAAGAGTCGCTTACCCCGAGAGGCATAGGAGCGGCGAGGACAACCTCCTCACTCTAACATCGCGTATCCTACGACCCAGACCTCTACACCGAGCCCGCCACACAATGGCCTCGCCGCTATACGTGCAACGTCTCTAGGATACCGGGATCTCCTCAGACTA
>CAZVMI010000175.1:0-2179 GCA_964628365.1 uncultured Candidatus Bathyarchaeia archaeon | reverse complement strand
CGGTGATCGACCCGGCTGAGGCTTCGCTTAAGATGGCTGAGGTCTCGGTCGAGCTAGGGCTTCGGCCCAGCAGGGTCGCCTATCCGAGGTATCCGCCGCTGCACAGGCGCGTCTAGTCAACGTAGCTATGGATAACGGGGAAAATTTTTCTTATTTCGTGTTTTTTGCACGCTAATGTGCATTTTTATGCAGATCGTGGGCTGAAAGGGGTCGTTTTTGGTCTCCTTTAGGTGGGAGGTGTGTTTTTCTGAGGGATCAGGCGGGACCCGCCTACCTTTTTTTTGGCTCGGGGGTGGGAGGGTGGCGTCTGTGCCAGTCCGTGAGGCCCTGGTAGGCTCGCGCAATGTTGATGATGGTGTTCTCGTCGTATGGGTGGCCCATGAACTGGATTCCCGTTGGTAGGTCTGCCTGGGTGAAGCCGTCCGGGACGCCGATGCTTGGGAGGCCGCAGCCGTTCCCCACTGCCCCCATCACGTCCCTCGTCGCCCCGGGGGCGACCTTCCTGAACTCCTGGTCTATGGGGGTCGCCGCCTTCTTCGCGGTGGGTGCCGCGACGGCGTCGTACGGCTCCATGGCCTCGGCGACTGCCTTCGCCATCCTGCCTCTTAGCCTCATGGCGCGGAGGTAGTCGGTGGCTAGGAGGGCTGTCCTCGCGTATGGTCCCCAGTGGTCCTCTGGGGCTATGAGCTTGTGGCTCAGGCCCGCCTCCACGAACTCGTCGAAGGCGCTCGCTGCCTCGGCGTTGAGGATGGTGCGGGTTATCGCCTCGTAGGGTAGGTCGGGTAGCTCGAACTCCTCGACTGAGGCGAACCTCCTCACCACCTTCAGAGCCTCCTCGAAGTTCCTCCTGACCTCGTCCTGGGCGTCGTCGGCGACACCCTTCAGGACGCCTACTTTGTAGCGTTTCTTGGTGCTCCTCGGCTTGTAGGTCCAGGTTTCATCGGTTGTCGTTGGATCGTCTGGGTCTGGTCCAGAGATGGTTTCGAGAACAAGGCCGCAGTCGTCGGCTGTCTGGCAGAGGGGACCGAGCTTGTCCAGGGTCCAGCATAGGGCCATGGCTCCGTGGCGGCTGACCCTCCCGTATGTGGGGCGGAGGCCGGCTACTCCGCAGTTATTCGACGGACTGAGGATGCTTCCCCAGGTCTCTGAGCCTATGGCGAATGGAACCAGACCGGCGGCGACCGCTGCGCCTGAGCCGCTTGAGGAGCCGCCGGTCCACGTGTCAGGGTTCCATGGGTTCCTAGGAGGCCCGGTGAAGGAGGCGAATGGCTGCCTGTAGCCCATGCCTCCGGCGAGCTCGATCATGGCGAGCTTTGCGCACAGGATGGCTCCCGCCTGATCTAGTTTCTTCACGACGGCGGCGTCGTAGTCGAATACCTGATCTTTGAAGGGAGCAGCGCCCCAGCTTGTGGGGATGCCCTTCGTGGCGATGAGGTCCTTCACGCCGTAAGGAATCCCGTGGAGGAGCCCCCTGTAGTTGCCCGCCTCCATCTCCTTCTCCGCCCTCCTCGCCTGCCTCAGCGCCCTCCTACGGGTGACGGTTACTACCGAGTTGTAGCTTGGCCCGATCTTCTCCAGCCTCCTCAGGTAGAGCTCTGTCAGCTCCACGGGGGAGATCCTGCCCGATTTGATGTGCTTGGATAGCTCCCTGACGGGCATGAACAGAGGGTCCGGCCTCAAACCCGCCTCCTCCTTACGGGTTTGAAGACGCTGAATGGCTCGTCCCAGTTCCCCAGCCTGATCGACCTCAGTGCGTTGGCCGCGTCGAGGTTCGCCTCAAGGGCTTTCCTGACCTCCTCAAGCTCCTCCGGGGTGAGCCTGTCGCCGTAGCGGTCTGCGACGACCCTGAGCCTCGCCTCCAACTCCCGCCTCTTCTCGTCGCTCATGGTGGAATATTGGGATAAGATTTATTTGAAATGCTGGCCTCTGAGGGCGAGTACGGGTGCGAGGGGCCTTAGGAAGCTGAGTGCCGCGTTCCTGGAGACCCTGTAGAGCGTCTCCTCGTCTCTGAAGAGTGCGACCCTGGCGGTCCTCTCCACACGCAGCCTCTGTATGTGGCCCCTGACGAGGGTCGAGGCGTACGGTCCCATCGCGTCGACGGCGACGAGGGTGGTCTCCAGCTTAGCCGGGAGGTGGTCGCTTGCATGCTTTAGCTCGTAGCCGACGCTCTCGTTGTCGG
>CAZVMI010000174.1:0-2179 GCA_964628365.1 uncultured Candidatus Bathyarchaeia archaeon | reverse complement strand
TGCCTGAGCGCGAGCCTCCTCTTCTGCCTCGCCAAGGCGAGGGCCGATGTGAGGGGCATGAAGACGAGCGTCGAGGGAAAACTGGTCAGGAACGATAGGGGCCGCTGGAGGGTAGCGGAGCTCTCGGTCGAGCTCACCCCGGACGTCCCGGCTGAGGACGCCGCCCAGCTGAGCCGATGCATCGACCTCTTCGAAGATTTCTGCACCGTCGGGAAGAGCGTCGAGCAGGGGATACCCCTGAGGATAAGCGTGAACAGGCCTAGTTCTTGACCCAGGCGTGACCGCAGGCCGAGCACTTGAACTTCTCCACGTACCGGTCATTCTTCACACCCGCATGCTCCCCCAGCGAGACCGTGACCTGCCTATACGCCTCGTTGCTGCCGCACTTGGGACATATCTGGGCGACTTTGATCGCCTCCACGTCCTCCTTCTTGACGACATAGACCGGCTCAGCCGTCGACTCTGAGCCGGTCCTGTACTCTATCACGTCTATCTTTACCTCGTGGCCGCACTTGGTGCACTTGTAGCCCTGCGCCGTCTGCTCCATGAAGGAGCCACATCTATCGCAGAACCTCAAAAGGACGCACCGAACTCAATAAAGGATCGGGGGAGGAGTATATAGCAGTTTTAGCTACAATCTCGCTTAAAGACAACCTGAGAAATGGCTGAGGCGCATCTAAATGTTTGTTGAAATGGGGAGCAACCCGAGAACCATGGGCGTATGCTACCGCTGAGGCAGGGACATCGATGAGCCCCTCCGACGCCAGTACCGCAACCTCACCTTCTGCGGGGAGCATATCCGCGCAGAGGACAACAACTGTACAACCTACTACAAGTTCACGACCTCCAGCTCATAAGCCAAGAACGGGTGAAGAAAGGCGTCGCGTCCAAAAGCAGTTACCTCTACCTCGTCCTCGACTTCAGCTAGCCGTCGGGCATGGCGGAGATATCATTCAGACGTCCATGCTACCCCTCATTTCTTGCCTTGGCGAGCCTATAGGCGTCATAGGCCGATACGATGGCGAAAGCTACTCCAACGACCATGAGCATGTCGAAGCTGACGTAGGGCTCTAGGAAGATGCCGACGGTGAACACGATCAGGAAGAAGGCGACGCCCCTCCAGACCGCGCCCACGTAGACCTGCCCAGCGCCTGTTATTAGGAGGGAGAGAAGGGCGGCCAGCAAGGGGTTCTTGACCATCCTCGGCCTCATCTCGGGCATGAGGGGTTGCCGTGCGCCGCAGCTCGGGCAGACATCGTACTTGTAGTCGATCATCGCCCCGCAGTTGGGACAGTACTTGGTTCTCTCACCGGTCATCGTTCAGACCACGAGTTTTTTAGTTAATAAACCTTGGTGGCTCTAGCTAGGCTTTCGGTTCTGCCCAAAAAAAGGGTTTGAAAAATGATACCTCCGATGACTGGATAGGGGGTGGGGTCTGAGCCCTACCCCTTCTCGTCCACGTCCTCATCTTCCTCGAAGCCCTCTTCGTCGAGGTCGGTTTCCTCGTCGAACTCCTCCTCCTCGGCGCAGAACTCGCAGAGCTTCTCCATGGGCGAGCCGCAGTCCTCGCAGAACTTGGCGCCGCAGGACTTACACGTGATGAGCCGGTCGGCCTCTTCGCCACAGATCTCGCATTCAGGCATCCTAAATCATCTTTTTCCCTCGGGCTCCCCCTCGGGCAACTGAATCGAGATTCGAGCACGAACAAATTGTCTTCCTAAATTTAAACATGCAAAAAACAACATCATTCCTCATTATTTTGATATTTTCCTATTAAATTGCTTATATTGTTTTTTTAAGAGGACTCTATATAACACATTGTCCTAGAAATTTAAATATAGTTTGTCTCTTGTAACCTATTTTAACATTTTTTTATAATATAAATAGAGGAGTTTTGCGGCGTTTTAGAGCGTGGCGCCACCCAGAGCCTACTTGGTCTCCCGGTACCACTCCTCCGGGGCCCCGTCCGTCGCCGGGTCATAGTTCGAGGGCAGCAGCTCCTCTATGCCGAGGATCTCGGTGACGAAGACCTCGACGACGCCCTTCACCCTCGTCCCTTCGGCCAGGTGGCCTCCGACTGTGGGGACATCCCATGCTCCGCCGACGCAGTAATGGATCGCGGGGAACGGCTCCGGCTTCCCGTCCACGAGCCTCGTGTGGATCATGCCGCTCATGCTGA
>CAZVMI010000173.1:0-2193 GCA_964628365.1 uncultured Candidatus Bathyarchaeia archaeon | reverse complement strand
CTCATCGTCTACTATTGCTTCGATCAATTTGATTTTTTGGGTTATCAAAAGTACCACATTCCGACTCTCATATGAAAAAAGTGTGTGAGGCCATATTCTTATCCTCAGCTCCACCTGATACCCAACCATCGCATCTGCGTGTGACTTATCGTGTGACCTTCGGATTTCCTTCAGTCAAAATATCGACAAGCTTTTTTGCCGACTGAGTGACAACGTTTGTGCATCTTTCCCTCTCGAATGGCGTCGCTTTGATGTCGAAGCAATTATATGACCCAAACATTTGGTATTTAAACCACCTCAGCCACTCAGCGGACTTCCTTCCGGCATTATTAATAGTGGTATGGTCGTTTACATCCGATGTACTAAACTTAAGCCCGATGGCTACGGCGCCCGCGGTCACCGCGCCGCATGGGCCCTCAAACACCCCAAAGCCTGCACGGAGTGGACTCGTCGCCTTGAGCACGATTGGGTCAGCGTAGTTTACGTCGTCTACGTCCTTCAGGGCGTCGTTGATCGCAAGTATCGTCGATGGTAGGCAGTCGTGGCCTTTCTCCTTGTAGTACTCCCTCCCCTTGGACTCAGCTAAGTCCTGCAAATCTTTTAGTTTGAATGACATTAACACAACCGATTATTCCTCAACCCGATGACGATTTAACTCTTATCCAACCCATGAGCACGCACCGACATAGCCTTATCCTCAGCTCCACCTGACAATTTCGTATCATAAAACCGACCAATCACAGAGACCGGATTAAATTAACTTGATGTGGATGCTGAGGATTTTATCCCAAAGATTCTTTTACCTAAACCCTTTTATTCCGCCCCCCGCCCAATGGGGTAGTCACTAAGAATCCGTCGCATGTTTAAACTCGAAGCCCCAGAGCTCCCGATTGCGACACGTCGAATTCCGGTGATGAGGAGATGAAAACATGCGGGTAAGTTGTTTCGACGAGTTGCACCTGAGCACAGAGGTCATGAGAGGGATCACGGAGATGGGCTGGGAGACCCCGTCACCCATCCAGGCCCAGTCGATAGGCCTCCTCCTCGACGGCCGCGACGTCATCGGCCAGGCCCAGACCGGAACCGGCAAGACCGCCGCCTTCGGCATCCCCATGATAGAGCTCGTGAACCCCAACCTCAAACACGTACAGGGCCTCGTCCTCGCCCCGACACGTGAGTTGGCTGTCCAGATCACGGAGCACATGAGCCTCCTCGCCAAGTACCGGGAGGTCAAGATCCTCACCGTCTACGGCGGCGACTCCATGCAGCGCCAGGCCAAGGCCCTCAGACAGGGAGTCCACATAGTGGTGGGTACACCCGGACGCATCCTGGACCACCTCGCCCGGGGAACCCTGAGCCTAGGGAAGATCAGGATCGTCGTCCTCGACGAGGCCGACCGCATGCTCGACATGGGCTTCATAGAGGACATCAGGCGCATACTCAACAGCACCCCTAGGGACAAGCAGATGAGCCTGTTCTCGGCCATAATTGACCGCAACGTCATGCAGATCTGCGGGGAATTCTTGCGTTACCCGGAGAAGATAATCGTCAGCAGAGACGAGATAGCCCTACCCCAGATAGCGCAGCGCTTCGTCGAGGTCGAGGCGCCCGACAAGTTCAGGGTCCTCCTCAGCATCCTCGACGAGCACCGGGTGGAGCGCGCCATAATATTCTGCAGGACCCAGCACGGCGCCGCCCGCCTCGCCAAGATGCTCGCCGCGAGGAGGTACGACGCCAGGGCCCTCCACGGCGGCCTCTCCCAGCCTCAGCGCGACAGCGTCGTGGACTCCTTCCGAGGAGGCAGGCTGAGGCTCCTCGTCGCCACGGACGTCGCCTCGAGGGGGCTCGACATCCAGGACGTGACGCACATAATCAACCACAACGTCCCCTCCGACCCCGGGGTCTACTTCCACAGGATAGGCAGGACGGCCAGGATGGACGCCGAGGGCACAGCCATCTCCCTCGTAAGCCCCGAGGAGATGAAGGATCTGAGCCGGATCATGGCCATGACCAACACCCAGATCACCGAGCTCGAGGGCAACTACACCGCCATCACCGAAGCCCCGAGGGTACCCGGGCATAGATGCGCGAAATGCGGAGCCGAGTTCACGGCGTCCTTCACCGCGGCCGCGGGCCGCCCAGTCTACTGCCCAAGGTGCTACCAGAACCACCAGAGAACCAAGCGTAGAAGCC
>CAZVMI010000172.1:0-2234 GCA_964628365.1 uncultured Candidatus Bathyarchaeia archaeon | reverse complement strand
TAGTCCGCGTATTGTTGTGGAGATTCTCCTTTTAAATCGATGATACGCGGGTAGTGTCTCCCCTCTGAGGTTCCCTCCTCAATGAACTCCACTTCGAATTGCCATTCGTCTCCATAGTCGAAGAGATAGAGGAATTTCTGTTTCGGTTTTAAATTCAATGACTGTATACTCATTTTCGTTGCTGGAAGCCTCGGCTCAGGATACGTGCCTCGGATCTTGGACATCATGGTCCTCATCCTTTCCTCTACAGGCGTCTGGGGAGCCGCATCCGGATGGTGATACTCAAAGTCGGAGAGGTCCCAAGCCTTCCCACTCATGAAGTAGGAGTACAGGTGGTCATCGTCGAAGCCGTAGGCCTCCTGGATGACCCCATGCAGATCATCCAGAGTCTGGCTGCCGAGGATCTCAACCCTACGCCAGACCCGCTTATCATGCTTCAACTTAACCTTGAAGGTGAAGGTCTTCATCCTACATTATGAACCTCATCGACACAGGCTATTAAGCTGAGTTACGATCGGTGGTGCAGGCTGCCCCTGCGGGGTGCAGGGCACCCTTACGCATGAAGACCGTCAGACGTAGTACGTTATGCTTCTGGCTTTCTCCGGTTTACCAGTCTTTATGGCCGTCCAAGCCGTGAAGAGCATCGATAGGACAGCGTATGAGACTTGAGCCATCGCAGCCTTCAAGCCCTTGGACGATATCCTGGTTATCAAGGTTGAGAGCCGTGAGTTAACCCGTTCAACTGAGCTCCTGAGCGCGTAGAGGGCCCTGAGCCTTTCTGGGCCGTGAGTCCTGAACTTCTTGTCAACCCTTAAGACTCCCCTGGCTCCAAGCTTCTGGTTTCTCGGATAGGGTATGACTGGCTCTGCGCCCAGATCCTCTATGAACCTCCTTATGCTCTGGCTTGAGTACTGCTTATCGCAGATCACGGCCTCGGCTCTAACCTTTTCAGCCGCCTCGCTTAGAAGTGGTACGGCATGTCTCTTGTCATTCTCGTTGGCTGGTGCAACAGTGTAGGCCAGGGGCATCTCTGCTTCGCCGTCGCATGCCAGGTGAACCTTGTATCCCATGATCAGGCCTCTCACGCCTCTGCCAAGCCTGGCCTCCGCGTCGAGCCGTCCCCTCGAAGGGTTCTCCGGGTCCCTTCTACACCTGGCCTCCAGAGGCTTGGAGTCTAGGACGACTTTTAAGCCCTTTATGAAGCCGCATTCGACGAGGTCGTTTATGAGGTGTCCTGCGAGCTTCTTCAGCCTCTCAGCGCCTATTCTGTGTTCAAACCTGACGATGGTGGAGTGGCTTGGTACCTTCTCGTTGAAGCCGCAGAGTGTTCTGGTCCTGCTGTTTACTCTGATTTCTCTTTCTAGGGATCTCTGGGAGCGGTAGCCCTTCAGGAAGTATATGATCTTGAAGCGGAACAGTCCCAGAGGGTTGAAGGGAGATCTTCCGGCGCCGGAGCTGTGGTATGCGCTCATAAGCACGTTCTTGATGTGGTTGAGGTTCAATTGATTGAAGAGTACTTCTAGTGACTCAAATTCCGTAACAGCCACAATAACCCTTACACAAACCTTACAAAAAAGAATTTTGAACCAAGCATGCGCGCCTTGTTTTAAGAGGGGGTTTTGAGAAGGAAATTTGCCTAGGGGGCGACTTCGGTTTGCGTGTGTGGAGAGGGAAAAATTCTCCCAGCCTGTTCAATGTCACTCTATAGTGGCGTGCCTCTTCCTCAGCGCGTCCTCGTTCAGCCCGAGGCGCGCCATCAGCTCCGCGATGACGCTGTCCAGGAAGACCATGCATGTGTCCTCGAACATGGTGCCCATCGGGGCGAGGCTCTCGTGCTCGCCGCTGAGCTGACGGGCGTGGTACTCGTCCTCCTCCGCGATCTTCTCCCTCCCGGGGACCTCGACTATGATGTCAGCGGTCTTCCCGAGGGGCGAGTCCGGGCGGCTCGTCACCGCGAGGACGTCGGCGCCCAGCCTCCTCGCCATCTGCGCGACTGTGACTGGGAGCGTCGTGCTGCCCGAGCCCGAGACGACGAGGACAAGGTCTCCTCCCCCCACGTCCGGCGTTATCGTCTCGCCCAGGACGTAGACGTTGAAGCCGAGGTGCATGAGGCGCATGGCGAACGCCTTGCCGACGAGGCTGCTCCTCCCAACGCCGACGACGAGGACCTTCTTCTTCGCCTCCCAGGCCTCGAGGAGGGCCTCTATCATCCGCTCGACCTGGCTCCTGTCGAG
>CAZVMI010000171.1:0-2280 GCA_964628365.1 uncultured Candidatus Bathyarchaeia archaeon | reverse complement strand
CTCGCGAGGGTTCAAATCCCTCCCCCGGCGCCACATCTCAAAAACAGTAGGGGGTCCCGCCGATCTCCGATGGAAAAGCTCCTCCCAGCGGAAGAAACTCAGAAACGACACAACTCGCATACTAATCTACACAAACGTATATTAGTGTGCAACAAACGCAGAATAGCTAAATCCACACGTTCTATTCTAGGAGCCGCTTTACGCCTTTTTCTGGGCGATGAACAGGACGGAAAGGTAGGGTCTATTTACTTTTCCTTCGTATTTTTCATCGATCAGGGCCCCGATGCCGGAATACAGCTCGCTCTTTCTCCTATCGTCTAACCTCAGGTGATCCGAGTAGGTATCAAGGAGCTTGAGGTATTGACCCCTGCCATAGACCCTCGTCCAGGGGTACCTCTTAACTGTAACCTTGTCAAACATGAACGTCTCCTCGATATTATCCTTTATCTGCCTGATTCTAGCCTCCGTCCCCGGCCTCTCCCTGGGGTCCCTCCATTCGGGAACTATCCTCCGGTAAACCTCCTGAACGTCGTCGAAAAAACCCGAGTACGGCGTCGGGTGAAAGTTCCAGAAGAGAGCGATGTGCCCCCCACTTCTCAGGACGCGGGCCGCCTTCGGGTAGCCTATCTTCGGCCTTATCCAGTGAAACGCCGTGGCGGAGACGACGAGGTCGAACGGCTCTGATCCGGGCTCCCACTCCTCGAAGGAGGCGTTCAAGAACTCCACGTTGGAGTACCCCTCGCATTTCTTCCGGGCTATATCCAGCAGGCTTGCACCGATGTCGAGGCAGAGGAGCCGGTACCCTCTCCTCGCCAGCTGCGTCGTAGCCTGACCGGTGCCGCACCCAACCTCCAGTATCCTGCCGTTCCTCGGGAACTCGGTGATCTCTACTATGTCCTCGATCAATTCCTCGGGATATCCTGGACGTACCTCGTCGTAGTCCTTGGCGACGCGATTAAAAGAGCTGTTTAAACCCGACATGCATCGTTGCCACCCCAAGTGGACTCTTAATTATATAATATTTTAGAATAAAAACCCCAATTCCCGGGCACAGCTTCAGGCTAATGAAGTATCAGGCCCAAAAATTTTGGGAGGTCCAGCCTACCTACAAGGGAAACGTACCTCCAGCCAAAAGGCGCTCGGAAAAGACGCCATTCAGGACCCGATCTGTGCAAAAACGCATCCATTTCAAAAAAAGCTGGAAAATTTTTTCCCGTTATGTACTGCCACTTTACATGAACCGAAAGCCACGGGGGGGCTCGGACCCTCCGGCGTAGGAAGCCGAGGCGAGGCTAAAGTCTTAGGTTTATATTCGTAGATTCCCAGGAATGCCTTGGTGTATCAATGTCATACCGCGTCAAGGATTATATGGACAGGGAGTTCCCGACCATAGAGACCGCCTCCTCCGTCGTCGAGGCGGCTAAGGCCATGGCGAAGGCCGTTAAGAGCTACCTGATCGTCCTCGATAAGGGGAGCCCGAAGGGCATGCTCACAGAGGACGACCTCGTAAGGAAGGTCCTAGCGGCGGAGAAGGACCCGAAGAAGCTGAAGGTCTCCGACGTCATGTCCTCGCCCCTCATAACAGTCGACCCAGACGAGGACCTGATCAAGGCGTCTGAGATCATGCAGAAGAATGGCATCAAGCGCCTCCCCGTCGTGAAGGAGGGCATAATCTACGGCGTGCTCACCTCCCAGAACATCGCCCAGAAGTGCGGCGCCTACGTCGAGAAGTCTGTGAAGGACATCCTCCGCTGGTCCTTCCCGATGGGCTGACCCTCACCACCTCTTCTCCAGGGCCATTTTGACCTCGGCCCTCAGACCTTCTTTATCAGCCCACGAGCCTTTGATCGGCGTCGCGTTCACGACGAGCCAGTGGTTCCCGTGCATTATAGACTCCTTCGGGCTCTCCCACTGGTCGAAGAGCTCGACCGCCAACCGCGGCGCGACCTCGCCGAGGAACTCCCTCACCCTAACGGCGAAACCGTACGAATACTCGCATGTCGGGTTGAACAGTGCCACGGCCCTACCCGCGTCGTCCGGCGACGGCTGATAAGTCACCTGCCTCGGTGCGACGTAGCTCCTCCCGATGAGCCTGAACATCTCGCCGTCCGCCGCCTCGAAACCGTTCGCCGCGTAGAGCTTATCCATCGGCGTCCCCTCGCCTGTGTTGAACGCCTCGGCGGCGATGAAGCCGCAGGCCTTCCCCCCGAGGGAGGCGAGCCCCCTCTCACAGTCATCGACGAGTGACCTGATCAGGGCAGTCGCAGCCCCCTTCCCCCT
>CAZVMI010000170.1:0-2296 GCA_964628365.1 uncultured Candidatus Bathyarchaeia archaeon | reverse complement strand
TCGCTGAAAGAGCACCAAATATGGGAGAATCAATTTCATGAGCTAAATACATACCAGGAAAAACACAGAAGAGAATAGCTAGGTATGGAGTAACACATCAAAGCCTGTATGAGACACCTAATTCGGACATGAGCCGGGTGACGGACCCTTAAATCGCGGTGGAGGCCACGTGAAGCGCGAAACGGTTTTAAGGCGTGGGAAAAAGGAGAGTTGACGTTGGATAAAGTCGATGTTGTCGTCGTGGGCGCAGGCGTCGTCGGCCTCGCCGTCGCCTCGGAGATCGCTGGCAGAGACAGGGATATCTTCATCCTCGAGAAGGAGCCGGCCATAGGCCAGGGAGCGAGCAGCAGGAACAGCGAGGTCATCCACGCAGGCATCTACTACGCCCCGGGCTCCGTCAAGGCGAAGCTCTGCGTCAAGGCCAACCCCATGACGTACAGGATATGCTCGGAGAACAAGATCCCCCACAAGAGGCTGGGCAAGATCATCGTCGGTAACGGCGATGATGAGATCAGGCAACTCGAGGGTCTGATCAGGCAGGGAAAGGCTTGCGGCGTCGAGGACCTTGAGCTCATCGACTCTGAAAGGATAAGGCGACTGGAGCCGAGGGTCAGGGGAGACGCCGCGGTTCTCAGCCCGAGCACAGGGATCATAGACGCTCATGGCTTCATGGATCACTTTCTACGCGAGGCGAGGAGGAAGAGCGGCTCGGATCCTCTTGTACTCGGCACCGAAGTCACCGCCATAAGGCAGACGGGCGACGGCTACATAGTTGAGACAATAAGCGGAGGCGAGACCTTCAGCGTCGAAGCCAGGGTCGTGGTGAACTCCGCCGGCCTCTTCTGCGACAGGGTCGCACAGATGGTCGGCATAGACATCGATGAGGCCAGGTATAGACTCCATTGGTGCAAGGGCGACTATTACAGCCTAGGCGGGAAGCCTTCTGCGACGATGCTCGTCTACCCACCTCCGCTGCAGGACACGCTTGGGCTCGGCATCCATACGGTCCCAGACCTAGTGGGACGTCTGAAGTTTGGCCCCAACGCCTACTACGTCGACAAAATAGACTACAAGGTCGAGTCGCCTGTCGAGCCCTTCTGGAGCGACATCGTCACTTATCTCCCAGAGACAAGGAAAGAGGACCTCCACCCGGACATGGCGGGAGTACGGGCCAAGCTCCAGGGGCCGGGCGAGCCAGCCAGGGACTTCGTCATTAAACACGAGGAGAAGAGGGGTCTCACGGGGTTCATCAACCTCATCGGCATAGAGTCCCCGGGCCTGACCTGCGCTCCGGCGATAGCTGAGATAGTTAAGGGAATGGTGGATGAGTTACTGTAGATAAAAAGAACTTGCCTAAAGTCTCAAGATTTTTTTATCCACTATATAGAATTTTTTTTTAAAATATTGTACCAGAACAACATGGATCTAAACGAGACAGAGATGCAACCTTTTTCTATGCGCCGTTTGTTCAGGTAGCAAATCTGTTCGCGTATGCGATTCGCACGTGACGCCCTCATTAATCATGCCTATAAATACTATGTGAGATCACGCAGACGCCGCCGAGGCTCATGAGAGCGTCATCGACGGTACCATGAATCGTTTTTTAAACTAAATCTCCCACACCTATACAGGCATGTCAAACGATAGGTACGGGGTCTGCGGTGTCTACTGCGGCCAGTGCCCCAACGGCAACGGCAGGGTAAGGTTCACCGCAGGCGAGCTGAAGAGGCTCGTCGACACAGTCAGGTACGACTGGATGGACGAGGTCGTGAAGTCCTTCAGCTTCAGGGAGTTCAGGAGGGGGCTCGAGTGGTTCTCACAGGCCCAGTGCCGTGGCTGCCTCGCAGGCGACGGCGCCCCGTGCAGAAACAGGCCATGCGCCCAGGGGAAGGGGCTGAGGAGCTGCCTCCTCTGCGACTCCTACATGACCTGCAAGGACACCGTATACCAACGGGAGTGGTACCCCTTCGTCGCGGAGAACTACGAGAGGGTCAGGCAGGTAGGCTTCGACAGGTGCCTCGAGGAGGAGGAGCAGAGGGCGAGGGCGGGCGTCGACCTCATGGGCCACCTCGACAGGAGATGCTGCAAGGTCGTCGAGCTTGACGAGAAGAAGGAGCCCAACCTGAAACCATAAAAACAGTTACAGCCGGCAAACCGACGACCAGCAGAACACTTTCCCTTTTTAACCAGCTGTATCCGCAAGTTTCAGGCATGGATTAAAAAAAGCCGCAGTTTTCAAATCTCTTGCCGCAGGATTCCCAGGAAGGGACGCTCCGCCATGAGGGTGAAACATTCT
>CAZVMI010000169.1:0-2346 GCA_964628365.1 uncultured Candidatus Bathyarchaeia archaeon | reverse complement strand
TGCAGCGGCAGGTAGGACCGGGGAGCTAGCCCTGCCCCGTGACCCCTAACGGGCTACAAGGGGGGTCAGCAACCCCGACGCGGATCGGGGGAAGCGGCGGGTAAGACGCTCTGCTCTCCGTCGATGTCCTGCCCCGCGGGGTCGGCGGCTGCACCGCGCGCCCTCGTAGGGGGGCGCATGGGCATTCGAGGGGCGAACCTGGCCAGGCCCGGGAGGGAGCAACCTAAGTTCCAACGTTCGGCGCTCGCGGGAAACCGGGACGGAGGAGGGCTAAGCGTGTCTGCACGCCGCCAAGCCGAGAGGCTCGGGGGTCTGCCGCTGCACTCTTGAGGGGGGGCTGAGGCTTCTTGTCGCGGGTGAGGGACCTTTTCTTCGACGAGTTCTACGAGGAGCTCGAGAGGGTGGCGTGCGAACTCGGGGCACACAAGGAGGAGACCGAGGCGGCTCCGCTATTAGCGCCCGACGTGCAGAGAATATGGCATCAATACGCCCACGACCAGAAGGACCGCAGCGAGGCCCTGATCTCGGTCGACGGAGGCGTCCAGCTCAGCAACTTCGCCTACGGCGACTTCGTCACAGTCGGCCGCGCCTGCGCCCTCGTCCACTGGCCGGGCAGGGACAGGATGCTGGAGAAGCGGGTGAAGCTCTACGTCGGCGAGGTCTACGACGACAGGGACAGGGGCTTCATCCCAGGCTACGTCAGGATGATCTGCGAGTACGACGCGGCGAGGAGGGCGGCTGAGAGGGTTCTCGCGGAGGGCGGGAAGCCTATCGTGCTCCTGGACGGCAGCCTCTACTTCGCCAGGTTCCCCTACGCTGTCAGGGAGTACAGCCACCACGCGGCGCTCCTCGCGGAGCTCTTCTCCTCCATGTCGGCCCTGAGGAGGCTGGCTAAGGACCGGGGATTCCCTCTGGTCGCCGTGGCGAAGGACTCCTCGGTCTTCTACCTCTACATGGAGCTCCTCAGGGGCGCCGTCATGAGGGCGGGCCTGGGCAGGCTCCAGGAGCTCCTGGACGGCGCCTCGTCGCCCATGGACCTCAGGATGAAGATCGAGGCTCTGCCGGAAGGCGACAAACAGCAGATGGAGCCGTTCATGGAGAGGAGGCCCCTATGCGACGCCGCCCTCGTCATGGCGTCGACTAGGTCGGAGGGGTACACGAGACCTCTCTACCTGGCGCCGGCGATCTTCTACGCGAGGGACGAACTCCCATCGCTGTACAATAGGATCAACAGGGCCCTGAAGGGGGAGATGGCCGCCGCCGTGAGGGAGGCACTCGAATCATTCTTCACCAGCCCTGGTGTCTTCACCACCTACTGGAGGCCTACGCCGAAGGCTGCTCCCTTCAGGGTGGATATCATCGCCTCCTCATTGGGCCACTCGGAGCCCTGGAGGCAGAGGGAGAGGAACTTCCTCCTGGAGGAGGAGACAGACATGGCGCCCCTTGAAAAGGTTTTGAACCACCTGGGCTACTGGTTCTGTAACGACGTGGAGTACAACCTGCCCCTGAAGCAGGCTGACACACTCGCCCGCTTCGACCGGGACCTATACACCCGGAAGTACGAGCCCTTCATAATAAGGAGGCTCGAGGAGGCGGGGAGGGACGTCACGGGCACGAGGCGGATGATGAGGGAGGGATGATGGTGCAGGAATACGGGATGGTGATAGGTCAGGCGGACCCGAGCTTCTTCGACTTCAACATAGTCGACAGGAGCTACAGGCCGATCGCCTACGAGTACGTGGAGGTCGAGGTCGAGGAGCCCCAGGCAGACGGCGCGATGAGGAAGCTGCAGGTCCTGGGGCAGGTGAAGCAGATCACGTCGAGCCACCCCTTCTACGACCAGCGAACCACGCCTGGCGCCGCCTGGAAGCAGAGGGAGCTCGGAGTCGGTGAGGAGATGATACAGATCATCGCGACGTCGAAGATACTCGGCTACCTCCACGAGGAGGGGGGGCGCAACGAGGTCCGTCGCCCGAGGTCGCCCCCGATGCCAGGGACCCCCGTCTACAGGGCGTCTGACGAGCTCCTGCAGAGGCTCTTCAGCCTCGACGAACGTGAGCTGCCCCTCGACGTGGGTCACCTGCTCCACAGGGAGAGCATAAGCGTCCCGATAAGCGGTAAGGAGCTGCACAGGCACACCGCGATCCTCGCCATGACCCGGTACGGGAAGAGCTACTTCGCGGGGCGCATAATGGAGCAGCTCCTCAGGCAGGGCGCCTCGCTCCTCGTGATAGACGCCCACGGCGACTACGCGAACATGGTCCAGGACCCTAACGGGCACCTACACGAGTTCTACCACGACAAGGTCACCGTCTTCCGCCCCGAGGCGGCGGAGGGCTTCGAGGG
>CAZVMI010000168.1:0-2355 GCA_964628365.1 uncultured Candidatus Bathyarchaeia archaeon | reverse complement strand
TCGACGCCCTCGACGAAATCGACGACGCCGTCGAACATTACGGAGGCGTAGAGGTGGCTGCACTGCCCCTCGTGGTAGCCGTGGTCGATGAGGGCCTGCCCCCAGACCCTCGGGTTAGCGCGGAGGAAATCCAGCTTCTTCCCCTCCCCCGCGCAGTGGAAGTAGATGCAGCCCTCCTCCTCGTCGTAGACGTGGCTCAGCGACACGAGGTAAGGCTCGCCGTCCATGCACATCGCGACTGTGACGTAGTCCGTGGATCTCAGGACCTTCTTCATGGCCTCCTTGTCCACGATCTCCTTGTCGCGGCGCCTGACGTGGTACCTCATGCCGATCGAGAACCACCTAGCCCTCAGCTGTAAGAACCTTTCCACCACGAGGTCATAACTTAAATCAACGGAGCGGCTACCCGCTAAACGATGGAGCTGATTCAGCGCGTACGGACGACCGTGATGGCCCTCATCGGCCTCGCGTTGACGGTCATGATCCGGAGGCAGCTAGACGGATTCCCGGACCCCGGGATCCTCAACATCTTCAACATAGTCACCCTCTTCATCGTGGCGGTGCTGATGGTCATGATAGTCAAGGCCTGGCTGCCAGGGCGCTGAAGCCGTCACTTCCTGAGGTAGGCGTACCAGTACAGGGTCGCGACGAAGAAGGCGCCGCCGACGATGTTCCCTAGGGTGACGGGCACGAGGTTCCTCGTGACGAAGCCTTCCCAGGTCAGGTTCGCCAGATCCAGGGTGGTCTTTGAGGCTACCGCGGGGACCCCCTTCGCCATGATGCCGATCGGGATGAAGAACATGTTGGCGACGCTGTGCTCGAAGCTTGAGGTGACGAACGCCATGATGGGGAAGAAGCAGGCGAATATCTTGCCGATGGCGTCCGTGGACGAGGTGGCGATCCAGACCGCGAGGCAGACGAGCCAGTTGCAGAGGATGCCCCTGAAGAAGGCCTCGGCGAACGGGATGTTCACCTTCGCGTTGGCTATGGCGACCTCCCTGAGGCCGAGGGAGCCGCCGCTTAACCCGTACAAACCCCCGCCGAACACGAGTCCCACCAAGGCGAGGGAGCCTACGAGGTTGCCGACGTAGACGACGGACCAGTTACGGAGCAGCCCCGTGAGCTTCGCCTTCCCCGTGAGGCAGGAGAGGGCCATCAGGCTGTTGCCCGTGAAGAGTTCGGCCCCGCCTAAGACGACCAGCATCAGCCCCACAGGGAAGACGCTGCCCATGAGGAGGCTCGTGAGGCCGGCGCCGAGGATCGGCTGAGAATCTTGAGAGACGACTGTGGCGAGGTGGCAGCCGAAGGCTATGTAGGCCCCGGCGAGGACGGCGAGGACGAACATCCTGTCGAGGGGGAGCTCCGCCTTCGCTCCGCCAGATTCGCAGATCGCGTCGGCTATCTCCTTCGGCTTCTTGGACATCCACAGGTCACTGCCTACGGATACTGGGCGAGGGATGTATGAATCTTTTGAGGAGGGCGCGTGAGAAAGGGAGCGCCTACTTCCTCTTCCTCAGGTACCAGGTCTCTCCCTGGGGGCTGGTCTCGATGGTGAACTCGGGGTTGTAGTAGAGCATCTCCTTTACGAACTCGCGCATCGCCGCCTTGGAGCCGTCAGACCTCACTATAACCTCATCCAGGTCGATGGTGACCCTCTTCCCCTTATCAAGCTTCGAAGTCATGGGTATCAAGAATCCAAACACGTCTCAGCCTTTATCATTTACGCAATTTCTCACCCGCACGATTGGCTACTTCTAAGGATCGGATGGCACGAAAAGACCCGGATAGACCCCTTTGGAACCGAAAAACCCGGAGATACCCGAAAGTGCACGAAATCGCCCGGCTGATAAACCGGCTTAGGTCTTCTTCACCTGAAAGGAGTTCGGTCAAAGAGCTTTTGATCCTGGGGGGAGAGTAGTGGTTGAGAATGGTGGACTGGGGGGTATCCACCTAAAATTTTATTCCAAAAGTATTTGTTATTGGATAAAGTGGGCTGGGCCGGACTTGAACCAATATGGGTTCAGGTCTACTTGATTGGTGCATTGGGGTGTATGCGGACAGATATGTGTACCTTTGGTATTTGTATTTGGGGGGCTCCTGATATCCAGGTATTCAACACGCAGGTGCCGGCGGGCTCACCGTGGAGGCGTCGTCGAGCCCGAGGTGGTCTCCTCGATGTGTCCCACCTGTCCAGTTACTGCCGGAGCCAAGGAGGCGAGGCGAGGAGCCTCAGACTCCTCGACGCCCTCGTGCTGGCCAAGATCCCGGTCGTTAACCTCAAGGATAGTCTGAATCAGTACCCTGGAGGCGTCGGCTGAATGAGGGTTTTTCTTGATGAGGATTATGTTCTGCCTG
>CAZVMI010000167.1:0-2393 GCA_964628365.1 uncultured Candidatus Bathyarchaeia archaeon | reverse complement strand
CAGGATGGTCGGCCGCGAGACCGCGGCGGAGTCAGCGAAGGCTGTGACCGAGAGGACGGAGAAGGCGCCCGGTAAGGTGCTCGTCGACTACCCCCAGAACTCCCAGGGCCACACCATGGCCTGCCCGTACACCCTGAGGGCGGTCGAGGGGGCGCCGGTCTCGACGCCGCTCGCATGGGACGAGCTGGGGAAGGTTGAGCCCAAGGAGCTGAACATCAAGACGGTCCTCAGGAGGAGGAGGGACCCCTGGGAGGGGTTCTGGGAGAGTCCCCAGCGACTCCCGAGGCTCAGGTCAGGCTAGGCCGAGCACAGGCCCGAACAGAGAGACCATGACGAAGGCGACGACCCCCATCACCGCCATGAGGGCCGTCAAGGTCCTGTAGCCGGTCGCCACCTCCATCCCGCTGAAGCCGGTGACGACCCAGAAGAAGCTGTCGTTCACGTGCATCAGGATCATGGCGCCGGCGCAGATGGTCATCGCCGCCATCACAGGGCTGACGCCGAGGCTAGGCAGCAGAGGCGCGATGATTGCCGTCGCCGTCGTCATGGTCACCGTCGTCCCGCCCTGCGCGGTCTTCAGCAGCGCCGCTATGACGAATATGACGAGAAGCCCTGGCAGGTGGAGCCCGAGGGCGAGGTTGCCTAGGAAGAGGCCCACGCCCGTCCTCTGGAGGACGGTGGCGAGGACGCTCCCCGAGCCGACGATCATCAGCACCGAGGCGGAGCGCGCGACGCCCTGCGAGACCCAGTCGTTTACCTCCGCCATCTTCCTCCCCCTGGCGAGGAGGATGAACGAGAGGAGGACTCCGAATGGGAGGGCGATGACCGGGTCGCCGACGAAATCTAGGAGGGACAGGCTCCCGCCGTCGAGGAAGTTCCTGACTATGGACCTTCCGATGATCAGGGCCGTGGGCACGAGGACTATCGCGGCTACCTCCGCCATGCTCGGCAGCCTCCCGTACTGGGACCCGATCTCCTCCAGGGACTTCGAGGACTTCGCCTCGACTCTCCGCGAGTACCTTCTACCCATCCTGTCGGCGACGACGAGCCCCACCAGGAGCGCGGGTATCGAGGCGGCGAAGCCGAGTATGAGCACGGAGCCTATGTCCGCCCCCAGGAGCGTCACGGGGAGCAGGGGGGCCGCCGGGAAGAGCATCGCGTAGGAGACGAAGGCGCCCGCCGACAGGGTGAGGATGTAGACCATGGTGTTCAGGGCGCCTCCTGCCGCCAGAGACTCGGCCAGGGGGGAGAGCATTATGAAACTCGTGTCGCAGCATAGCACGGGGTAGGCGACTATGTAGCCTATGAGACCCATCGCGTAGTGGGACCTCCCCCCGCCGAGGAGGCCGAGCACGGCGCGGGAGATGACGAAGACTGCGCCGGTCTGCTGCATCACGACGCCTATTATGAGAGCCGAGACCGTGATGACGGCGGTGTACCCCAGGACCTTGCTGAACCCCTCAACCACGAGGCCACCCATCCCCTCGGGCGGGAGACCGGAGGCGAGACCCACCGCCAGGGCCACGAAGAAGAGGACAAGGAAAGGCGGGAGCTTGAACCTCGACGTCAGCACGACGACGCCGACTATGCCCAGCAGGAACACAAGCGTCGCATAGAGGCCATCCATCACAGAGCCCTCCATAAGCCGCCCACACGGCTAAATCTACTCTTTGAAGCCTCAAGCATCACGACCACCACGACTAACCTATATTAATTAGGAAAAATAAACATATCCACTAAATAATTTAGGAGAATATGGTGATATACTTAAATAATTAAATGTATTGATCTATCGTGGGGTGGTTTAAACCTCAAAAATTTAGGTGGAGCCTATGAAGCTGGATGAGGTGGACGAAAAGATCCTGGGCATCCTCAGGAAGAACGCTAGGACACCCGTCTCCCACATCTCCGAGGAGATAGGGCTCTCGAACCCGAGCATCAAAGACAGGCTCGACAAGCTCGAGGCCGAGGGCGTAATCCTCGGCTACAGGCCGATCCTTGACCAGAGGAAGCTCGGGCTGGGCCTGACGGCTTTCGTCAGCATCAGCCTCGACCCCAACAGGTGCTGCGACGACGACATAGTCGAGAGCCTGGGGAGGCTGCCCGAGGTGCTCGAGGCCCACTTCACGGACGGCGACTCCGATGTCCTGGTGAAGGTGGCGACCGGGGACACGGAGAGCCTGAAGGACACCCTGAACAGGATCAGGGAGATAGACGGCGTCTTCAATACTCGCACAATAGTCTCGCTGACGAACCCCATCAGGGAGTGCTGAGACGGCGGCGACTTCTGTTGAGGTCAGCCTCTCTTGACCTGGTATAGCTTCGCCCTGGCGACGGCGCCGACCTCCTTGAGGAGGCCCATCTTGGCGAGGCAGTAGACCATCCTCCTGGCG
>CAZVMI010000166.1:0-2395 GCA_964628365.1 uncultured Candidatus Bathyarchaeia archaeon | reverse complement strand
CTTCATCTCCTCTCGAAGTACTGCCTCATAGAGATAGTCGAGGCAGTTTGAGACGTCAGCGATCTCCTCCCTGATGTTGGCGAACTGAACTGCATCCCGGTCTTCGCTGTTGACACAGATGTCAACGGACTCAACTAACTCCTCCATCTCGCGGAGAACAAACCCGATAAGAGTGAGCTCCCTCTGACCGTTAGCAATAGGACACGTGTAGGGTTGTCTTTGGTATCCCTTCTCTAAGGCCCGGAAGTTCTTCTCCATCTTGATCATGGCGAGGCTCTTGATGCTCATATCAGATCCTCAGCCTCCTTGAGCAGGTCGAGGAGCTCCTGGTCTGGGCGCCTCATCTTCGTGGCCTGGAGGATCAGCTTCTGCAGCTGCTTCCTGAATGAGTCGGCGTCACCTCGGCCTGTCTCCTGGATCCGGCGGATGAGGCCCATGAGGGATCTGATCTTGTCCCTGAGGATCTTGTTGCGTAGCCTGGTCTGAAGGTCGGGAGCGTAGGCGGCGAGGTCCTGGGTGACGTTCAGGGTAACCTGGGAGACCGGATGGCTCCGCATGTACTCGAGGAGGGCCTCCTCCAGTATCCAGCACCCATCCTTGTCGGATAGCCGACAGTATCGTCTCCACTCTCTGTTTAAGTCGGCGGAGAGGTAGAAGCTGGTGTTTACCCTAGATAATTTATCATTAGTTAGATTAGTTAAGTTAGATGCCCTTTTTTTGCCTATTATTATATTATTTAATGGATGTATATCTGTAGTAGTAGGTGGGGGTTTGGGGCCATAATTTTATCCCCAGACCCTGATGCTCGAAAGGATGAGAAAACAGGCACTCATCAGGTCTCCATCTTCACCGGCTCCTTCACCCTGAGGAAGGCCCATACTATGACTATGACCATGCCCGCGGACATGACCATGAACGGGATCGTCGGGTTCGCCTCGTACAGGACGCCTCCAAGCGTCTGGGCCACGGCGGCGGGGATGAAGAGGAGCATCCCTCCCCCGTACCCCGTGCCCCGTATGTCGACGAAGAAGTTGCCCCCGCCGACGGCCGAGGTCACCCTCCCCCTCCTCTCCCTCGGCGTGTAGTCGGCGAGGAGCGACTGGAAGCCGGGCCTCAGGAAGGCGTTGGCGACCGACATGAGGACGACGAGGAGGGCCAGCCCGACGTAGTCCTTGACGAACAGGAACGCCAGCGGGAAGACCGGGACGAGGCACATCATGGGGATGAGGAGCCTCCTCCTGCCGAACCTGTCCATCAGCCTCCCCGCCGGGATGGCGAAGAGCATGTTCACGCTCCCCTGAATCGCCGAGTTCAGGCCCCACGTCGTCGCGGAGATCCCGATGATCGCCGTCGCGTAGAGTATCCAGTAAGACGCGGCTACCCCGTTGAAGAATATCTGGGTCATCTGCATCACGGCGAGCACCCTGATCTGGTCCGGCATCCACCTGAGGGTCTCAAGGAAGCTGAGGTAGGAGTCCTTGAGGACCTTCGGGATGTTCCTGTAGTCGATCTTCTCCGCCTTCGCCGGGTCGAGGGTCTCCCTTAGGGTGACCCACCTGATCGCCGCGACGAGCAGCCCGGCCAGGAAGCCTACGCCGTAGACGAGGTGCATGGCAGGGGCTATCCCCATGGAGTCGACGAGGTAGCCGCCTATGAAGGGCGATATGATGCCGAGGGCGCCGGGGACGGAGATGGCGACTGCGAAGCCCTGCCCCCTCGTCCCGACGGGCATCGAGTCCGCCTGGAGCACGGTGAGGATGGGAGAGTAGAACAGGACGAGGTTCTGGAGGAAGCTCGCCACGGCCAGGGTCTCCCAGTTCGGCGCGAGGGCGAAGGGGATGAAGCTGAAGGCGTAGATGAACGTCGCCACGCTCACAAGCCTCACCCTCCCCTGCTTGTCGGCTATGTAACCGCCGAGAGGGTAGAGGAAGAGGCCGGCGATCGACGCCGCCGACCTGACGAGGCCGACGTCTGCGGGGCTGCCGCCAAGACTCTCGATGTAGAGCGGCAGATACGGGGAGGGGATGTTCGTCGTGAACTGCCAGATGCACTGGCAGACGACGAGCCAGAAGAGGTTGCCCCTGAGGACGCCCACGCCGAACTCACGCTTCATAGAGGGTCCTCCCCGGCGAGCGGCGCCCCACGTCCAGCGTCCCCCAGACAATCTCTAGGGGGTTAGCGGGGACGTATTTCAACGATTCGCGCGTTACATCAAGGCACGCCGTGGACCTGCGGCTTATCGAGTCTATTTCACGTCCACGCTTCTCTCGATCCGTTTGATCGTGTTCTCAAAAGCCGCTGGGTCCGGGATTGTTATGCCTCTTGACAGGCACAGGGTTCATTTCGGCTACTCCTCGCTCTTCAGCTTCTGCTCAAGGGTCTTCAGCTCGCCGTG
>CAZVMI010000165.1:0-2409 GCA_964628365.1 uncultured Candidatus Bathyarchaeia archaeon | reverse complement strand
ATACTCAGGGAATGAGCCCATCCGAAGTTCGTCGCTTTTTTAAGCTATATGAAATAAGTTCATTAATCGCCTGGGAGATATAGAGGAGACTGTATTGAGTTTACCTAACTGGCTCAGCGAGCATCAGGTCTGGCACCGCTTTGTGGAGAAGTCTGAAACGGTTCACACCATGGACGCTTCTCAGACAACGGGAATAGACCTGCATAGGATTACGAAGAACCTGATCGCCGTAACGGATAGGGGCGAGAATGTTGCCCTCATCGTGCCCGGCGACAGACGCGTCAACCTGAGGAAGGCCGCGAAGGCGCTCGGCGTTAAGAACGTCCACCTCATCCCCTTCGACAAGTCAGAGCCCATAAGCGGATACCCGCCAGGTGGAACGCCCAGCCTCGGCTACGCCACCAAGATGCGTGTCGTCGTCGATGAGGAGCTGAGGAGCCTCAAGACCTTTTACTGTGGAGGCGGGAGCCGTGACAGACTTCTCGAGGTCAGGTTCGAGGATGTCGTCAGGCTGAATGACGCAATAGTGGTTTCCATCTCGACCTAGAGCCTCAGCCCACGCGGAGAAGGCTTATCGTCGAGATAGACGATGCCGTCGCCAAGAGCGAGCCTGCCTTCGCCAATCATCTGCACCGTGAGGGAGTATACGACCCAGTCTCCCTCCCTCTTGAGCCGGTCCTGGTGCTCCTCGACTATCGTCCTCCTCAGCTCCTTGTCCTCCCTAAGCCTGTCGACGGTCACGCCCGGAGGAAGCTGGACCAAGACCGGCCTTGAGATGACCAGGATCTCGCCGTGGTCGACCTTCTCGCGGACGATGTGGGAAGATGACCTGAGAGTCTTCTCGCCCCCTAGGATGGCGTCCCTGACAGTGTGCATACCGACGTACCTCCGTTCGCCGTCCTTCATTATCGACAGGTCGGCGGGGTGGACGTTCACGATCCTGCCCTCGTAGCGTTCGAGGAGGGGTGCCGTCTGTATGCTCATGTAGCCGCCGAGGACGATCAGGTCGACCCTGTAGGGCTCTATCCGCTCCACTACGAGCCTATCGAACTCGGGTCTCAGGCTCAGGTCCTTCTTCGATTCGTGGCCTCGCTCCTTGTAGAAGTCTAGGATGTCGACACACTCGTAGGCTATCCCATACTCCTTCGCGATGTCGAGTGCCCTGCAGATCTTTTTCCCGTCCTCGTCGAGCCGGTCGTCCCTCACGTCTGTGAAGATTAGGACGACCCCGTAGCTCGCGTCCTTTTCAAGGGAGCGCTCGATGACCCTCCGCGTGTTTGTGCCTGTGCCAGACATGAAGCAGGCGACGCGCATCTTGCCCGGGCCCTTGAAGATGGGGGTGGAGACCATGGGTGGATTTTAGCATAGAAGATAGATAAGACTGGCGCAGCGGTCGGTTTTTTTGTTGCCAGTTTCACGTCCCTCCCACTAACCCTGAAATGCGTTCCCCTTATAACAGTCCCAGCGGGTCTCCAGTCCACCATGATCCAGAAGACCACGTCGAAGTCGGAGGCACTCACGGAGGCTATAAGCCCCCTCGCCACATGCAAGGGCTGCGGGCGGAGGGTGCCGAGGACGAACCTCTGCCTCTACTGCGGAAAACCCATCCTCTTCAGAAAGCCAGTTAAAGCCTAGTTTTAAATCAGCGGTGTCCTACCAATTCTCTGATTGTGCATGACTGTAAAACCTGAACGAGTCTTCATCTCCGTAGACATGGAGGGGATAAGCGGAATAGTCGACCCCTCCCAGACCGGCGGGGACCCTAAGGAGTACGACTACGGGAGAAAGCTCATGGCAGGGGACGTGAACGCCGCTATTGATGGGGCGCTGGGCGCCGGCGCCAAGGAGATAGTGGTCTCGGACGCCCACGGCGGGATGCGTAACATCCAGCCGGAGGACCTGAACGAGGCCGCCATCCTTGTGAGGGGTTCGCCGAAGCCCGGCACAATGATGGAGGGAATAAACGGAGACTTCGACGCCGCCCTCTACGTCGGCTACCACTCCATGAAGGGGACGGAGAACGGCATCCTCGCCCACACGATCTCCGGCGCCGTCGTCGACGCCGTCCACATAAACGGCAGGGAGACGGGGGAGTTCGGCTTAAACGCCGCCATAGCAGGCTGGCACGGTGTGCCGTCCGTCTTCGTCTCAGGAGACGCCGCAGTCGCAGAAGAAGCTAAGAGCTTCGTCCCGGATGTTAAGGCCGCCGTCGTCAAGTGGGCGGTGGGGAGGCATGCAGCTAGGTGCCTCCACCCGAAGAGGGCTAGGGCGCTCATCAAAAAGACAGTGGAGGAGGCCCTCACCGACGTCGACACCGTCGAGGCGTACTGGGTCAAGGAGCCTGTCGAGGTGAGGCTCAGGTTCAACAGGGAGCAGATGGCGGATCTCGCCTCGTTCCTCCCGTACCTG
>CAZVMI010000164.1:0-2486 GCA_964628365.1 uncultured Candidatus Bathyarchaeia archaeon | reverse complement strand
CCCTGAGACCTCCGAGAAACACGTGTCACACACAAAAAACCCCGATATGATCAGCCACGGAACACGGGGCGGCGACGACGACCACACCCCTCTCCCCCCCACGCGCACGAGAAAGAAATATCAACCACCACACACCCAATTCTAAGAACCCGAGATGAACAAGATCCTCGAAGACACCCGCATACTAGACTTCACCCACGTCTGGTTCGGCCCATACTGCACCATGATGCTCGGCGAGCTCGGCGCCGAGGTGATCACCGTCGAGCCCCCGTGGGGCAACATAGGACGCCTCGGCCCGGGCGAGATGTTCAAGGGGACGAGCAGCACCTTCTACGCCCTCAACATGAACAAGAAGGACGTCGCCATCGACATGAAGCAGCCGGAGGGGATCGCCCTCGTCAAGGACCTCGTGAAGAAATCCGACGTCGTAGTCCAGAACTTCGCCACTGGCGCCATGGAGCGCCTCGGCCTCGGCTACGAGGAGCTGAAGAAGCTCAAGCCCGACATCATCTACGCAGCCCTCAGCGGATTCGGACAGACAGGCCCATACAGGAGCTACGCGAGCTACGCAGCCGTCGCCGAGGCCTTCAGCGGCCACACCTACGCCACCGGGAAGAACTACGACGTCAACGGCCCGCCCATCCCCATGGCGGGCGCCCTCGGAGACCTCGGCCCAGCCATATACGCCGCCTTCGCCATAGTCGCCGCCCTCCGCCACAGGGACCGCACGGGAGAGGGGCAGATGATAGACGTCAGCCAGATCGACGCCATGGTCGCCTTCAACTGCTGCGAGACCGTCGCATACGACCTCTTCAAGGAGAGCCCCATAGCGCGCAGGAAGAATAGGCCGCAGAACCCAGACCACCTATGGGGCATCGTCCCCGTCAAGGACGGCTGGATCCAGATCGCCGGCGAGAGGCCGAAGGCGATAGACGCGCTCAAGCAGGAGCTCGGCGTCGAGACAGTCACCCTCGACATGATGAAGCAGAAGCTCGGCCCCATGACCAGGAAGGAGGCCTTCGATTGGCTCGTCGGCTTCGGCGTCCCAGCCGCCCCAATCTACGAGGCATACGAGGGCCTCGAGGACCCCCACCTCAAGGCGAGGAACAGCTTCGTCGAGGTCGACCACCCAGTCGCAGGCAGGTATAAGGTGCCCAACTTCCCCGTGAAGTTCAGCGCCACCCCGGGCGAGGTGAAGACCGCGGCGCCTGTCCTCGGCCAGCACACGGAGGAGGTACTGAAGAAGCTGCTCAAGAAGACGCCTCAGGAGATCGAGGCGCTGGAAAAGACCGGCGCCATAGTCTGCTGGAGGGGTTAAACCCCTCACCCAGAGACGAACCTGTTCCCCCTAACGTAGAACCTCAGCTTCTCCGGAAGATCCTCCGCCACGCCTATCCTGTGGCTCACGCAGAAATCCTCGACCTGAGGCGCATCCAGGACGATGACAGGCCCGCTAGGATCGGTGACGGGGAGGCCGTTGAGCTCCCTCGTGATCCCGAGGGCGACGCTGAGCCTCCCGGGGCCGCTCGTAAGCGCTCTCAACGATGATACGGGCCTGTTCTTCGTCATTTTCTCGATCCCCTTTTTCGGCTCGATAGCTCTGAAGAGGATGCCGCCCACGCCGTCTGACTCGTGAGCGACTACGTTAAGCATCCAATATTTATGAACGTTGTAGACGAAGAGGCGGCCCGGCTCGCCCCACATCACACGGTTGTACTCCTTCATCCCCCTGTAGGCGCGGGAGGCCGGGTCCTCAAGCCCGAAGTAGGCCTCGGTCTCGACAACGACGCCCTCGAGGTCCTCGCCTCCAATTCTGCGGACGAGGGTTTTCCCGAGGAGCTCCCTCGCGACGACGTCAGGCCTCCTCTCGTAGAAGCCCAGGGGCAGGGGTTTCGAGGCCAACTGGAGACCACTCCTAATCCTAGGACGCCAAGCATATTTCTATACTGGCCCCCGAATAATATGCGTCACCATGTCCAAGATCGGGCTGCCGGCCCTCCTCGAAGCAGCGAACAGGGTCAGGGAGGCCACGGAGAAGATACGGGGCGATGAGCCACGACGCCCGCCGAGGGAGCTCGCTGACGCCCTCGACGAGGCCGCGCAGGAGGTCATCGTCGAGACGCTGAAGGAGCTGGGCGTCTCCGCGACGATGGTGAGCGAGGAAGGAGACGTTACCATGGGCGGCGGAGGGCCTACACTCATAGTCGACCCGGTCGACGACACGACGAACTACTCCAGGGGGCTGCGTCCGGCTTCGACGAGCCTCGCGGTCTCCGAGACGGGTACCCTCTCAGGCGTGGCCGCCGGGGTCGTCATGGACCTGTACAACGGTGAGATCTTCGCCGCCGAGGTTGGGAGGGGGGCGACCCTCGACTCGAAGCCGATAAGGACCGCCGCCCCACTGCCCCTGCGCGAGGCGATGGTCGCCGTTGACCTGAGCAAGCGCCCGTGCCTGAATAGGGTCGGCGGCCTCCTGAACGCCTTAG
>CAZVMI010000163.1:0-2490 GCA_964628365.1 uncultured Candidatus Bathyarchaeia archaeon | reverse complement strand
AATTGTCGAATGAGGTATGTCAGACTGTCTACTTCAAGGAGCCCGGTGCCGTCAACACGGATGAGACCCTGAGGCTCGCCAAGAGGAGGGCAGACGAGCTGGGCATAAGGAACGTGGTCGTAGCCTCCTACAGCGGCGTCACGGGCGTGAAGGCGTCCCAGGTCTTCAAGGAGTACAACCTCGTCATAGTCGCCGGCATGGTCGGCTTCATTGAGCCGAACCAGGACAGACTCCTCCCGGAGAACAGGAGGATCATAGAGGAGAGCGGCGGCAAGATCCTGAGGGCTTGCCACGCTTTCGGCGGCCTAGGCCGCGCCGTGAACAGGAAGTTTGGCGCCATCCAGGTCGACGAGGTCATCGCACATGTCCTCAGGCTCTTCGGGGCGGGCGTGAAGGTCGCCTGCGAGGTAGCCTGCATGGCGGCGGACGCCGGCTACTTCAGGACGGACGAGGATTGCGTCGCCATAGGCGGGACCGGGGGAGGTGCGGACGCCGCCATCGTGCTCCTACCCAGCAACACCCACAGGTTCTTCGACATGAGGATCAGGGAGATCGTGTGCAAGCCCAGGCAGTGGGAGAAGAAGCAGTAGCCCGGACGACGCGAATCTTCCCACCCTTTTTCGCCTTGGGGAAGACATTTTATCCAGCGACATCATCGAGCTATTCTAGTGATCTTAATGAGCGGCGAATGGTTCCATGAGCCCGAGCGACGTTCGTCCCGGAACTGGTATCCGGCGATCATGGTCATCCTCATCATCCTGAATGTCGGCGTCCTGGGCTACATCTGGCTCGACTACTCCCAGAGGACCTCGGGGCTTAACAGCCAATTTATTGTCCTTAATAGCGAAATCACCTCCCTCAAGGCTCAGCTGGCGACGGCGACCAACGAGATCGCCTCCCTCATGAGGGAGATCGGCTCTCAGCCAGGAGGCAACTACACGGTCTCGAACGCCCAGCTCAACCAGATCTATAACCAGACCAGGGAGAGCGTCGTGCTGATCGTTGTCACGATCCCCAGCGGCAAGGCTCAGGGGAGCGGCTTCGTCTATGACAGGCAGGGGAGGATCATCACCAACAACCATGTCGTCGAGGGGGCTTCCCAGATAACAGTGACGTTCATCGACGGCACAGCCTCCAAGGCGACCGTCGTCGGCAGGGACCCCTACTCAGACATGGCGGTGATAAAGGTCGACGTGCCAGCCGATAAGCTGAAGCCTGTGAGGCTGGGGATGTCCTCAGCCCTGGTCGTCGGCGACTACGTGGTCGCCATCGGGAACCCCTACGGTCTCGCCGACTCTATGACCCTTGGCATCGTCAGCGCCGTCGGGAGGGAGATGGATGCCACAGGCAGCTACAAGATCGTCGACGTGATCCAGACCGACGCGGCCATCAACCCGGGGAACAGCGGTGGCCCTCTCCTCAACCTGAGGGGCGAGGTCGTAGGCATAAACACCGCCATCCTGAGCGAGACGAACCAGTTCAGCGGCATAGGCTTCGCCATCCCGAGCGACACGATAATCCGTGAGATCGGCAGCCTCATCCAGACCGGTAGCTACGCCCATCCACTCCTCGGGATATCGGGCATGGACCTCACGCCGGGGATAATCGACGCGATGAGCCTACCAAAGGAGACGAAGGGGGCGCTCGTCGTCGACGTCACCCCCGGAGGCCCATGCGCAGCCGCTGGCGTCAAGGGGAGCGACAGACAGGTGACGATAGACGGCACGAGGACGAGTATCGGAGGCGACGTGATCACGGCCATCGACGGCACCGCCCTCAGGACCTTCTACGACCTCATGTACTACATGGAGAGGAACAACAGGCCGGGCGACGTAGTCAAGTTCACGATCATACGCGGGGGCAACACGATCCAGGTGGACGTGACCCTGGGGACGAGGCCGGCGCCGTAGCCTAGAAACGCGGCTTCCTAATCAGCCTGTTTATCGTCTCATCGTCGTAGCTCAGGAGCCTCCCGAATCTCAGGGCGACCTCCGTCTCCACGGCGTTGCCGACCCTCGACTTCAGGTCCTTCAGCGCATCGTACTCCCTCAGGACGCCCTCGTCGTGGGCGAAGAGTACGACGATCTTCCCCCTGGTGTACTCCGGGTTGAACAGTCTCGTCGTCAGGAAGTCCCCGTCAGCCTTCACGAGGACGCCGTACTCCTCGGCGATCAGCCTCGTCGGCTCCTTGAGCTCCCTGTGCTCCTCCTCGGTCAGAGGCGGGCTGAGGGCGAGCCTCTTGCACCCCGATGCCACCACCTCGATGAAGGCGTAGTTCATCCCGAGGTAGTATGAGTCGAGGTCGAAGTCCTTGAGGTGCTTCCCGAATCTGTGCTCCTCCATGTGAAATACCCTAAAAAGTATGGCGTGAGAGCCAATAAAACACCTGCCGGATATAAGGCTGCTGGAAAGGATGGTGGGCTAGACAGTGCCTAGTACTCTCACAATCATGAGGGCCGTTGCCTTTGTGCAGTCGATTATCTCGTCTAT
>CAZVMI010000162.1:0-2593 GCA_964628365.1 uncultured Candidatus Bathyarchaeia archaeon | reverse complement strand
GCGGGATTCGGACCCGCGACCTACAACTTACGAGGCTGCCGCTCTGACCGCTGAGCTACCGGGGCACACGCGTCCTATTGGTGGAGGCGCCCATTCTTAAGAAATGTGGTGGGCGGCTAGACTGGGGCGATCACGCCCTTGTTCACGAGCTCCTGCATCTGCTCGTCCGTGTATCCCAGAAGGTTGGAGAGTATCTCCTTCGTGTTCTGGCCCAGCAACGGGGCAGCCGTCCTGATCTCCGCCGGCGTGAGGCTGAACTTTATCGGGAAGTTGGCCGTCGTCACCTTCCCGGCGAGCGGGTGGTCGACGGTGACGAGCATGCCACGCTCCTTGATGTGTGGGTCCTTCACCGTCTCGTTGATCTGGTAGACGGGCGCCGCGCCTATGTCGCCGTCGACGAGCTGCTGGACCGCCTCGTCCCTCGTCCTCTCCGCGACCCAGCTCTCCACCATCTCCTTCTCGACCTCCTCAGCCCCCATCAGCTTCCTGATGTTGTCCACGGCCGAGGGCGAGTAGGCCGCCACCCTGACCCAGCCGCCGTCCTTCGCCTTGAAGAGGCCGCCCACGCCGCCAGTCGGATACTTCTTCCTCAGCTCCCAGCTCAGCATCCCCGAGAGCGTGTAGCACGTTATGGCGGTGTTGAGGGCCACCATGCAGTCGAGCTGGGCGACGTCGATCATCTGCCCCTTCCCCGTCTTGTCCCTGTACCTCAGCGCCATCAGGATGGCCATGGCCGCGAGTGAGCCGGGGCCGAGGTCACCGTAGGCCTGAGCCATCTCTATCGGAGGCCCGTTGGGGTCTATGTTGTCGCCCGTGAGCCTCGTGTGGCCGCTCATCGCCTCCGCGATCATCGCGTAGCTGTTCCTGTTCTTGTACGGCCCGGTCTGGCCGAAGCCGCTGAGGGCGGCGTAGATGATGTCAGGCTTGAGCCTCTTCAGCTCCTCGTAGCCGAGCCCCAGCCTCTCCATGGAGCCGACGCTCATGTTCTGGATGACGATGTCAGACTTCTTCACGAGCTCCTTGAAGATCGCCATCCCCTCAGGCGACTTCAGGTTGAGGGTGATGTCCTTCTTGTTCAGGTTGAGGTGGTGGAACGTGTACGGGGCTCCGCCGAAGAGCATACCCTCGGAGATCCTGTCTATCGCCCCCCAGGGAGGCTCCACCCTGATGACCTCGGCGCCCATGTCAGCGAGCATCATGGTGCACCACGGACCGAACCAGACGTGGGTCATGTCGAGGACCCTTATATCCTCAAGAGGCTTCTGCATCCCAGTTCACCGAATATCCTATACGAAAAAGCGTCGAGGTATAAGATGTTTACCCGCGTCACTGAAAGGTTTTAACCCCGTCCCCTCCCCCATCTCAATGGGGACCAGTATGCTGACCATCTCCGAGATAGGTGAACGCGCCCTCGTAGAGCGCTTCATGAGGCACATGGCGGTGATGCCAGGGATGCCGGTCCCCTTCTGGGACGACGTCTCCGCGATAAGCCTCGGCGACGGCAGGGCTGTGGTCCTCAAGACCGACATGCTCGTCTGGAGGACGGACGTCCCAGTCGGCATGACCCACTTCCAGGCGGCGAGGAAGGTGGTCGTGATGAGCTTCAGCGACCTCGGCTCAAAGGGCGTGAGGCCTCAGGCGTTCCTTGCCGCCCTGGGCGCCCCCGGCGACCTCTCCGTACACGCCGCGGAGGAGATGGCGAGGGGCTTCGACTCCGGCGCCAGGGAGTACGGCGCCTACTTCGTCGGCGGCGACACCGGCGAGGCGTGCGACATCGTCGTCACCGGGATGGCGTACGGCCTCGCAGATGAGAGGCTCCTCCTGAGGCGGGGGGGCGCGAAGCCCGGAGACTTACTCGCCACCACCGGCCCCTTCGGCAAGACCGCCGCCGCCTTCAAGATGCTCATCGGGGGCCTCGAGGCGCCCGCGCGGCTCTGCAAGCCCCTCGTCGACTCGGTCTACATGCCCAGGGCGATGGTTGACGCGGGCGTAGCCCTCGCGGCGTCGGGCGCTGCGACCTCCTCCATGGACTCGAGCGACGGCCTCGCCATCAGCCTCCACGACATGTCCAGGAGCAGCGGCCTCGGCTACGTGGTCGAACGCGTACCGGTCGCAGAGGAGGCGCGTGAGTTCGCACGCATCCACGGCCTCAGCCCCACCGACCTTGCACTGTACGGGGGAGAGGAGTACGAACTCGTCTTCACCATCAAACCGGACGGGCTTGCGGAGGCGCGGAGGGCCATCGAAGGCGCCGGCTCAAAGCTCATCGAGATCGGCAGGGTCGTCCCGGGGAAGAGCATAACCTACGTCGATGACGGCGTCGAGAAGCCGGTCGCCTCAGGCGGATGGGAGCACTTCAGGGGCCTGAAGTAGGGGCCTAGAGCGCCAGCAGGAACGGCACTATGAGGAGCGCCGTCATGTTCGTCAGCTTCATGTATATGTTCAGGCTCGGCCCCGCCACATCCTTGAGCGGGTCGCCCACGGTGTCGCCTGTGACAGCTGCGGCGTGGGTCGGTGTGCCCTTCATCCAGAAATCCCTCTCAATGTACTTCTTCGCGTTATCCCAGATGCCTCCGCCGAACGTGAAGAAGGG
>CAZVMI010000161.1:0-2600 GCA_964628365.1 uncultured Candidatus Bathyarchaeia archaeon | reverse complement strand
GTGGGGCTTATTAGTTGAAGTTTTGCTCTGAATGTGGCACGATGTGTGAGGTGGACCACAAGAAGAAGTGCTACGTCTGCCCCAAGTGCGGGGCCGAGGAGCCGATGGAGGACCAGCCCCTCGAGATACCGAGGGAGACGAAGGAGGCTGAGAAGATCGTCGTCATCGGCAAGAAGGAGCAGAACATCAGGACGACGCCCCAGGTCAAGGCGAATTGCCCCAAGTGCGGCAACGACAAGGCGTACTGGTGGATGGTCCAGACCCGCGGCATAGACGAGTCGAGCACCCAGTTCTACCGCTGCACCAAATGCGGCTACACGTGGCGCGACTACAGCTAACGCTTTTATTGCCTACCGTCGTAGGTGTAGGCAGCGAGTCCAAGCTCAGAGGGAGAGTCCGCGTTTGTTTGAGGTAGAGGTTTCAAGAATAGACCCGTTCCGCAACCTGATCAAGGCGCTCGGCGTCATCGTCGACGAGGGAACCTTCGTGATGAACGAGGCCCAGCTAAAGCTCCTCGCCATGGACCCAAGCCACGTAGCGATGGTCGACTTCGAGCTCCCCGGCGAGTTCTTCGACAAGTACAGGTGCGAGGGGGAGCCAAAGCTCAGCATCAACGTCAAGGAGCTGCTCAAGTTCCTTGACCGCGTCGACAGGGACGAGGACGTCACCATAAGGCTCGACGAGGAAAAGGCCCGCCTCGTCATCAACTGCAAGCGTGGCGGCCACAGCAGGAGGTTCGAGATGCCGATCCTTGAGCCCATCGACGAGGAGGTGCCGCAGCCGAAGATATTCTTCAAGGCGAAGGCCAGGATCCTCACGAACAGCCTCAGGATGGCGATAAAGGACGCCGACCTCGTCAGCGAGCACGTCAAGGTGAGCGTCGAGGGCGAGGTGCTGAAGGTGAGCGCCGTGGGCGACATGGGGAGCGCCTTCAGCGAGTGGGAGAAGGGAAGCGACGACCTGTTAGAGCTTAAATCAGAGGAGGACAGCAGCGCCACGTTCACTCTCAGCTACCTGGACGAGATAGTGAACGCCGCAGGGAACAGCAGCGAGGTCGCCACAGTCGAGCTGAGCACCGACATGCCGATAAAGATGGACTTCGAGCTGCCGAAGGGGAGACTCGTCTACTACCTCGCCCCATGCATAGGCGTCTAAGCCTAAACCAATTTTATGCATTCATTTATCACTCCCACCAATGCAGGACGCTGCCTAAGCTCGCCGAGGTCTCTGAACATATTTAAATACGTTAAATCATTAAGCGTTATCCGTCATGGACGACGCTGAGACCGCGCTGGACAGGCTGATCAAGTCCGGACTCTGCACCTGCGATGACGCCGCCCAGCACTACGAGGAGCTTAGAAGGCTCGCCGAGGAGACAGCCTCACCCAGGGAAGCGAGGGATAAGAGCAGACTCTTCAAGGCGCTCTCCGATGGGACCAGACTCCGCATGATTAGGCTCCTCGTCGTCAGGGACATGTGCGTCTGCGAGATGATCGCTGCCCTAGGCCTCACCCAGCCGACGGCGTCGCACCACCTGAAGATCCTGGAGGGCGCCGGCTTCGTCGAGGGTAGGAAGGAGGGGAAGTGGGTCTTCTACGGCTTACGCGAGCCGGAGATGGTGGCGAAGCTCAGGAAGCTTGGAATACTTTAAATCGTGAAGCTCATAACAACGTTTTTAAATATATTAATCCATCCGATCTGATATCCTCGGAAGGATGAAGTGATGGCCGAGAAGGAGGCTAAACTCGGGATTCTTGAGAAGTACCTCACCGTCTGGATATTCCTCTGCATAGTCATAGGTCTGCTCCTCGGCAAGTACGCGCCCGGCTTCGGAGAGTACCTGGACTCGCTCAAGTTCGCCCAGATATCGATCCCCATAGGCATCTGCCTATTCTTCATGATGTACCCGACCGTCCTTGGCATAGCCTTCGGCGACGTCAAACGGGCGGCGAAGAGCCCGAGGCCGATCATGCTGGCCGTATTCGCCAACTGGGTCATCGCCCCCGCGCTGATGACGTTGTACGCCAACTTTTTCCTGCGAGGCAACCAGGGTTACATCGCCGGCGTCATACTGTTGGGGCTCTCCCCGTGCACCGCGATGGTTATGTGGTGGATGCTCCTCGCCAAGGGCGACATGGCGCAGGGCCTCATCAACACCGCCGTGAACGCCACCCTGATGATCGTCCTCTACGCGCCTCTAGCCGCCTTCTACCTCGGCGTCAGCGGCATACCCGTGCCCTGGGACCTGATCGCCATAAGCGTACTGTTCTTCATACTCGTACCCGTGGCGGCTGGGGCGGCGACGAGGAAGATCCTGATACCGCGTAAGGGCCTCGAATGGTTCGACGGGGTTTACAGGGAGAAGGTCAGCAAGATCAGCTTCATCGCCCTCCTCATCACCCTCATCGTCCTCTTCAGCCTCCAGGGCGAGATCATCCTCAGCAACCCGCTCCTAGTCCTCTACATCGCGGTTCCGAACCTCCTCCACTACGCGACGATGATCATCTTCACCTACTCCATCGGGTACCTGGTCGGGTGGAGATACGAGACCGCCATCGACGTGACCCTCATCGGCTCGAGCAGCCACTTCGAGGTCGCCA
>CAZVMI010000160.1:0-2608 GCA_964628365.1 uncultured Candidatus Bathyarchaeia archaeon | reverse complement strand
GCGCAGAGGCTGAACCCCTCAACGTCGACGGCGACAGGATGGCGGCCAACGTCGCGTCGGCCCTCAGGGCAGACAGGCTCATCCTCCTCACGGACGTCGACGGCATCATGATGGGGGGGAAGCGCGTCGAGAGGCTCGGCAGCTTCGAGGCGAAGGAGCTGCAGGACAAGATCGGCCAGGGGATGAGCACCAAGGTCTACGCCTCTCAGGAGGCCGTGAGGGGTGGTGTGGCTGAGGTCATAATCGCCTCGGGATTCAAGGAGGGCGCGATAGGGGCAGCCCTCAATCATGACGGGGGAACCGTGATCAGGCAATGAACAGGCAAGAGATCATAGATCGTGAAACGACTTCTATGGCGAACCTCTACTGGAAGAGGGGCGTCGTAGCCGCAAGCGGGAAGGGGGCGACACTATGGGACGCCGACGGACGCGAGTATGTCGACTGTACGAGCAACTACGGCGTATCAATAGTCGGCCACTGCCATCCGAGGGTGGTCGAGGCGATAAAGGCGCAGGCTGAGAAGCTGACGAGCTGCCACGGTGCCTACTACAACGAGGCGCGGAGCGAGCTCCTAGAGCGGCTGAGCAGGATAGCGCCGAAGGGTCTCGACCGTAGCTACCTCTCCAACAGCGGAGCCGAGGCCGTCGAGTTCGCCTTCAAACTAGCGAAGAGGAAGACGGGGAAGACTGAGATAGTCGCTATGATGAACGCCTTCCACGGGAAGTCCATGGGCGCCCTCGCCGCGACCTGGAAGAAGAAATATAAGGAAGGCTTCGGCCCGATGATGCCCGGCTACAGACATGCGCCCTTCGGCAACATCGAGAAGATCAGGGAGGCGATGACCCCCGACACGGCTGCAGTCGTCACCGAGCCCATCCAGGGCGAGGGAGGCATCAACGTCCCGCCGTCCGAGTTCCTGATACAGCTTCGCGAACTATGCGACGAGAAGGGAGTCCTTCTCATCCTCGATGAGATCCAGACCGGAATGGGGCGGACGGGGAGGATGTTCGCCTGCCAGCACACAGGCGTCGTCCCGGACATAATGTGTGTGAGCAAGGGGATCGCCAACGGTCTGCCCCTTGGCGTGACGATGGCGCAGGACGATGTCATGTCCGCGGTCGGCATAGGCGACCATTCGAGCACCTTCGGCGGGGGTCCCGTCCAGTGCGCGGCCGCGACCGCCACGATCGACGTACTGCTGGAGGAGCATCTACCTGAGAAGGCGGCCCGTGACGGGGAGTATCTCCTCGGCCGCCTCAAGGAAATGGGCGCGAAGTACAAGACCATACGCGAGGCACGTGGGATGGGGCTCATGATCGGCGTCGAGCTCAGGTTCGAGGTTATAAATGTCATGAACCACAGTCAGGAGCGGGGCGTCCTCGCCCTCGAGGCCGGCAGGAACATCCTCCGCCTCCTACCGCCCCTCGTCATAACACGCGGACAGATCGACCGGGTCGCGGCCGTCCTCGAAGAGGCATTCGGGGTGGAAGAGTCTGAGCACTTCCCCCGTTGACCTCCTCACCAGAATGGTTGAGATATGCAGCCTATCAGGAGAAGAGAAGGGGCTCTCCGAGTATCTTGAAGCCATCATGCTTAACCTCGGATTCCATGTCAGGCTGGACTCCGTCGGAAACGTCATCGGGCAACTCGGGGAGGGCAGACCACGTATCCTTCTATGCGGCCACATGGACACCGTCGCGCCGCCTCTGCCCGTAAAGGTTGAGGACGGGATCCTTTACGGTAGAGGCGCGGTCGACGCGAAGGCACCCCTCGCAGCGATGATAGTGGCCGCCTCAGAACTGGCTAAGGAAGGTTTCCCCGGCAGCATAACCGTGGCAGGTGTAATTGACGAGGAGGGCCGGAGTAGGGGTATAATCAACCTGCTGAAGGAGGGCGTGGAGGCCGACTACGCTATCTTTGGTGAACCCACAGCCGTTGAAACTATAACGATGGGATACAAGGGGGGTATCACACTACAGATCACATGCGAAACGAAGACCGGCCACTCCTCAGCCCCATGGCTGTACCTGAACTCTATCGAGAAAGCGTTAGAGATCTGGGCCAAGATCAGGGAGATCCGGATGCCAGGAGAGAAACCCGACAGCCACTTCGGATCTATCACCACGTGCCTGAAGAAGATAGAGGGCGGCCAAGCTAACAACATCGTGCCATCCAAGTGCACCATCCTGTTGGATACGAGGATACCCCCGGGCGTGACTGTGGAAAGCTATAGGGCTGAGGTTACCAAGCTTGTCGAAGGCTATAGGACTCAGGCCCCTGGCGTGAGTGTGCATCTGGAGATAATGGATAAAACGGAGCCGTACATCGCCCCGACAAGGTCCCCCCTGATAAAGGCTCTAGCGCAGGCGATATGGAGTGTGAGAGCTAAACAAGTCAAACTGATGTACAAGACCGGCACTGGGGACATGAACATATACGGTCATGTCACCGGGAAGCCGACAGCCACCTATGGTCCCGGCGACCCCCACCTCGATCACACTAGCGAGGAGCACATCAATCTCCAAGACTATCTCGATGGCATCCAGGTGTTGATCGAGGCCCTCAGGCGCCTCCCTGCGATAGACGCAGAACAACGCGGGAAGGAGTC
>CAZVMI010000159.1:0-2625 GCA_964628365.1 uncultured Candidatus Bathyarchaeia archaeon | reverse complement strand
CCATAGTCCTGATCAAGGAGTCAGCCGCCCTGATGGGCGAGTTCCTAGCCCAGAATATCGTCCTCGTCGTCAGGGACACTACGAGCGCCGTCTTCGCGGGTTGGATAGCCGCGGCGCTGCTCCACAGCAGCGGAGCCTTCGACGCAATTATCGTCACATTCACTGCCTCAGGGGTGATGCCTTTATCACTTGCCGTGGCGTCGATACTTGGGGCTGAGCTGGGAACCACCGTAACGCCCTTTCTCATATCAGTCCTTGGAAGGTTAAGAGGGAAGGGAGAGCATATGGCGGTCTTCAACGTTACACTCTCCCACATCCTATACAACCTCTTCACCATCATCATCTTCTACCCTGCCGAGCTCTTCTTTGGTTTATTGACCAAAATAGCTCAGCAAGGTAGCTACATCTTCGTCCAGGCGGCGTGGTTGAGGGAGATCCCTAGCTTCTTAGACATCATCACGCCTTGGGTCAGACCAGTTCTTAGGATAATCCCGGCCTGGTCCGGCATCGTAATAGGTGGCGCCATGTTGTTCCTGGCACTCGGAGGGATAGAGAAGTACATGACCGAAATCTTTAGCTTGCCCAAATCGTGGAACCTCATCAGGGCAACATTCACGAAGCCCATCAGAGCTTTCTTCGCTGGCCTTATCTTCACGATCCTTGTGCCGAGCACGACTGTGATGGTCTCCCTCCTTATACCACTGGCTTCGAGCGGTGTCATCAGTGCCGACTACTATATCCTGCCCTACATACTGGGCGCGAACATAGGGACCGTTTTTACCGTGATGATCGCGGCCCTCGCCACCGGGGACCCAATCTCGATGGGGGCATGGCTGGTCCAACTATTCGTAAACGTAACTGGCGCAGTGATCTTTCTAGCGCTCCTCAAACCATTTAGCAAGCTTGTAAGGCTGGCCGCGGTGAAGGTCACGGCTTCATTGAAGCTCATTCTTTTCATAACGGTGATATTCCATGCTGTACCGGTACTGATCGTTCTCTTATACTATAGTCACGTCTTGTGAAAAACAGAAGCTATTATAATATTGGTGCAAGAATAGGTTTGAGCGTACCCTTGTCTAAGAGACTTTTTGGCTGGTTCGCGCCAAAGCGCGGCGAGGAGGTCCTCGGCATGATGGAGAGGCACCTCGAGCTGACGAAGAGCGCGGTCCAGGACCTCTACACCATGGTCGAGGCCGCCGCGGACTGCAAGCAAGAGGAGTGCGAGAAGGCGTTCACCAATATCTCAAGGTGGGAGTCGGAGGCAGACAGCCTGAGGCGTGAGATGGTAGAAGCCCTGACGAAGAGCGAGATGTTCCCGGAGGAGAGGGATGACATGATGGAGCTCGTCAGAGCCGTCGACTGGGTAGCTGACTGGTCGAAGGAGGCTGGGCGGGTGCTGAACATCCTGAAATTTGATAAGGCGCCGCCGGAGATGAAGGTGTCCGCCCAGAACATGTGTAAGGCCAACAGGGACTGCGTATCCATCCTCACCGACTGCATCAAGGCGCTGCCGAAGGACCCGAAGGAGGCCATCAACCTGGCAAACGAGGTCGAGCTGCTCGAGGAGGACATAGACGAGCTCTACAGCGTGGCGAGGAGGGACCTCGCGAACCTCGAGTTCCCCGCATTCAACACCGGTTCGATGATCCTGCTCAGCGAGTTCCTGAGCGCCCTGGAGACCGTCGCGGACTGGTGCGAGAACACAGCAGACATAGTCAGGGCCGTAGCCGTCAGAATGCACTAGGCAGCTATAATGAGAAAAACCTAGACCAAAGAAATGGGACTCTATACGTTTAGCCTTCAACGGTTATTGCCTGGTTGGGGCAAGCGTTAACGCATGCCAGGCACATGATGCAGTCGTCAGGGCGCGTCGCCTGGGCTTTACTGTCTACGATGTCGTAGACGTTCATTGGGCAGACCTCGGCGCATACACCTGCGCCTGTGCACTTATTCTTGTCTACTGTGACGGTGGGCGTTGTTTTCACCTTCCCATAACCAAATACGAACTGCTTTAAATGTTTTCCAGTAAGGTTGAATACCCTCGCGGTTCGTGGATTACTCGCGTGAGCGGCGCGGGGCGCCGCACGTCAATTGCCTAGGTTTGGAGGAGATGTTCTTTTGAAGGAGATGATCTGCGTCGGTTTGAGGGACGACACCGTTTCGATCCTGATCGGCGGCGAGGCGGGGCAGGGGATAACGAGGAGCGGCTCCCTCCTCGGCACGGCCCTGATGAGGGGCGGCCTCAACGTCTTCGGGACGAACGAGTACCCCTCCCTCATCAGAGGCGGCCACAACTATTACCTCCTCAGGGCATCTGGCAGGGAGGTCTACTCGCAGGACTCTCACGTCGAACTGGTGGTCGCCCTCAACAAGGAGACAGCGCTCATCCACCAGGGCGAGCTGATCCCCGGAGGCGGCATAATACTCGACGAGGCGCTCCAGTTCACGGAGGGCGAGCTCAGTAGAGGCGACGTGAAGCTCTACCCGGTCCCGTTGACGACCATGGTGAAGGAACTCGGCGGGCCCGAGGTCGTGAGGAACACCGTCGCGCTCGGCTCGGTCCTAGCCCTCGTCGGATTCGACCATGCCATACTGAAGGACGTCATCGCCGAGACCTTCAAGGGC
>CAZVMI010000158.1:0-2664 GCA_964628365.1 uncultured Candidatus Bathyarchaeia archaeon | reverse complement strand
GGATGTACTCGGCGGCCTTCGCCAGGCGGGGGTCCTTGATCTTGTAGCCGCTCGTACCCGGCTTCCCCTTCCAGTCAACCAGCTTGACGGCCCTCGCCAAGACCTCGGACTGGTCCATAGCTTCGTAACTTATACCGAAGACCTTCTGCCACTGGTCGACGTCGGCTGTGGTCGTGGGCATCTTGAGGCTCATGCCGCCCAGGGCGAGATACTTCTGGGCCCTGAGCTCCTTCACCACCCTTCTGGCGGTCCCCGCCTGCTCCGCCCTCTTCTCGTAGAATTTGAGGACGGCGAGGAGCTCCTTCACGATCTTCTGGTCCTTGACGTCGCCGAAGACATGGCTGAACGGGATGCCTATCCGGCTCAGGCCTCCGCCGGCGGCCATCCCCGCGACGAGCCCCGGGACGGCGGGGTCCTTGTGGCTGAACATGACGACCCTTGCGATGTCCCCAGTCTCGGCGGCGAAGCGTTTGACGGCGTCGACGCTGTCCCACGGGAAGGTCCAGCTCCCCTGGTTGATAATAAAGGCCTGGGGCTTCGCGTCCGCGATCCTCTTTACGTGCTCCTGGACCAGCCGGGTGCTCCAGGCGATCTGGTCGGCCTTAGGCTGGCCTTCACCACCTCTGATGACCTCGATCTCTGCCTTCCTCAGGGCGTCGACGAGGAGCCTCTCCTGCGTGAGCATATGCTCGATGTTATCCTCCCTGACCCATGGCCGTGGGTCGTTGGGGCTGAATACTCCTACCCTCATGGTTTCTCCCTCGGCAACCGCTTCTCAACTTGTAGTAGTGGTTTAAACTTCTTGTGGGGCTCCGCCTGGTACCAGTAGGCCGTGCTGCTGTAGTCGTCGCTCCTCCTGTTGGCATGGCCGTGCTCTATCGTGACCCTGATGCTCTTCTTGAAGGGAATCGGGTCAAGAATGTGGTACCTGTACCACGTGATCTTGCCGGACCAGTTCTTGCCTCCGGGGATAGGTAGCCCGTGGTATGGGGCGCAGTACTCCTGGGTCGGGCACCAGCTCATCCCGTAGTAGTCCTCGGTGCCAGTGCCTACGATGCTGGGGAGCTTCTCCCCGTCTATGAGTATCATGTCGTCCCCCTCGCCGTACCAGTTGAACTCCTCGGTCTCCCTGAGGTTGTGGACGTTGACGTTGCAGCCGACGTAGTGGCCGTTCCCCTCTGCCTCTAGGATTACATAGTTGCCTGCGCCGTCGACGTTCTTCCCCTCGAAGAGCCAGGTCCTGTTGTCCATGCCAGCGTCTGGTATGCCGTCTGTCGGGTTCTCCCTGTGCCAGGTCGCGTGGAACCTGCCGAGGTCGGGCTCAGCATCTTCGTGCTCCTCGAAGTCGATGTAGTAGTAGAAGGCCTTAGAGTCTACTTCCCCCTGGTTCTCGACGGTTATCTTGGCCCCTTCGCCGTAGGGCATTGGCCACCAGCTGTTGAAGCCCTTCCCGTCCTGGGGGCTCATCTCGAGGGGCGCTGAGATGTAGTTGTGGGTGACGCCGTGGCCGATGCCGAAGAAGTCTCCTATGGGCACCTCGACGCTCGGCTCCTCCTCGCCGTCCCAGTAGGCCCGGAGTACGAGCTTCCTCAGGTACCACTGCTCCTTCGAATCGATGGTGACCCAGCCGTGCCCGACGCAAACGGCGCCCTCCCTCTAGGCTAAGCTCACCGTGGTGCCGGCGGGGATGACGACGTAATCCTTGTTCCCGCCGGTCCTGTCGTAGCTCGATGATCTCCGTCTACGGCTCTTCCTTAACTTGGGGAGGCTTGTGATGCAGCCAGTTGGATCGAGTAATACCATTCGCGGAACCTCTCTGTTTGATATCGGGTATATGAGATTTAATACCTGCTAGGCGACCAGCTTCTTCCCAAAAAATTTTATCGACGATAACGCCTAGACGGATCCCGACCCCTTCCCAGGAGGCATCTATGAGGCTGCTTTTGTCACGCTATCGATCAGCTTCGTCCAGTCTACTTTTATCATGATATACAAGATGATAACCAGCAGGACGACGGAGGCTGCGACGCCCATCAAGCCACTCGACTCGAAGATGTCAACTATCATCGAGTAACTGTAGTGGCCGGCGTAGGCGAGGACGAGGCACATTATTATCTTCCCCGCGAGCATTGCCCCGAATATCCTCTTCAGGTCGTACTTCAGGATGCCTAGGGGGACGAGTATCAGGTCGTCCGGTATGGGTAGGAGGGCCGCCAGGAAGACTAAAAGCGTCCCGTACCTGTCTATGAGGCGCTCTATGGCGTCGAGCCTGTCGCCGTACCTCCCCTCGACGATCTTCCTTCCTCCCCTGCCGACGAGGTAGGCTGAGAGCTCCCCTACGGTGCAGCCGACCCCGCTCACGAGCCCTAGTATGAGCGGGTCTAGGGTGGCGCCGAAGGCGTATACGACGAGGGCGAAGGGGACGGGCAGCAGGATCGTCACGTTGCCGAGGAAGCAGACGGCGAAGGCGCCGAGGTAACCGTAGCTCTGGACCACCCAGTCCATCCAGGCCAAGAGGTCGAACAACGCCTTCCCTACCTGCGATATGCCCCTCGGATATTTGACAGTAGCACCTCGAAGCGAGAATTGAAGAAAAAATGTGGTTTCGAGGTCTACTTCTTCGCCTTCTTGAGCTCCTCGACCTTCCTGTTGAACTCCTCTATC
>CAZVMI010000157.1:0-2718 GCA_964628365.1 uncultured Candidatus Bathyarchaeia archaeon | reverse complement strand
AGCCGGGCTGTACATCGCTTCGACGAGGGCCTCGAAGTCGAGCTGGTTCACCACGGCGACCCCGACTTTGAGGGCGTTCATGCTCAACACTATCCCCTTCTCTGCGGGCATCCGCTCGGGGTTTATGTCGATACCGTAGAAGCCCCTGTAGTCGTACATCTTGTAGACGAGTAGGGTGGCGAGCATCTGGTCCAGACCCAGGACACCGACGTTCAGGTCCTGATCGTAGTTGCCGAGGGGCTGGCTGTTCCAGTGGCTGTGGGCGAGGCGCCCCTCCCTCAGGACGGAGGCGAAGGCGTAGGCGAGCTCCTCGTGCCCCATCAGGACGTGGCCGACCTCGGGGTCCAACCCGACAAGCGCATGACCCTGCTTAAGCAGCCTCATGTTCTCCCTCGCCTCCAGCATCGCCTCGACGTTCCGCGCCATGAGGAGGCCGTTCGCCGTGTTCCTGTAGATGTTGTTCCCACGCGGCTCGTAGGGCTTCGGCTCGAGGGCGACCCTCACGCCTGGGACCTCGTCCATCGCCTCGGCTACGCCCTCCTCGAAGCGGCGCCACATGCCGTAGAAGTCGTGGCCGAATGGGTTCTCGTATCCGTCGATGCCCGGCCAGACGACGCAGAAGTCGGTGCCGAGTTCCTTGTTGATCCTGAGCGAGTCCTTGAGCCGGTCGACGGCTATTTTCCTCACCTTCTGGTCTGGGTTGCTTAGGCTGCCGAACTCGAACTGGCGGTCGTAGAAGAGGAGCGGGATGGCGGTGATGAGCTTGATGCCCGTCTCCTTCTCAAGCTCCCTGTAGAGGTGGAGGTTCTCCCAGTTCACCTCGTTAGGGTAATGGGCCTCGACGCCGAAGCCGGAGTCGACGTAGCCCCCGTCGTGGAGCGCCTTGATCCTGTTCAGGGTCTCCTCCACGGTGCCCCTGTCCACGTAGGACTCGTGGAACCTGTTCCCCATGGGGTAGAAGTACCAGACCCCGGCGGAGAACCTCGGGACGAGCTCCGAGCCGAGGCGCCTGATCATGACCTCGCGGCTCGGCTCAACCTTCTGGGAACGCAGATCGAGCAGAAGACATCACCATTGAAGCCTACTCTCGTGGGGTTAAATGGTTAACGAGGGGTGTGAGGCGGGTCTTCGTCCGAGCTTATCCTACGCTACCATGGATAAGGCGAAAATTTTTTTTTGGCTCGGCCTCAGCGGGAGGTGGTGGGTAGCCTGCTCGTCGCGGCGAACGTGCCTCTCAGGTCTAGGCTCAGTCTGTCCTGTAGTCTCTGGAGTCTGTGGTAGAGCTCGGCTCTCTCAGGGTCGGGCTTTGTCCTGCTCTCCTCGTCGAGTTCTACGAATCTGTCTGTGAGCTGAGAGATGTTGGTCCTCTCTCCGAGGTACCGCCGGTGGGTCCACAGGGCTTGGATGGCGGCGCCGTACGCCGCCCCCTCCTCGACCCTGATGCGGACGACTTCTACGTCGAAGACGTCCGCGGCTATCCGCCTCCAGGCCGTGTTCCTCGCGGCGCCTCCGGTGAGCCTGACCTCCGAGGGGTTCACGCCGAGCTCCCTGAGCCTGTTGAAGCCGTAATTCAGCCCCAGCGTCGCCCCTTCCATCGCCGAGCGGGCCATGTTGGGGGCTGTGAGGTTCTCCGCCGAGACGCCGTAGAGGACGCCGGTTCCCTCGGGGACGTTGGGGGTCCTCTCGCCGCCGAGGTACGGGAGGAGCAGGAGTCCGCCCGCGCCCGGCTGCGAACCCGCGACCGCCTCCTCGAGCTCCTCGTGGCCGTAGCCGAAGAGCCTCCCGACGAGGTCCGTGGCGACGGTCACGTTCATCGTGCATGCGAGCGGGAGCCAGCCGTTGGTGGAGTCGCAGAAGGCGGCGACCTCCCCCTTCGGGTCGACGACCGGCCTGTCCGAGTAGGCGTAGACGGTGCCCGAGGTGCCGAGGCTGACGGTGACTATCCCCGGCCGCGTGTTGCCTGTGCCGATGGCGCCCATCATGTTGTCCCCGCCTCCTGCGCTGACGAGGACATCCCTCAGCCCGAGCCTTTCAGCCGCCTCGCTCCTCAGGTAGCCGGCGGGCTCATCCGAGGGATGAATGCATGGAAGCTTCTCGATCAAGGCGGGGTCGATGGCCTCCGCCACCTCCTCTGACCACCTCCTCCGCCTGACATCCATGAGCGCCGTGCCTGAGGCGTCGCCGTACTCCATCGTGCACCTGCCGGTGAGCCAGAAGTTCAGGTAGTCGTGGGGCAGCAGGACGGTCCTGAGCCTCTCGAAGTTCTCCGGCTCATGCCTCTTGAGCCAGAGTATCTTGCCGGCGGTGAAGCCGGGCGGTACAGTGTTTCCTATGAGCTCTATGACCTTCTTCTCGCCGCCCAGGGCATCGGTGAGGAGCCTGCATTCGTCGGCCGTGCTCGTGTCGTTCCAGAGCTTCGCCGGCCTTATCACGTCGCCGTCCTCGTCCAATGGTACGAAGCCGTGCTGCTGAGCCGAGACCCCCAGACCCCTGATTTTAGTGGGTTCGACGCCTGAGACCTTGACGGCCTCCCTGACCGCCTCTACAAGTGCACCGACCCAGGAGGAGGGATGCTGCTCCCTGTGTCCCGGGGGTAACCCCTCGATCAGCCCCATCGCCCTGAAGGCTGAGCCGAGGACGCGCCCTGACTCGCCGTCTACGACGAGGGCCTTCGTCCCCTGGGTGCCGCTGTCGACTCCGACGAAGTAGTCAGTCAAA
>CAZVMI010000156.1:0-2822 GCA_964628365.1 uncultured Candidatus Bathyarchaeia archaeon | reverse complement strand
TTCTTAAAATAAGGCAAGTTCACAAGAAAGGGCTTTAAGAATCGTACATGAGCGCGCGCTCAGAGGCTTATGTCAAGGTCGATTACGAGATCAAGACCACGCTGGAGGAGGTCCTCGCAGAGTGCTAGACTTGGCGAAAGGACTTCACCGAGTCCCTCAAGCAGTTTCCCCTATTTTCCTCTTCAACTCCTCTTCCAGGTACTTCCTCTCGTCAGGGCTCTCCCTCCACCTCTTCTCCATCGCCCTCCGCTCCTCGGAGGAGATGAAGTCACCACTTCGAGCCTTGTTGAGGAGATCCACGAACCCACGATACGTGTTTTCCTTATCCACCGGCTTGGACACCCTGGAGTGGATTATCTCCCTCTGGGTCTTCACCGCAGCGAGGAGGCCGAGGATCGGCTTCACCGCCTCCAACGCCGACTTGAAATCATCTTCCTTCTGCTTCACACTGAACGAGACGAGCTGAAGTACAGGCGTCGCAGGCGCCTCGTAGACGCTACGACCATCGACGTTCCTGCGCCCACCCGAACGTATGACCTCGGCCTCCTCGACTAGGCGCTTGAGCACATCGCCATCGACCCTGCATGCGACATACTTCTTGGACAGACTGAAGCCTCCTTCACCCCGGAACCCCTTCTTCAGCAGCCTCGTCTCGAAGGCGGCGGGGAGTAGTCTCATCGCCGCCGAGAAGCCCTCTAGCTCCGCCGTCTGGCTGGCGTGGAAAAGGTTCTTAAGATGCCTCAGGCTCTCCGCGTCCCTGTAGACGATGGCTAGAGTGGCCTCATCTCCCGGCAGGGCGACCTCAACCACAGGCGTCGGCTTCCGTTCCTTACCGACCCCGACGACGGGTACGGTGAGCACTCCCTCAGATACATACTCCATGACATCTGTCTCGTTCAGCTCCTCCACGAGACCGTTTAATGTGCCCTTGACGAGCCTGTACCATGGAAGAAAACACGCCCTCGACTCCAATTCGGTCGAAGACAAATCAACGCAGCCCAGCCTAATCAACCATCCGCCCCAAATAGAGATGTGCGCACAGTTTTGGAACAATGAAGAGTCACATGACGCGGTGCACGTATATGCATGAAGTTTTTACTGGAATCTTTCCGCATATCGCCGCCGAGTAGATATTACCGAGTCCATAACATCCACATGAGAAGACCCCCAACCCTTGTAGTAATCTATCAAGACCTCCACGCGCGCTCTTTTTCTCTGACAACGAATTTTTTTGATTGGGGCGTGTTTTTAGATCGAAGAAATCATTGCCTAAACCTTTTTATCAAAACGCTTCTAAGCATCCATGGACCATGGGCTTAGCTGATGATCTCGGAGCCTTCTTCGGGGGCGTGGAGGGGAGGCGGGTCGTCCTCGTCGGGATCGGCAGCCCCATCAGGGGGGACGACGCCGTCGGCCTCAGGGTTATCGAGCTCCTCGAGGGGATGAAGCTCGGAGACGTCCTCCTCCTGAGCACAGAGATCGTGCCCGAGAGCTATACTGGCAAGATAAGGGAGTTCAAGCCGACCCACGTCCTGATGATCGACGCCGCCCACTTCAACGGGGAGCCAGGGGAAGGGAGGATGATCCCTACCCAGCAGATAGGCGGCGTCACGATGTCCACCCACAGCCTCCCCCTGACCATCTTCGCAGACTACATCAGGAAGACCATGTGCTCCAACGTCGCCCTCCTTGGCGTCCAGTCCCAGAACATCGGCTTCGGCACGGTGCTGACGCCTGAGGTCGAGGAGGGAGCTCAGAAGATAGCCAAGGTCCTATACGAGGTCCTGCGCTAGATTCCAGGAACCCAGATAATCTTCGAAAAAGAAGAAACCGTTGAGGATATTCTACTTCTAAAACGGTTACGGATAGAAAAACTGGGTTTAGGCTTCCTTCTTTGGCTCGGCGGGCTGGGCGGGCTTTGCCTGCTGGGGTGGCGGCGTCGGCAGCCTCGGCGTCCGCTTGAAGTCCAGGACGCTGGCCTGCCTGTCGAGGACCGCGAGCTCGTACTCCGTCGATAGGTTCAGCGCATCTGTGGGGCAGACCTCCTCGCACTGCTGGCAGAAGAGGCACTTTCCGAGGTCGACTTTCAGCCCCTCGCACTTCGGGCCGAGCCCCTTGAGCTCTATCGCGAAGCTCGGGCAGACCCTTGAGCAGAGGCCGCAGCCAGTGCACTTGTCCCCGTTGTAGGTGTGCTTCCCCCTGAGCCCGGCCGGGGGCTCCCTCTTCTCGAAGGGGTATATCAGGGTGCAGGGTTTCTTCACCGCGTTGTTCAGCAGCTCTCTCTCCATCGCCATGTCACATCAACCCCGTCAACGCTACCACTGCCATCACCTGGAGCACCGAGAGCGGCACGAGGTACTTCCACGCTCCCTTGAGGAGCTGGTCGATCCTGAACCTGGCGAAGAGGGCGCTCAGGTTCGACAGGATGAGGACGCAGAAGACTGTCTTAAGCACGAACCAGACTATTGGCGGGATCGGCCACGGGCCGGAAGCCCCACCAAGGTAGAGCGACGTCAGGAGCGCGGATGCCAGCACGATCTTCACGTCGTGCCCCAGTGTGAGGAGCGCCAGCTTCTTGCCGCTGAATTCGACCTGCCAGCCGTGGACGATCTCGGTCTCGGCCTCTGACATGTCGAACGGCCTCATCTCAAGCTCCGCGAGGAGGCAGATGGTGTAGATGGCGAAACCCGTGAGCATCACCCCTCCGAGGGCGATCCCCAAGACGCTGGGGGCCGCCAGGAAGCGGTTCCAGCTGCCCACCTCCCAGTTGACTATGTTCAGTATCCTGAGGCTCTGGGCCATTATCGCGGGTCCTATCGCCG
>CAZVMI010000155.1:0-2860 GCA_964628365.1 uncultured Candidatus Bathyarchaeia archaeon | reverse complement strand
TCGACGACGAGGACGTCCAAGTGGCGAGCATCGGGCCCGCGGGGGAGAACCTCGTCGTACAGTCAACGGTCGAGCACAACTATAGGAGCGGTACGCCTCTGGGCGCCGCCATGGGCTATAAGAGGCTCAAGTCGGTGGCCGTGAGGGGCACGAACCCCGTCGAAGTCCACGACCCGGAGAGGGTGCTCGAGCTGAACAGGCAGCTCGTGGACAGGGTCAGGAAGGCCAAGGCGCTGAACGTCGGAATCCCCAGAGATAAGGGGATGGACGCTTACCTGCAGGGCTTCCTCGTGGGGGATGCGGGGGTCGTGGGCGACTACGAGAGCCACGAGTGGAGAGAGAGGCCGAACGTCAAGAAGGCCTACGAGGAGAGCTCCATCGGGGATTACTACGTGAAGGACATAGGCTGCTTCGGCTGCCCCTTCCCGTGCCAGCCTCTCTTTGATCTACCCGGTATCGGGGCGTGCATCTGGAGGTGTTACCCGACTTACTGGCCCTGGAAGTTGTGGATGACTGATCTTAAGGAGTCCTTCAAGGCGACCAGGATGATGTCCGATCTCGGGATGGACAACAAGGAGATAGCCACGATAGTCTCCTGGCTCATGCACCTCTACAGCGACGGGAAGGTCACAGCCTCGGACCTGGACGGCGTAGCCTTCGAGAAGGGAAGCTCTGAGGCCCTCTTCGAGACGATTCGCAAGGTCGCCTACAGAGAGGGGTTCGGGGACACCCTTGCCGATGGGCCCCTGGCCTTGGCGAAGAAGCTTGGGCCCAGCGCCATGGAGTACCTCAAACACAACCAGGGCCTGACGATGAGGACCTTCGAGTTCCGCGCGGAGCCCGGAACAGCGCTCGGTGAGGCCATCTCCGAAAGGGGGAACAGCTTGAGGGCGACGACCTACCACGTCGTCATCTGGGACAAACCGGCCAGGGAGGAGTATACGGGTATGCCGCCGGAGGAGAGAGCAGCCGCCCTCGCCTGGTCAAAGGAGATGTTCGGCACCGAGAAAGCGATCATCGCCACGGAGTACGAGGGAAAGCCCGCCGCGCTCATCTACGAGATGGACGGGGCCGCCGTCGCGGACTCTCTCGGATACTGCGTGACAATGATCCGCCCGTCGAGGGTGGGCGCACCCGGATCCCAGATCGGGGACATGTCGTACGAGTTCGCGGCCGAGAGGTTCACGGCGGCGACGGGAATGCCCATGGACGAGGCGGGGCTCTTCACGGCCGGCGAGCGCATATGCAACCTGGAGAGAGCCATAGCGGTGAGGGACGGGCGGTCCAGGGAGAAGGACACCCTGCACGAGTACTTCTTCAAGGTCCCCATACCGGATGGGCCCCAGAAGGGGAGGAAGCTGGACAAGGAGAAGTTCGAGAAGATGAAAGACGAATACTACGCCCTGAGGGGGTGGGACGTTAAAACAGGGTTGCAGAAGGCGAGCACCCTCGAGCGGCTCGGCATGAAGGATGTCTCTGACCAGCTCAGGAAAACGTCGAAGCTGGCCAAAGAGAAATCGGAGAAGGAGGGGTGAGGCTTGGAGAAGGTCATACAGGTAGATATTGAGAAATGCATCGGATGTCGATCCTGCGAGGTCGCATGCTCTCTGAAGAACGTGGGGAATAGTAACCCCACAAGATCGAAGATAAGGGTAATAAGGTACGAGAGGCGCGGCGAGTTCCACAACTACGTCCCGATGATATGCCAGCAGTGCAGTACCCCCCTCTGTTTGGAGGCCTGTCCGGTCAACGCCATAGCCAAGAACGCGGAGACGGGAGCCATGGTCGTCTCCGAACAGACGTGTGTGGGCTGCAAGGTGTGTACGGTGGCCTGCCCGATAGGCGGGGTGAGCATGGATTCGGTCACAAACCTTGCCTTCAAATGCGATCTCTGCAACGGCGACCCGGAGTGTGTAAAGTACTGTGAACCCAAGGCGATCAGCTACGTGGCCAAGGATAAGCTGGACCTCAGGACGAAGAGGGCTAAATCAAAAAGGTTCTCGGAGCTATTCAATCTGATGCAGTCAATATATTAGCGGTCGAGCGCGTGTGGCTTCCCATAAGGGATGCATGCCGAGCCTAGGACAGCTGAACCCGTTGGGGGTTTACGTGTACCTTCAATCGGCCCCTCCAGAGGGAGATCAGCGTCAGACCGGCCGCCTCAGCCAAGCGTATCCCTGAGGCAAGCGGCACAGTCATGGAGGCGACCACGGGTATCCCGCCGCGCCCAGCCTTCTGCACCATCTCGCCGGACAACCTACCGGTGCTCACCAGGATGCATCTCCTCAGTTCTCGTCTCCTGAGAACCATCGAGCCTATCACCTTATCCACGGCGTTGTGCCTGCCCACGTCTTCGGCGAAGGCCTGAACCTCGCCATCCTCGGAGCAGAGCATGGCCGCGTGGGTGCCCCCAGTCGTCTTGTGGACCAGGCTCCGCCTGTTCAGCTCCTTACACATTTCGATGATCTTGCTCGCCTCGACCTTGAGGTCTGATTCGACTATAGGCAGCGTGAATGAGCTTTTGCCCCTGATCTTTGATCCACAGGCGGTTACTATCAGGTTCATGACCCCGACTGAGGCTTCCCTCAGGTCGACCTCTCTAGTCAAATCAATCAAAACGTCGTCGCCCCTGAAACTGGTTGCCCTGATATCCTCCGCGGAGTCGATAATCCCCTCCGTGAAAAGGTATCCCACCGCCAACTCTTCCTTAAGAGTCGGAGTCGCTATCAATGTGGCATGATACTCGCCATTCACGAAGATGCATAAAGGTTCATCCAGGGCTAGCTCGTCGTCGATTTTAGTAATCGCGGGATCAGGTTTCAGGCTGATTAGGCTGATACTCCTCTTGTCAGTCATCAAA
>CAZVMI010000154.1:0-2900 GCA_964628365.1 uncultured Candidatus Bathyarchaeia archaeon | reverse complement strand
CCTTCGCCTCCTTCAGCTTCTTGTTCGCTATGTCGAAGAGGGGCTTGGGGACTATGATGTGCCCCGCGACGCTTCCGACATCCGCCTTGATGAGGGATAAGGTCGTCTTAACCATCAGGTCATACCTCATGGTTGAATGGGGCATAGCTATTTAATAATTGGCTTAATCTCGGAACCGCCCGGCCCTGCTTTTAAATATACTCCATCAGGCCCTTATTGGTCCGAGATATTATTTATCTGAAAATCACTGTGCTTATTGAGTTGAAAACCTCTAAACCTCTCGAAGGAGTCAGGGTCCTGGACCTCACCCACGCCCACGCTGGGCCCATCTGCACCCTCTACATGGCCGGGCTCGGTGCCGAGGTGATCAAGGTCGAGCCGCCCTGGGGGGAGATGACCCGGTTCTTCCCGCCCCTAGTCAAAGGCGCCAGCCCCTACTTCGCCTTCCTCGACAGGTGTAAGAGGGGGGTCACCCTCGACCTGAAGAGCCCGCGGGGGAAGGCGATGTTCGAGGAGCTGGTCGGGAAGTCCGACGTGGTCATCGAGAACTTCTCACCTGGCACCATGGACGACCTCGGCCTCGGCTGGGACAGGCTGAGGGAGCTGAACCCCCGCATAATATACGCTTCCATCTCAGGCTTCGGTCACACCGGCCCTTGGAGGGACCGCAGGAGCTTCGACCCGATAGCTCAGGCGTCGAGCGGCTACATGTGGCTGCTGAAGGAGGCCGTCGACCCGGAGGGCCCGCCGTACGTTGGCCCTGAGGCCGTCGCGGACACTATCCCGGGCTTCACCGCCCTTATAGGCATCCTCTCCGCCCTTTACCAGAGGCAGAGCACCGAGCGTGGGGCGAGGATCGACATTGCACAGCTCGACTCTATGCTCGCGGTGCAGCAGAGCTTCAGCTTCTGGAACCTCGCGGGCGTCACCTTCGAGAAGGCGATAGAGGACGCGGGCCCGGCGGTCCACGGCCTCTACAGGGCGAGCGACGACTACGTCATGTTCAGCGTCCCCGCGGGCAGGATAACAGACTGGTTCAGGGAGCTCATCGGCGTCGAGGAGCTGACGAGGGAGAACATCGGCGCATGGGTCTCCGCGAGGACGGTGGCTGAGGTCGTCGAGATTCTGGCGAAGAGGGGTATCCCCGTCGCCAAGATCAACGACCTTAACGAGGCTCAGGCGAACGAGCAGGCCGCCGCGAGGGGCATGTTCGTGAGGGTCAGGGACCCGGTCAGGGGCGAGCACGCCGAGCCAGGTTTCCCGATAAAGTTCTCCGGGACCGGCGACCTCTCGACGCCTTCGCCCGCCCTAGGAGAGCACAACGTCGAGGTCTACTCGCGGCTGCTCGGGTTGACCGAAGAGAAGATTGAGGAGCTCAGGAAGGACGGCGTGATCTAGGGATCGCCCTTGGCGACCCGCGGGCTTTCCTCAATGGTCCTCGTGGGGCGTGTAGGGTTTGATGTCGACGATGGGCGAGCCCTCCAAGGCGTCGAGGCCCCTGACAGTGAGGGTGCAGCCCTCTACCTTGACTAGATCAACCAGCGTGAGCCCTATCGGGTTGGGGCGACTCGGGCTGTGGGTGGCGAAGACGCCTCTAGGCTCCGTGGCGCCGTGCCTTCTGGGGATGACCTGGAGGGTGCCCCTGTGCCCCGTGCTGTCCCTGAGGTGGAACCAGTAGATCACGTAGAGCTTCTCGTAGGCTTCGACGCCCATGAGGGCAGGGAGGTATTCTTGGTGTATATGGATAGTCGAAAGATCGTCGACGACCTTCTCGACGACGCCGATGAACCTGACGGTGCCGCTCTCCACCAACCTTCTCATTTTTTATCAATAGCCATTACAGGGTTTAAGGTCTACCCAAGGAAGCCCTATTCCTGGCTACTGGGGAAATCGATTTTTCAACATGGCTTAATACGCATTTTCCGCGTGCTAATCAGCGTTTATTTGTACAGATTGGATCATGGGAGAGCCGTTTCCATGGCTCCTTTTCATGTGAGGGGCTGGATTCAGGTTTTTCCGATGGACCCCCTACCCCTCCTCGGGGCGCCCAAGCTGACTCCGCTTTTTAATGTTAACGAATGTGTATCACATATCAGTGGGTGGCTGAGATCACCTTGATGAATCTGCTTGAGCGACGAGGAGAAGCTGAAGAAGAAGATCAGGAAGAAGGGCGCCAAGTGGACCGCTGAGGAGACGAGCTTCTCAAAGCTGCCGCTCGAGGAGCAGAGGAAGCAGCTCGGCCTCCTCCCAATGGACGAGGAGCTCAAGTAAGCGGAGAAGTTCGGCAAGAAGAAAGGCTGTTGAGAAAAAGAGGGAAGCCAGAAGCTCTTCAGGCACCTGACGAAGTTTATCGTGTCGTCGGACCACCAGATGTCGAGCCGCGCGCGCGAGGTAGCTCGTCGGCGGAGGCCTACCTGTAGGCGCCGGTTGGCAGACCCTCAGGCGTAGTGACCGGTAGTGCCCAGCGTTCATCGACCATTAGCATGCCATCGGGGTGTAGAAGGCGTTCATTCGCCGCGTCGATATGACGGACGAACGCGTCCCTCCGTTCGTTCGATCGTCCGTTCGCTCGTCCGCTCGCTGGCCTTCGTTGACGCCGTCCCCTATAGTAAGCGCGGATTCAGATTGCTCCGTTCGTTCGCTCGCTGCGCTCGTCGACGAGCGGAGCGAGCGGCGTCAACGGAGGCAACGGCGGAGGCAACGGGGGCGTCGACGGGAGGCGTCGGCGCTGGGCGTGCGATCTATTCCGGGATCTTCTCTTATGGGTAGCCCATATTTATGAGACGGCCGTAAGCCAATGGGTCGGTTTTCAGTTTCCCAAAGCACGCGCGAGGGGAAAATTTGAGTTGAGACATCCCGCTTCTAAAAAGGCTTGTGTAACGATTTTTCGCCACCGTAAC
>CAZVMI010000153.1:0-2972 GCA_964628365.1 uncultured Candidatus Bathyarchaeia archaeon | reverse complement strand
TACGTCGGTACGATGATACAAGTTTTCGAGGACCACTGGAAGGGGAGCGAGCCCCTACACAACAGGATGAAGCAGCTCATCCAGGCGAAGCAACTAGTAGGAGTATCAGAGAAAATCAGCGAAGCCCTCAGGGAAAAAGGTTGGCACACAGTGACCGCAGGGACATTGAAAGGTGGAACGGGTGCGAGCTACGTTTTCGATGTGGTTGTAGAAGACCCTGAAAACATTGACAGACATATTTACATAGATATGCTGACAGGAGAGGGCACATTCAATAAAATAATTGAGCTGGGTGCGGCCTCTTCGGATCTTAAACCTGCGAGGCTTTTGCTGGCATCCCTCACGCCTTTCAAGGAGGAGGATACCAAACTCGCTGAAATCTATGGGATACGACTCGTCTACGCACCGGATACGAAGGAACTGATAGCAAGGATCACCCAGATCACGACTTCGATTTGAAAAAAGACTATTTTTCATTTATGCTTGATGTCGAAATTCCGTTAATTACTATATTTCAATAGGTATTTATACATCAATTTTCAGATTATGTTGACCACCATGCTTCTCGACAGTGAACTTAAGACGTTTTTAGATGAGGTTAAGCCGTCTAACCACCTACTGCTGTTTTACGATTCTCTGGAAAGTAAGCGCCACATCCTCTACAATTACCTTAAGGACGGGTTGGGGAAGGGGAGGGGCATCGTCTATATCTGCTCGGAGGAGAAGCCCGAGGAGATTCGAAGAGGCCTAACTGCTCACGGGGTCGACGTAGAGCCGAACGAGCTGTCTGGAAACCTACTCATCAGAAATTTCGACGAGTGGTACATAGAGGATGGAAAAGTCGAGATCCTGAAGATCATCAATCACTGGAACGAGGCCTACAACAGGTTCAAGGAGAAAGGACTAGGGATGCGTGTCACGGGCGAGACCTCGTGCTTCTTCAATCAGAACAAGGTCAGGGAACTGCTCCGATACGAGTATGCTCTCCACAGGGTCATCTCCACCCCGATGGAGGTGCTCTGCGCCTACAATATACAGACGATCGTCAAGACAGGCTACACCGACATGATAATGCCCCTCGTCAGAGCCCACGGCAAGGCGATCTTCACGGCCCACGGCGGCAGCGTAGTCCTGGAGCCCGAGGCTGTCGAGGACACGGACGTGGAGAAACTGTTAGAGATCGAGATCTAACCAAGTTTACATTCAGAGAACTTGACACCGGCCTCCTCATTTATTAGCCCTCACCCCCCATTCACTTCCTGATCTTTAATGTGTCAACTGGTTGCCTACATTGGTGATAGGCCGATAGCCCCGCTGCTCCTCAAGGCTATGGAGCTCCAGGAGCCCTACCTTGGGGGGCACGCCACGGGGATGGCTGTCCTGGACAAAGGCAGGCTCGTTGTTGAGAAGGGGCCGGGCCACGTCGCCAAGGCCAAGAAGACGACGGGGATCACGAGGCTGGAGGGCACGACGGGGATAGGGCACAGCAGGCACAGCTCCCTAGCCGAGAGCGACCCACGCTTCGACACTGCGGCGATGGCCCACCCGTTCACCAACGACGAAGGGACCATCGCCCTGATGCACAACGGGAACATCTACAACTACAAGGAGCACTGGGCCCGGCTGAGGGAGAGGCACGTCTTCAAGTCCTACAACCCGGACGTGGACGCCATCACGGACAGCGAGGTCGCGGTTCATCTCGTGAGCGACGCGGTCGCTGAGGGAGGGAGTTTCGAGGAGGCCCTCAAGGAGGTGATGCCGAAGCTCCAGGGCCAGGTCCTCCTCTGCCTCATAGCCGAGGATGAGACCGAGACGGTGTACGTCGCCAACAGGCATCAGCCGTGCTACGTCGGCGTCGGCGACGACGAGGTGATGTGGTGCAGCAGCAGGGTAGGCTTCGAGTCGATCGGGGAAGAGCTGAAGAGGGTCTACCAGCCGCCGAAGAACAGCTTACTGAAGCTGACGCGGGGCAAGGCCGAGACCCAGCCTCTGGAGCCAGACTGGGAGGTGCCGGACCTTAAGATTGACAAGCCGCTGCTCAAGGAGTTTATCCTGAAGATCGTCTCCGTAGGCGAGATCGACTTCGTGAACCTCAGGGGAGCCCTCAATTACAACTGCTGGGCGAAGGTGTTCGACATCCCGCAGGAGAAGTGGACTCAGATGAGGAGGGGCGGCGTCGACATCGTCAACCCTCTGATCGAGACCCTGGACGAGCTCATCGAGGCGGGTAGGATAAGGCAGAGGATAGATCCGAGGCTGGAGGGCTGCACCCCGAACACCCCGAGGTTCGCCTACTTCATGGCCTAGACCTGTTTAACAAACGTTTATATTTTTAGGCTTGCCTAAATTTTCGATGGGCCTTGAGCGAGAGCATAGAGGAGTACCTTGAGGCCATATACGCCTTCAACGAGAAGGGGGAGACGGCGAAGAACGCTGACCTCGCCGGGAGGCTGAAGGTGTCGCCGCCGAGCGTGACCCAGATGATCCAGAAGCTCGCCGAGGAGGGGCTGGTCACGTACGAGCCCTACAGGGGTGTGACCCTGACGGGCAGCGGCACCGCGAGGGCCCAGAAGGTTGCGCGGAAGCACAGGCTCCTGGAACGCTTCCTACACGACACCCTCGGACTGGACAAGGGGAAGGTCCACGACGAGGCATGCAGGCTTGAGCACGACCTCAGCGACGAGGTCGCAGCCGCCCTGTGCAGCTCTCTGAATAACCCGGCTAGCTGTCCGGACGACGGCAGGCCTATACCTCCCTGCACGCTGGACCACGAGGACTGCGGCCAGTGTAAGATGCTCAGGGAGGGGGCTGAGCCTCGGCTCCTCACGCAGCTCTCCAACCTCAAGCCCGGGGAGGAGGCCACCGTGGCCTTCGTCAGGGGCGGCAGGGCGGCCTGTCAGAGGATCGTCGACATGGGCCTCTGCCCGGGCACGAGGGTGAGGGTGGTGAACGCGGCGCCCTTCCACGGCCCG
>CAZVMI010000152.1:0-3203 GCA_964628365.1 uncultured Candidatus Bathyarchaeia archaeon | reverse complement strand
TCCCTTCACCGGGGTTTCTACGGCGGAATCGGGTGGGAGGCCCCACTCACCCGCCACAGAAGCAGAGCGGGCACGGAGAATATAACCGTTCCCAAAGGCGGCACCGCCTTCCAGAGGCTCGTTCAGGTCCAGGAACCATGCCTGTGTTCCATCTTCTGTGTGTAGGAGCCATCACCTTACAAGGGAATATAACGGCCTTCTGGCACGCATCAGTCAGGGCTCGCCAGAAGGAGGGCTAACGGGTTTCCTCACCTTTCTTCCAAGTCGCTTTCAGCCCCCCCGTATAGGGAGCCCCACTCTCCAACTTTAATATCCCCATTCTAATTGATCAGCCATGGAGACCATCGACCTCAAGAAGGAGCTTAAGAGGTTCTACACTGCCAAGACCAGACCGGAGATGATCGACGTCCCTGAGGGCAGGTTCCTGGCGTTCGACGGCAGGGGCGAGCCAGGCGGGGAGGAATACACGATCGCCCTGAACGCCCTCTACGGCGTCGCCTACACCCTGAAGTTCGGCCTGAAGAAAAGTAAAATCGCCGACTTCACGGTCATGGGGCTCGAGGGGCTATGGTGGTGGGACGACCCGACCATCGTATGGCTAGAGGACGCGCCGCCCAGGGAGACCTGGAACTGGAAGTCGATGATAAGGATGCCGGACCTGGTGACCGAGGAGATGGTGGAGGCCGCCAAGGCCGAGGTAAGGGGGAAGAGGGGCCCCGCCGTCGACAGGGTCAGGCTCGAGCCTCTCAACGAGGGGCTCTCAGCCCAGATACTCCACGTCGGACCGTACAGCGACGAGCCGAGAAGCCAGAAGATACTTCACGCCTTCATAGAGGAAAAGGGTTACAGGCTGAGGGGGCGCCACCACGAGATCTACATGGGTGACCCGCGGAGGACGGCGCCCGAGAGGTTGAAGACGATCCTCAGGCACCCGGTGGAGAAACGGTAAGCTGATCTTCACCATCTAAATACTCCGGCCACGTCTAGAGGTGCGTAGATCCTCCGGGGACAGAGCTTGATCGACTACCACGTGCACGAGCGCCACTCCAGGGATACCAGTTCAGCGACCGTCGAGAACTACGTCAGGGCGGCGGAGGAGAGGGGGATAGACGAGGTTGCCTTCACCACCCACCTCATCACGGCGGGCCCGGATGTCGACATTGGGATCAGGCTCCACGAGATACCAGAGTACCTCGAGGAGATCCAGCGGGCGCAGGAGACGACGAAGGTTAGGCTCCTCGCAGGCCTCGAGGTCGACTACTTCCCCCAGGAGGAGCGGAGGCTCGAGAGGATACTCGGCGAGCACAGCCTCGACATCGTCCTCGGCAGCACCCATTACGTCAACGGCGTCGACATAGGCTCCCGGAGGCAGGTGGAGGAGTTCTTCGCCGGGAGGCCCATCTCAGAGGGCGCGGATGAGTACTACGCGGTCTGGAGGAGGGCGATCGAGAGCGGCCTCTTCGATGTCATGGCTCACCCAGACTACTGGAGGAAGTATATCCACATCTTCAGGCAGCCGGTCGGCTGGGACGACTTCGGCTCAGTCGTCTACGACTGCCTCGACTCGCTTGTAAGCCACGGCGTGGGGGTAGAGGTGAACACCTCCGGCTACAGGCACGGGGTCGGCGGCAGCTTCCCCCTCCAGCAATTCCTCGATGCCGCGTACAAGGCTGGGGTCAGGACCGTAACAGTCGGCAGCGACAGCCACACGCCCAGCCAGCTCGGCTATAGGCTCGTGGAGGCCGTGGAGCAACTCAGGAAGGCGGGATACAGCACCCTCAGCTCCTTCAGGCGGAGGAAGAACCACACCATCCCAATGTGACCGGGCAGCCCAAAGCTCTTAGACACCACTCACCTCAGAATAGGGCAGGAGAGAATTTTCATGGAGAAACCTGAGGGGAGGGTGTTCGAGATCATCGAGGAGAACAGGGACCAGATGGTACGCCACCTCCAGGAGCTCGTCAGGGTCGACACGCAGACACCGCCAGGACACGACTACGACAAGGTCTGCGGCCTGATGGCGGAGAAGCTGGGCGGCCTCGGCTGCGAGGTCACCATCCACGAGGCGACGGAGAAGTACATGGAGCTCTCTGGGGCGAGGCTGATGGGCCTAGAGGGGCCGAGGAGCAACGTCGTCGCCATGCTCAAGGGATCAGGGAAGGGGCCGACGCTCCACATCAGCGCACACATAGACACCGCGGCCATCCAGAAGGAGGGGTGGACCAAGGACCCGCTGGGGGGAGAGGTGACGAAGACGACGACCTACAGCAAGAGCCCCTACGACAAGGGGGGCGGCTACATCTGGGGACGCGGCGTCTCAGACGACAAGGGGGAGGCGACCGCGATGACCTACGCCCTCCAAGCGATCCTTGAGGCCGGCGTCAAGCTCAAGGGGAACCTAATCCTGACCGGAAACTGCGATGAGGAGATAGGCGGCGTGGCCGGCCTCGGCTACCTTATCAGGGAGGGGATAGTGAAGGCGGACTACGGCATCCAGCTGGACGGTGGGCTCAACGGAATCGGCCTCGCCGCCCAGGGCAGGACGAGGTTCCTGGTCAGGACCCACGGGAAATCCTATCATGGCCAGATCCCCATCCTCGGCGTTAACGCCATCGAGAAGATGTCGAAGATCAACGTCGCCCTAAACGACTACTGGAGGAACGTGCTGCTGAAGAGGCAGGTACCCGTCCCGGGCATAGAGCTCCCGGAGGACCTGAGGAAGGTTGGGGTGAGCAGCCTCACGGCGATGCTCAACATAGGCACAATAAGGGGCGGCGTACAGGGCGCGACGGTTCCCGACCTATGCGAGGAGGAGACACTCAGAGGCATGGTGCCTGGAGAGACATTCGACGAGGTGAAGAAGGAGTTCATCTCCGTCATAGAGGGGGTGAAGGCTACCGACGCCGACCTCCGATACGACGTCGAGGTGATAAACGCCCGCGAGGGCTACGTGGTCCCGGCGACGGACCCCTACGCCCTCAAGGCTCAGGCGATCATTGCAGAGGTCGTCGGGAGGAAGCTCCCCTTCACGGGCACCCTGGCGAGCACCGACATGAACTACCAGGTCGTAGACGGCGGAATGCCATGCGTCAACTTCGGCGTCGGCGGCCCCTACTGCAACGGCCACAGGCAGGATGAGAACGCGTCAATAGACGAGATAATCGACTGCACAAAGGCAACGGCCCTCATGATTGTGAGAGTAC
>CAZVMI010000151.1:0-3228 GCA_964628365.1 uncultured Candidatus Bathyarchaeia archaeon | reverse complement strand
AGCGAAGAAAGATGACCTCCGCTGACGCTTGAGGTGAAATGCGTAGAAACCGGGCGCGTGCGACACGTACGTGCAACCGTTACTAAATGTTAAATACTACTTAATTCAACCTGAAATTAGGTTCTGGTTAAACTGATATAAACAGTTTTAACCGAACCCTGCGCGTGCGCAGCGATTTCAGTAAGATATCGCTATGCTTCTCGTCTTTTTGGCTTCTTGGGCGGGATTTTAGTGGTGAGGGGTTCAGCTTGTCCTTGGGGATGCTTTGTTGGTGTGGGTTTGGTGTCTAGGTGGGCGATTTTCTAAACAGGCTAGCGCGTACTCCTAATGTCGCATAAGTAGGATACGATGGCCTTCGGGTCACCCTTCACGGTCACCCGTATTGGTCCGAGGGGGGCATGGCTCGCCTGATAGATGCTGACATGGCCCGCGTATGCCGCCTGCCTATTGATCCCGAAGGTGAACTCAGTCCTGTCAGAGGCCCAACGTGAGAGCATACTCCTCGCGGCGTCCCTGATCCTCTCCCTCGCGAAGCTCTCCCTGAGGTACCTGAGGGATTCGACGCCGACCATCCTCGCCTCCAAGATGGTTTCACCACGCCTCTCGATGGTTTCAAGAGTGATAGGTCCGAGGACCTTCTTGATCGCCTTGGCTACCTTCTCGGGCTCCTCCGTGGGGCTGACCTCGGCTCTCACAACCACGGTGACTTCGCTCATCCGGCTATGCGCTCCATGAGCTTCTCGAAGCTGATCCTCAGCTGGTCGACGCCGTCGTCGTTGACGATCATTATGTCCGCCATCGCTATCGCGTCACCGATGCCGAAGCCGAGCTCCCGCCTGTCCCTCTCCCTGAACTCCTCCCAGGTATCCGGGTCGTCGCTACGGCCCCTCTTCGTCAGCCTCTTGAACCTGCTCAGCGGTGAGGCGTGGACGGCGACGAGGACGACCTCGAAGGTGTTCTTGAAGGCCTCGATCTCCGCGAGGCTCCTTATCCCGTCGACTATCGTTAGGCCCTCGGGCATCTTCCTGAGCATGTCTATGCAGCGGACAGCGACGGCATCCGCCCCCTCCTCCCTGATCTTCGTGGCGAGCTGGCCGAGGTTCTCAGGGGTGGGCTCTACGCCTTGCTGCCTTGCGAGTTCCCTGATGACATCGCCCATGGTCAAGATCCTTATGCCGGACTCGCGCATGATGCCGCAGAGTGTGGTCTTACCGGAGCCAGACATCCCAGTCACCAGGATGAGTCTCCTCCGGTCCATATCCTCAGCTCACCCTCTCGAGGCCGTGGGACCTCGTCTTGATGAATACATTCTCGAGCCCTGTGCTCGTAGCCACGCCGGCGAGGACCATCATAGTCTCCCTACTAGGCGGGTGCATCGCTTTAAGCCTTGGGTCGAGTACCTCGCCGAGGTTGTCGAACTGCTGGAGGTAGTAGACGTCGCACCTCCCCTTGAGGCTCTCGGCTATGGACCTCACGAAGGCCGGGTCGTCCGAGACCGTGGGCGCCACGGTAGTTCTAGCCTCCAACTCTACTCCCAATCCCTTGCTGAGATCAAGGGCGTATTCGACGGTCTCAGCGAACTTAGCTCCCATCTCGGGTTTTCCGGAGACCCTACCGTAGTCCTCGGCCGTGAGGGGTGCCTTGACATCCAGGGCGACGCGGTCGATGAGCCTATCCTTGAGCAAGGTCTCCAGCGTACCTTTCACGCTCCCGTTTGTGTCGAGCATCAGCTTGAAGCCTAGGCGCTTCACCATCCTCGCGGCCTCGACGACCGCGGGCTGGACGAGGGGCTCGCCGCCGGTGAAGACGACGGCGTCTATGATCCTCTCGTTCGCCCTTATCCTCTCCTCAACTAGGCTGAGGTCGATCTCCCTGCCGGAGTCGAGTGGGATAAGCCCGGAGTTCTGACAGTAGGGGCATTTGAAGTCGCAGCCTGCGAAGAAGACAACGAGGGAGACATTGCCGTACCAATCGACGGTCGACATGTCCGTGATGCCGCCGACTCTAAGCCTTATGTCTCCCAAGTCCAAAATGAATCAGGTTAAGAAGTAACACCGCGATTTAAATCACTTGATCGTCTCACAGGCAATTCCTCATGGTGATATTCTCGCCTACCTCAATCCAGAAAGGCTTTAACAGTCGATGATGCGCGTTGGTTACTGGGGTTCGACGGCGTCAGACAGATGGCCCGAGGCCTCGCGGGAAAGGAGCCGATAGGATGGCACTCACCGAGGAGGAGATCCTATTCCTTGACACCCTCTGCGGGTTTGGGTACGACCACGCCACAGAGAAGAATATTAAGGCTAAGCTGTTGGGGCTCGGGTTCGACGACGCGAAGTTCGCTGCGGTGAAGCGCAGGCTCCTCTTCAGCGGCTACATAGGGTCGATCTACGGGAACTTGACGCTGGAGAAGAAGGACTATCGGGAAAAGGTCTCAGAGGGGCAGACTCACTAGTCTCCGGGCTTCAGAGGCTGTTTTCCCTCCTTCTCTGCCTCCTTTTCGAGCCTCCTTATCAGCCTAATCAAACTAGCCACGTCTTCTATATCAGTCTCGAACTCCCTTCTGTGGGGGCAGAGGTCGTCCATCGCAGACCTACCCGTGTCCTCATTGTAGACGAGCGGGTATAGTCGGCATCCTTCGGGTCGATGGGAGTATATCCTGCACAGGCCGCCCGAGAGGAAGAAGCAGCGGCCGGAGCTGTTCCTGAGGCGCCACTCTACTCCAACCTTGACGGCGAAGTCGCTCAGCCGGAACCCCTCCCTAGTGATCCTTCTCATGTCCACCCTGGTGAGGGGCATCTCGGTCTCAAGGCAGCACTCTACGCAGCCATGCTCGAGGCAGGGTGAGCCGCTGTCAAGTGCACTTTTCTCACCCTCTTTCGGAGTCATGCCGCCGCCTCAGGTTGGTTACTGATGAGTATCACCTAGATTATCAGTGTAGTCCCTTAGACGTATCGAAGGCTTTAAAAAATAGAGGGGGGATCTAGCCGATCTCTCTTAGAATCGCTTCTTTAGTAGAATGGCGGTAGGAAACGGCTCTGATCCAAATCTGATCTGCACGTTTTTGCACAGATAACGCGCTTTTAATATAGGAATGGAGATGGGAGGGTTTACCTTACTCTTCGAGTGGGGACTGGAACCTGCCGTAGCCTGGCTTCCCAACGACCTGATCGTCCTCGTAGACGACTTCTCCCCTCACCATGGTGAGGATCGGCGTCCCCTTCCCCT
>CAZVMI010000150.1:0-3250 GCA_964628365.1 uncultured Candidatus Bathyarchaeia archaeon | reverse complement strand
CCTGTCCGCAGCGTCCACAGATAGACACGTGGTCCGCCTCAGACAGGACGATCCTAGCTGTGATCCAATAAACTGTGATAGCCAGGAGGTACGACTGTACCAATAGGCTTCCGTTTATATGGTCGACGCCGACCTCCAACAGGAAGGCACCGAACACAAATACGACATTCAGGAAGGCGTGGATGAGGGGATCGTCGAGGTCGATCCTGTGCTGGAAGAGGCCGAGGAGGATGAGGGCGAAGCCAATCCAAAATAGAATGTAGGGGTCGCCAGGGCTCAAATCAATGAAGAAGTACACCAGGCTCCCGGCGATCGATATGAGAGCCCCCAGCACGAGGCCGGTGCACCCCGCACAGAGGACTCTGCCAGCGACTGAGATGGTGTGGGTCGAGAATCTCCCGCATGGAGGGTGATGACCCCTGTTCCCCGTCGACGCATGACCGTCCATTCCACCAGCCTTCACCTGCCCTCTGCCCAGGAGAGCGAGAACCTTAGAGGGGTATACTCCCATGATCGCGCCCACGGAGCAGATCAAGATGAAGGCCCCCCCGGCCAGCTGGGGCTGAAATGGGATGCGGGCCCCCGCGTAGCTGAGGGTGAGGGGGACCAGGAGGAGCAGCCCGGCCAGCGATATGCCGAGTGACCAAAGCGCGCTTGATGGCCTCAAGACGCCTTTCCTCCTCCGACGAGCAGGCTCGCAATCCACCTGAGGACAGCGCCGGGCCTGGGTAGGAGCATGGGCGTCGATTTCTTGTATTTCAGGTACTCCTCGCCGAACCTCCCCTCGAGATTGGGCTCCTCCCGCGTCTTCACGATGACGACATTGACGAGGATGACCGCCGCGGGGACGAGGAGGTACATCCCCGGTGACCTGAACATGAGCCCCATGCCGCATGGGAGGAGCGAGTAGCCGAGGACCATGGGGTTCCTAGTGTAGGCGTACAGTCCGGTGGTCACGAGGCGCGTCGTACTCGCCTCCCTCCTCGCCTCCCCCCAGGGCAGCCCCTGCCCGACCCTGTAGAGTAGGCGGGTAGCCTTGACGCCGACCGCGAGGCCCGGGAAGAAGACGGCGAACCCGAAGATCAGGTTGAGAGGAAACGGCGGAAACTCGGGTAGACCCAGCAGCCTGTCTATCGATGAGCCGATGACGAAGGTCAGGATGGGGGCGGCGACGAAGATTAGGGCGTACGCCGCTAAAGCGCCCGCTCCTATCCTCGGCGCCTCCGCCTTTCCCTCGTCGTTCAAGCCATGGAAGCCCCCTTAGCCAAGCTAGAAGAGGCGTCTCAGCCCCGTGAGTATCGCCTGCCTCGCGAGGTACTGGTATGTTCTCCTCGTGTACGGGTTCTCGGAGGAGAGGCTCTTGAAGCGCCTAGGCCAACTGCCGAAGAAGCCGTCGTAGCAGCTGTAGAGCTCCTCCTGGACCTCCGCCCTGCTCAGGTGCTCCGTCGGCATTATGGCATGGACCATATCGTAGTTAGCCCAGTTCCAGTCCTCTATCCAGCCCCTCGCCCTAGCCTCCTCGAATATATCGGTTCCAGGGAACGGAGTGAGCGCCATGAACGTCGCTATGTCGGGGTCGACCCAGTCGGCGTACTCCCTGAGGGCTGCTACCGACTCGTGGGTGTCGCTTCTCTCGCCGATGATGAATGTCCCCTGGCTGAAGATACCGTTCTTCCTCAGCTGGTCCACCGATTCCTTCGCCGTCGACCTGTCCAGCCCGTCCCTGCGGAAGGATTGGAGGACCTCTGGGCTCGGCGTGTCTAGGCCGACGAGCATCCAGGTGTTTCCCGCCCTCCTGAGGAGGGGGAGGTGCTCACTACTCCTCACTATGTCGTCGCACCTCGCCTGGCAGAACCAGGTCACGTCAGTGAGCCCTCTGGCGATCATTTCCTCGCCCATAGCCTTGGCGCGGTCACCCAGCGCGAAGTTGTCGTCGGTAAACCAGAAGAAGCCGCTCCCGTAAGCCTCGTGGATGTGCTCTATCTCGTCCACTACCCTCTTAGGCGACTTGACCCTCTGGTTCCTCCTCCAGAACGGTGACTGGCTGCAGTAGCTGCAGGCGTGGCCGCAGCCCCTCGACCCCTCGACGATGGCGAATGGCGTCCCCTTCTCCGCCATGAGGGAGAAGTAGTAATCCTTCATGTGCCTCTCAACGAAGTGATACGCCGGCTCCGGAAGGGAGCCGAGGTCGCATATCAGCGGCCTATCAGGGCTATTGAGTACCTCTCCGCCCCTCCTGTAGGAGATGCCCTTGATGTCGGAGAGGGATCCTCCCCCATCGAGTTCCTTGACGAGCTCGAGGAGCGTCTCCTCCCCCTCACCCCGCACCACTACGTCGACCTCAGGGTAGCCCTTGAGGGTCTCCTCTGCGAGGGCGGTGAAGTGCTGGCCGCCGACGACCGTCCTCACCCCAGGATTCAACTTCTTCGCGAGCTGAACCGCCCTGAGGACCACGAAGGCGTTACTTGTCGAGAGGCCGCTGGGAGCCAGGACATCGGGCTGGATGGACTCGAGTCTCCTCTCTAGGCTCTCCCAGTTGAGACCCTCCGCCTGGCAGTCGAGGACCTCGATCTCGGCGTCGTAGTTTGCCTCGAGGTAGCCGGCGAGAGCGAGGACGCCGAAGGGAGGCGGGATGTACTGTCCTAGTATGAACCAGAAATCCTTCGGCGGCTCGACGAAGAGGACCTTCAAACACCCACGCCCCATCGACTAGTCTACTCTAGCCTCTGGCTCGATAAAAGTTATCCAAAAAGGGATGAAAGGGAGGAGGTTTATGCGCTCTTGTCTATCTTGACTTTCCCGTCGGCCGATATGGTCGCCTTCGCGTGGCGAAGAGCCCAGCAGCTTATGACGACGCCTACGGGCAGAGACGCCGGGTGCCTAGCCGCCATCTCGATGTGGAGGTCCAGAGCCGTCGGACCCTCGCCGAGGCCCATGGCGCCTATACCTAGCTCGTTAGCCTTCGTGAGGAGCTCCTCCTCTATTGCGGCGATCTTGGGGTCAGTGTTCCTCACCTTGAACGGCTTCAGCAGCGCCTTCTTCGCGAGCACCATGCAGTAGTCTTCGCTGGCGCCCACGCCGACGCCGACGAAGTATGGCGGACAGCCTAGCGAACCGGCTGCGGTTAGGGCTTCGATAACGAAGTTTTTAACCCCCTTCATGCCCAGACCAGGCTTAAGCATCCTGTGGGCGGCTACGTTGCTGCTCCCCCCGCCCTTCGGCATCGCCGTGAGCTCAAGGTCCTTCCCCG
>CAZVMI010000149.1:0-3263 GCA_964628365.1 uncultured Candidatus Bathyarchaeia archaeon | reverse complement strand
TCAAGGAGGTCTACTCGAACGACGAGAGGCACCTAGGCAGAGTCGATTCCCTCAGACTCGTCTTCGAATGACCCCGAGGCAGGGGAAAAACCTTGGAGACGAAAAAAGGTGGGCTGGAGCTACTTTTTTCTGAGCACCTTACCGGGCGTTGCCCCTGTATGCTTTCCCTTCTCGACCACCATAGTTCCGTTTACGAGGACGTACTCTATTCCCTTCGGGTGCCTCCTCGGCTCCATCGCGTTCCCGACCACCTTGAGGTGGGGCAGGTCGATGAGGACTATGTCGGCGTAGCCTCCCTTCTTTATGACTCCTCGCCCCTCTATGCCGTGGACCTTCGCCGGCATCGTCGAGGTCTTCTGGGCGAACTCCTCTATTGTGAGCTGCCCGTCCCTTTCGACCATCTGCTTGTACAGGAGCGGGTAGGCGTTGAAGGTGTTGACCCCTGGTATGCCGTAGGGGGGTTCCTTCCCCTCCCACTTCGCGTCCCTCGCAGATGTGTCCAGGCCGACCATCCCGGCGGGGTGGAGGTAGAAGAGCTTGCTGCTCTGGCTCGGCACCCTCGGGCCGGTGACGGCGCGTGCGTCTGGGTCCTCCGAGATGAGGTCTAGGTAGACGTCGAATGGCTCCTTCTTCCTCTCCTCAGCTATCTTCGCCAGGGTCTTCCCGTCGCATCCATTGCTACTGTGCTTCAGGACGGTGATGTTCTCCGCCCAGCGCGGGTTGAGGTTAGGGTTCCAGCCCTCCCTCATGTACCACCTCCCCCTCTGGATCGCCTCCTTCACCTCCTCCCTGAAGTCAGGCACCCTCAGCCACTTGCCAAGAGCCTCCCTGGAGCCCAGCTCCCTGAGCCACGGCGTGAGGAGCGAGCAGAGGAAACGGAGGTTCTCGAAGCCCCCCTGCTCCAGCTGGGGAATGGCGTCGTAGGTGACGTCGAGACCCTCCTCACGGGCCTTATCCACGACCTGGAGGGTCGCCTTGACGTTCGCCTCCTCTATCAGCTCGGGTGCGCCGATCGGCTCTACGTACCAGCCGGTGGAGATGTGGGCGAAGTGTAGCGGCACCCCCGTGACCCGGCATGCGTCTATGATCTCCAGCAGCCCGTCGATCTTGCTCACCTTCACCGAGCCGGCGCCCAGGCCTCTCCTCCTCCCCGTCCTCCTCCAGTGGGGGCAGTAGACGCCTCCGAACTCCCTCAGGATCGCGACGTGCCTGTTCATCTCCTCGCGGCTCGCGAAGACGTCGGGGTCGTAGTCGAGCCCCGCGCTCATCCCTATGCATCCGTCCCCCATCGCGAGCCTCACCTGCTCGTCCATCTCTGCGAGCTCCGCCTCGGTGGAGAACCTCTTGTAGTCCTCCCCCATCACGAAGCGCCTCACCATGCCGTGGCCGACGAGGGGCGCGAAGTTCATCGAGACGCCCCTTTTCTCGACGACGCTGAAGAACTCGCCCATGGTACGCCAGTCGATGGTCCACCCGAACTTCTCCCTCATCAGCTCGTTCACATCCTCTATCGGGAACATCGTCTTGTCGGGGTAGTACTTGTGGGGGCAGAGCTCCTGCACGTACTCGCTGAGCCTCCCCATGACGGGTACCTTGTCTCCGATAGGCGCCATCGTGCTGCCGCACTGGCCGCCGACGAAGGTGGTCACCCCCTGCATCACGTAGCTCTCGCACCTCGGGTACCAGAGGAGGAGCCCGTCGTGGTGGGAGTGGGCGTCGATGAAGCCCGGCAGGGCGGTGAGCCCCTTCGCCTCGATGACCCTCTTCGCGTCGCCCGCCACCTTCCCCACGGCGGCGACCTTCTCGCCCACGACCCCTATCGAGCCGACGAACGCCTTCCTCCCGGACCCGTCCACGATGGACGCGTCCCTTACGATGACATCGAACTCCTCAACCAAACCAGAAACACCTGACCATATAGCAGCCAGCAAATCATAAAAGAATTGGCAGCCCGAGACCCACCGGGCTGGGCCAGCGGTACGCCCTGAGCCTCCCGGCGAGGAAAAAAAGGTAGGGGGGTCTCCCTGATCTCGCGGGAAAGGACCCCTTCCACTTTAATGAGACCGGAAACAGCGCCGTTCCGGCTCCGATCTGCACAAAAACGCATCAATTCCTTGCAAAAAACGTGAAAAAAACGAGCACACCCGAGACGTCAAGGGTGAGCCTTGCACACTCTTTAATAGCCGCGGCCCGGGTGATATGGTGTAGGATTTTTGTCAAATCGCGCGCGTGCGAGGTTGGCTAAGTCCCGCGCGCAGGGTGAAAAATGAACCATGTCAAACGATATTTTTGAGCGACAGAGGCGTCGCCCGACGATCCTCAATGGAGTCAGCCAGGGCTTCAAAAACTCGGAGATCGCCACGCAACTCGGAGTCGAACGGTGGATCATCACGAAAGACCTAAAAATGATGCGTTACAACAGCGACCCAGAGCTCAAGGAGGCGCAGAAGACACAGGAACAGTTCCTGGCGGAGAAGCTGCTGGCCCGCGCGAACGTGAGCAACGACAGGTTCACGCTCATGACCGGGATGACGTTCCAGGAGAAGACGTTCAACAACATGGTCATTTTCTATAAACCCGAGCTGATGAAGATACTCAGATCAGGAGATCAGTACGCAGCGATAATGAAGCTCCCCAAGAGCGTCAGGAGGACCCTGCTGCACAACGAGATCATCACCCGGAGAAGGTTCAAGTGCGAAATCGCCTCACGTGCCAGAACCCATCTACCATAACTCGGCGACTAGGCAATAATTTTGGCGCATAAACTCTTCAAGAATCAGATCACTCGGCTCGAGGGAAACAACTGTCTCTGCAGTTCCACCCTCTCCTTCTTCAACAGGTCGAGCCGCGACGTATACCCTTCCAGCTTCACCTTGTACGTGGCGATGGTTTCACTGATCTCAACGCTGTTCCTCCTCAGCTCGATGATACGCCCCATGTCTTCGGGGGACCCCACACTTATCTCACGGCCCCTCCTGCTGGCCGTCTCCAGGCTTCTCAGGTTATTCTTCATCTTCCTGAACTTCGGGTCGAATTCGATGTCTTTGATAGTCTCTTCGATCCTCAATATTCTCATCAGGGGCGTATTACGCTGGGAGAACATGTATAATAATACGCTGTCGTCACTTATATACCCCTTCAAGGAAACCGCCGGGGGAAGGCATCCCGCGCGCCCGCCTAAACGATAATGCCCGGCACGCAGGCATCAGGTCTAATCTATCCTCAGTATGCCCTTCTGCTTGAGCTCCTCGACCTGGCCCTGG
>CAZVMI010000148.1:0-3308 GCA_964628365.1 uncultured Candidatus Bathyarchaeia archaeon | reverse complement strand
CCGAGATCGCGGTCGCGACGTGGTCGTCGAGCTCGTAGATTTTCTTCGAGAACCTTGGGTCCTCCAGGGAGCTTCTCAGAACCTCGACGGCTGCTAGGACGACGCCCTCCTTTGTCACGACGCCTGCGACGGGTGCCCCGCGCTTGACGAGCTCCAGGGCGTACTCCACTTGGTAGATGCGGCCCTCCGGCGAGAAGATGGTGATCGCCTCGTCGTACTCTCTTCCCCTTGACAAAGTTGACGCCTTTGTTAATCGGTTGGTGAGGGTCTATTTAAACATCGTTTAAACCTAGATCAGTGATAGGCGCGCAGGAGACCCCCTCCCCCTGTTTTTTCTGGCTGATTCCCCGACCTCTTTTCAGGAAAGTAGGCATAAAATTGGTTAATTGGGATGTTTTTTCGTACTAAATTATACGAAAATTTACCGGATCGTTCTCGCAGGCTAATCGTTAGATCCTGTATATGCTTGGTTACGCCTCTGCCAGCCTCTTGATCTCGGTCGGCGTGAGCCTGAAGGTGGTCCACTCGTCCATCGCCTTGGCGCCCAGGCTGAAGTAGTACTGGCTACTCGGCTCGTTCCAGTCGAGGACCGTCCACTCCATCCTGCCGCAGTCCTTTTCGAGGGCTATCTGGGCGAGCCTTCTGAGGAGGGCGGTGCCTATCCCCCAGCCGCGGAACTCCTCTGGGACGAAGATGTCCTCGAGCCACAGCGTAGGCTTACCCACGAACGTGGAGAAGGTGAAGTAGTAGAGGGCTAGCCCGAGGTAATCCGGCCCCTCGTCCCCCTCGTTCTCGGCGAGAAGGACCTTGAAGATGGCGTCTTTCCCCCAGCCGTACCTCCTGTAGAGCTCATCCGTCGCCGTGTAGCTGCCTATGAGCTTCTCGTAGACTGCGAGCTGCTTGACGAGGTCCATGACGACGGGGACGTCGTCCTCGGACGCCTCGCGTATCACGTATTTGAGCTTCCCTTTCGCCAAAGTGATGCCCCGCAGGGTTCTACCTCCGGATGGGATAATAGATTTTCCTCGTCCTCACGGGATGAAGAGGACCTTCCCGCCCGCCTTAGACTTGGCCACGCCGAAGGCCTCCTCAGCCTTCTCCAGAGGGAACCTGTGGGTTATGATGTCCTTCGTGTTTATGGTTCCATCCTCGATGAGCCTTATGGACTCGGGGAAGTTTGCGGGTCTCGCGTCGTATGCGCCCTTCACGATGATCTCTCGCCTCACGATCTCGGTTACGGGGAGCTCGACGCCCTTCCCGAAGATTCCCACGACCACTACCTGGCCACGTTTCTTGACGAGCTCGACGGCCTGAACGAGGGCTGAAGGCGCCCCGACGGCGACGAAAGCGATGTCGGCTCCCCTGCCGTTGGTTATCTGCCTCACCCTCTCGATGAGGTCCTCTTCCTCTATGTTCAGCGTCTCGAAACCCAGCCTTCGGGCTATCTTGAACCTCTCCGTGTCGACGCCTATACCGGTGACGAGTACATCGGCGCCTGAGAGGCGGAAGAGCTGGGCGGAGAAGAGGCCGATGGGGCCGCATCCTTGGACGACGATGAAGTCCCCGGGCTTCGCCTCGGCTATCTCCGTGGCGAAGTGGACGGAGTTGCTGAGGGGCTCGACGACGGCGGCCTCCTCGAACGTCATCTTCTCCGTGATACGGTGGAGCAGCTTACAGGGGACGGCTACGTACTCGGCGAAGCCGCCGTCGACGTGGATGCCGAAGAGGGTTGAATCGTCGCAGAGGTTGCTCATCCCCGCGCGGCAGAAGCTGCACCTGCCGCAGGCCTTCACAGACTCTGCTAGGACCCTGTCGCCGGCCTTGAACCCCTCAACCCTGGACCCCGCCTCAGCTACGACGCCGGCGAACTCGTGGCCGAGCACCACCGGGAGCCTCATCTTGGAGTAGGCGGGCGTGTAGTCGTAGATGCCGAGGTCGCTGCCGCAGATCGCCGCAGCCTTAACTCTAATCAAGACCTCGTAGGGCTCAATTTTAGGCACCGGGATGTCCCTGACCTCGACGCCGGGCTCCGGCCTGATCTTCATCACCGCCTTCATCGGCATCCCACGAACGGAGCATACTGGACACGGAAATCTCTTAACGCTTTTGTAGGCGTAGACCCATTGTAGCCCTGTTCGTCCGGGTCGTGGATGCCTTGTTTGAAGCCGAGATGAGGGCTTTAGAAGCCTTAGATGTCGATGGCATGGTCGACTACCTGTGCAGCCTGATCGCCGTGCCGAGCACAGGCGGGAGGGAGACTGAGGCGCAGAGGTACGTCGCGGCCGAGCTCAGGCGGATCGGGTTCAGCGTCGACACCTGGGAGATAGACTTCGATGAGGCGAGGAGGCACCCCTCCTTCAGCATGGGCATCCCGCGCGAGGAGGGCGTCGGCGTCGTGGGCACGATGGGCGGGGAAGAAGGCAGGAGCCTCATCCTGAACGGTCACATCGACGTCGTCTCGGCCGGCGACGAATCCAACTGGACCCACCCGCCGTGGGAGGGGACTGTGGAGGACGGCCTCATCTACGGCAGGGGCGCCGTCGACATGAAGGGGGGCCTCGTCTGCGCCCTTTACGCGGCGAAGGCGATCAAGGACGCCGGCTTCAAGCTGAATGGGAGACTGATCCTCGAGAGCGCCATAGGCGAGGAGGACGGGGGAGTTGGCACCCTGGCCGCCGTACTCAGGGGCTACAGGGCGGACGGGGCGATAATCATGGAGCCGAGCGAGCTCAACCTCGTCGCGGCCCAGGCGGGAGCCCTCGCCTTCAGGGTCACCGTCCAGGGGAAGTCGGCCCACGCGTGTGTCCGAGAGGAGGGTGTCAGCGCCATAGAGAAGTTCATCCCCCTGTACGACGCGCTAAGAGCCCTAGAGACCGAACGGAACAGGGGGATAAACGATCCCCTCTATAGGAGGTACAGCATCCCGTACCCCCTCAGCGTCGGGAAGGTGCAGGGGGGCAACTGGCCTGGCTCCGTCGCCGAGAGCCTCTTCTTCGAGGGGAGGATAGGCGTCCCCTTGGGGGAGAGGATTGAAGAGGCAAGGAGAAGCCTCGAGGGAACCATCAAGAAGGCGTCAGAGAGAGACCCATGGCTCAGGGAGCATCCGCCGAGGGTCGAGTGGATAGGCTACCAGTTCAAGCCGGCGAGCATCCCGGTCAGAGACCCCGTCATGGAGACGGTCGCCGGCTCCTTCAGGGACGCGGCCGGGAGAGCCCCCAGCATCGAGGGCGTCCCTTACAGCTCCGACATGCATTACCTCGTCTACGACGCCGAGACTCCGACCCTCCTCTTCGGCCCAGGCGACGTCA
>CAZVMI010000147.1:1395-3340 GCA_964628365.1 uncultured Candidatus Bathyarchaeia archaeon | reverse complement strand
CGAGTGGTCCTGAAGGCGAGGCCTACGAGGTGGGACGTCACCCTCCCATCCGAGTCTGTGAGGAGCGAACCGTCCCTACCCCTGATCAGTGCCAAGAACTGGTGTAGGACGACGAAGGCGTCGACGGCGAAGCTCTTTCCCCTCAGATCGTCCAGGGAGACCACCCGCTTGACGACGATGGGGGTGAGGTTGACTCCCAACTGAATCAGTTCTAACTAAGCCGAGGCGGTTAAATTGGTTACCTACAGCCCGCCCGTCACGAGGTGGTAGAGGACGGCGAGGGCGTAGAGGGCGACGATGGAGGGGACTAGGTACCTGTAGACCTTGTTGAGGTCGGATCTATAGTACTGGTTCGTCAGGATGAGGCAGAGGTGCATCGGCGAGATGGTGTAGCCTGAGACTAGGCCGGCGAACATGATGGTGAGACTGTGAACGTCGAGACCGACCACCAGCGGCAGGAGGAGGGGGAAGATAATGCCGATACCCATCGTCGGCGTCCCCGAGATAGCCCCCACTAGGATGGGGACGAAGATCATGAGGGCGAGAATCGGGACGCCGCTGGATATGATGTCCCTGAACACGCTCTCGACGGAGCCCGAGGTGACCATCATGTACCTGAAGTAGAGGGTTGCGAAGACCGCGGTGACTATGTCCCACTTAACTCCCTTCCTGAGGAAGCCAAATGTCCTGCCGGCGTCGACCCTGTTAAGCGCCACGACGATGACCACGCCTATGGCGACGGAGAGCCATATGGAGACTCCGACGAGGGTGAGGGCGACGGCGACCAGAATGGGCGAGAGCCCCGTTAGGGCGGCGAGGTAGTTCTTCTCGCCCACGTCTTCGCGATGGTCCTCCTTCACGAACCTCCAGCTGACCAGGAATCCTATAGCCCAGGCCGCGACGAAGAGGGGCAGGTTGGATATTATGAAGTCTCGGAGGGCGACGCCCGCAAGGCTCGAGGCCAGGATCGTCGTCGGTGAGATCGGCGACGCCCAGTACCAGACGTGCCTGAACCAGACGTTTATGTAGGTCCTCTGCTCGGGCTTCAGCCTCAGCCTCTCCGCCTCTGGCTCGTTGAATGGTGCGGACATAAGGGCGCCCCCGGGCATGGAGAGTATGCCGAAGAGGGCGGGTATGAGGGCGAGGAGTACCCTGCTCGGGAGGAAGCTCCTGAGGCTCTGGATAAGCTTCTCCATCATCCCGGTCTCCTTCAGGGCGTAGCTGAGCACCGTTATCAGGGCGACGGAGGCGCAGAGGTCCCATGTGGCGTAGTCAGAAGTCGTCCTCACGAGCACGTCCCAGAAGATGGTGAACGGCTTCCCCGAGGTCACGCCTATTATGGCGGAGGCGACGAGGATGGTGAGGGCGAAGTCGACCGCCTTGAACCGAAGGACGAAGATGATGACGAAGGCGATGACGATGCCGATGAGCTCGATCATTGTCCGGCCAGCTTAATCACACCGATACGATGACACACAATAAAAAACCTTCCCAGAGACCCACCGGGGCTGAGGAGCCCGAGGGCATTGGGCTGAGGGCCGGTGCGCGAATCCGCAAAATTGGGTTTCCTGTAGATCGTCCCCCATCTCTCAGAGGGCCACGAGCCTGGCGAGGCGCTCCTCGATCATCTTCCTCGGGAGGGCGCCGAGAGTCCTGTCGACGAGCTTCCCGTCCTTGAAGTAGAGGAGGGTGGGGATGCTCATTATCCCGAACCTCATCGCCACTTTACTGTTCCTGTCGACGTCGAGCTTGCCGAAGACCACGTCCTGCCTCTCACCGGCAAGCTGCTCTATGATGGGGCTTAGCATCCTGCACGGGCCGCACCAGGCTGCCCAACAGTCTAGGACGGCCATACTGTTCTCCGCGACGAACTCGTTGAAGGTGGCGTCTGTCACCTCGACGGGCTTACGGTTAGCTTCCATTGGAACCATCCTATTGTTTGGAG
>CAZVMI010000147.1:0-1295 GCA_964628365.1 uncultured Candidatus Bathyarchaeia archaeon | reverse complement strand
GGCGTGATCTTCGGCCTGCTGGTCGCCCAGTCCGTACCCACGTACTTCAGGTACTCGTCGTACTCCGCCCTCTTCGCCCGGACGAGCCTCCCAGCGATGTAGTCTCCGAGGGCGCCAGAGACGACTGGGTCCTTCTCGAAGACGTCGACGGCCTCTCCGAGGTTCTCCGGGAGCATCTCCATGTCCTTCGCCTTCTGGCGGTAGAGGTTCTCGTCGAAGGGCTCGGGCGGCTCGACCTTGTGTTTGACGCCGTCGAGGCCCGCCTTGAGCATCGCCATCGAGATGAGGTAGGTGTTCGAGGAGGGGTCCGGGTGCCTGTACTCGATCCGGGTGACCACCGTCTTGTCCCCAGGGTAGAGGGGTATCCTGACCAGGGCTGAGCGGTTACCGTAGCCCCAACCTATGTAGACCGGCGCCTCGAAGTGGGGCACCAGCCTCTTGTAGCTGTTGACGAGCGGGGCGACGACCATGCTCATGGCGCTGGCGTGCCTCAGGATGCCGCCGACATAGTGGATGGCCTTCTGGGAGAGGCCGGTCTCCGTATCGGCGTCGCCGAAGAGGTTCCTCCCCGTCTTGAGGTCGACGAGGCTCTGGTGGACGTGGCAGCCTGAGCCGTTCACACCCCAGAAGGGCTTCGGCATGAAGGTTGCGACGGCTCCATGCTTCTCGGCTATCGTCTTCACCACGAGCTTGAAGAGGACGGCGTTGTCGGCCGTCTTCAGCGCGTCCGTGTAGCGGAAGTTGATCTCCTGCTGGCCGCTCGCGACCTCGTGGTGGATCTTGTCGAGCTGGAACCCCGCCGCCTCGAGGTTGATCATTGTCTCCAGCTTCATCTCCTCGGTCGGGTCCATCGGCGGGAGGTAGAAGTAGCCGCCCGAGCCGTATGGCTCTATTTCCCCGTTCTGGCGTGTGACGTAGAAGTACTCGAGCTCGGGGCCTGTGTTGTATCCCAGGCCCTGCCTCTCGAGTTCGTCGATGGTCGCCTTGAGGCGGCCCCTCGGGTCGCCCATGAAGGGAGTGCCGTCGGGATTTGAGACGTAGCAGAACATCAGGGCGACCCCCGGCGTCTCCCACATCGGGGCGAGGAACGTGCCTGGGTCCGGGTGGGCGGTGAGGTCGCTGTTCTCGATGTTCACCAGCCCCATGGAGGAGCCGTCGAAGCCGATGCCCACCCGCAGGGCGGTCTCCAGCTCGTACTCCGGGATGAGCATCGCCCGGGGCATCCCGTTGAGGTCGATGATGATGAGGCGGACGTACTTTATGTCGTGCCTCTTGACGAGCTCCATCATGGGCTC
>CAZVMI010000146.1:0-3395 GCA_964628365.1 uncultured Candidatus Bathyarchaeia archaeon | reverse complement strand
GGATAGGATCGAGATGGTTCAGGTACACAGGCGCAGGAAGGAGATCAGGAACAGGCTGACGAGGGCCGAGGGACACATCAGGGGAATCATAAAGATGATCGACGAGGACCGGAGCTGCCCCGACCTCCTCCTCCAGATCGCGGCGGTGAGGGCCGCCCTCAACAAGGTCGGCGCCATAATCCTCGAAGACCACCTAGAGTCCTGCCTAACCGACGCCGTGAAGGCGGGCGAGATCGAGCCTCAGCTCATGGAGCTGAAGGAAGCCCTGGCGAAGTACCTCTGACGGTGGAAGATTGACCGACAGAAGGAAAGTACTCCTGCTCGTAGCCACCGTCGCGCTGGCCTCAGTCAGCTGGGTCTCCCAGACCTTCTCGCTCCTCCCCCCGTCGATCTACGTCAACCTGGCACTCATAGGCGCCGTCCTCGGAGTCCTGTTCATAGGTCACAGCGCCGCAAGGGCACTCCTCAACGGTGTCTTCAGCATCGACCTCCTCGCAACGGTCGCCATAGTCGCATCCATATGGCTCGGCGAGTACCTCGCCGCCTGCGTCGTCGTCCTGATGCTCGGCGGTGGCGAGGTGCTCGAGGGGATCGTCGCAGATAAGGCGTCCAGCGCAATAGAGAAGCTCGTCGAGGCCTTCCCGAAGACCGCCTATGTCGTCATGGAAGGCAAGGAGGTGGAGGTGCCCGTGTCGGAGGTGAAGGTCGGGGAGACCGTCGTCGTCAAGCCGGGCGGCATGGTCCCAGTCGACGGCGTCGTCCTGAGGGGCAGGGCGACCGTGAACCAGGCGTCCGTGACGGGGGAGCCCATGCCCGTCGAGAGGGCCGAGGGGGGTGAGGTCCTGAGCGGCTCCATCGTCGAGCTCGGAGCCCTCGAGGTCGAGACCAAGGCGGTCGGCGAGGAGAGCACGTACGGCAGGATAATAACGATGGTCAGGGAGGCGGAGGAAAACCAGGCGCCGATAGTGAGGCTCGCGGACAGGTTCGCGGGCTACTACATCCCGCTGATACTCGCCATAGGCCTCGGCGTCTACCTCTGGACCGGCGAACCGATCAGGATGGCATCAGTCTTCATAATCGCCTGCCCATGCGCCCTGACCCTCGCAACGCCGATGGCGGTCGCCGCAAGCATAGGCAACTCCGCGAGGAAGGGGATCCTCATCCGCGACGGCGGTAGCCTCCAGAGGCTGAGCGGCGTCGACACCATAGTCATGGACAAGACGGGCACCCTCACAGTTGGCCGCCCAGAGGTCGTGGAGGTGAGGGGCTTCGGAGGCACGAGCAACGAGGAGGCCCTCAGGCTTGCAGCGGGCGCCGAGAGGCACTCCGAGCACCCCGTCGCCCGAGCTGTGCTCCAGAAGGCTGAAAAGATAGGTGTCGAGCCCGAGGAGTGCTCCGAGTTCGAGGTTTACCCGGGGCTCGGAATCTGCGTCTCACACGGCAACACCCGCCTGACGGTGGGGAACGAGAAGCTCCTCAGGGCGAACAACGTCCGCATGAACGAGGAGGCGTCGGCCTTCCTCGACCGCGAGGAGGAGGCCCAGTCCGTCGTCTTCGTCGCGAGGAACGACGAGGTCGTCGGAGCCCTCCTCGTCTCCGACAGGATCCGGGACAACGCGAGGGAGATCCTCGCCGAGGCGAAGCTGAGCGGTGCCAAGAGGACAGTGATGCTGACCGGTGACAGGAGGGTGGCCGCGGAGGCCATCGGAAGGCAGGCGGGCTTCGACGAGGTGGTGGCGGACCTCCTGCCGGCCGAGAAGGTTGAGCATATCAAGCGCCTGAAAAGGGAAGGGGGCGTGGTCCTGATGATCGGCGACGGCATCAATGACGCGCCGGCCCTCGCCACCGCGGACGTCGGCGTCGCCATGGGGCTCACGGGCACGGATATCGCCATAGAGACGGCGGGGATCACACTCGCGACGAACAACCTTGACAGGGTGCCGAAGCTCCTCCGCATAGGGAGGGCGACGATGAGGGTGGTGAAGCTCAACATCGCCTTCGCCCTGATCGTCAACGCCGCCGGGATAACCCTCTCGGTGCTCGGAGTGATCTCGCCGCTCGCCGCCAGCGTCATCCACGAGGGCAACGCGCTCCTCGTCATGCTAAACGCGCTCAGGCTTCTGAAGGTGGATTGATCCTCAGCTACGGCGACGGCGCCGACGCCGCTCAGCTGAGACGCTCAGATTGCAGAGGGAGCCAGATTTGAGCCATTATTTGAGACCGACCCTGGGCATTACCTTATCCTCAGCTCAAACTTTATTCTGACATTCGCTCACAGGACATCGTATACACGTCATCAAAACAATTTTCTATGTATTACAAGTATAACTTTTTATACTTATTACAGTGAGCCATCAATTGGGTGCTAATGGGGTCAACTATCGTGATTAAGGACATCGACGATGACGCGTTCAGGAACCTCAAAGGCGAGGCCGCGAAGGCTGGCATTAAGGTGGGTGACGCAGCCTCGCAGGCCTTCAGGCTCTGGGTCCAGGAGCGCGGTCTCCAGAGAGTCAAGGACATCGACAGGCTGAGGAACGCGGCCGAGGTCATGGACCGGAACAGGTCGAGGCTCTCCGGGCGGGAGGACTGGTCCACCGTGGAGGTCATCAGGAGATGGAGAGAGCTCCGAAGACCCTCGTCGTAGACGCCTCGGTCGTCGCGAAGTGGTTCATCCCGGAGGAGGACTCTGACAAGGCGGTCAGGCTCAGGAACAGGCACATAGAGGGGAGCCTAACCCTCATGGCACCGGACCTGATCGTCTACGAGGTGGCGAACGCGTTGGCCTACCACCCGGACGTCGCGGACGAAGACCTCAGGGAGGACGTGGAGGCACTGTTCATGATCGACCTCGACCTCGTGTCCCCTTCGACGGAGCTGATGGCATCTATCGCCGAAGGGGCTCGGCGGCACGCCATATCGGTCTACGATTCCAGTTACCTAGCCCTCGCCGAATTCACTGCTACAAACCTTGTGACTGCGGACAGGAGACTCTATGAAAAGGTTGAGGAGAAGGGACGAGTGCTCATGCTCGACGAGCTGGATCGAGGCTGGAGTATATGAAAACTGAAATCATACGTAATCATGTTAGTCACAATCTTACCCCATGCATCGTTATATTAGTAAAATAAAACATCCAAGCCGAACGGAACAACGGATTAACTTAACCATAAGCACGAGGAAACCTCACGAGACATAAGATGGATTTTTTTCGCCGTATAATAAGCCAATTGTTATAACGCCCCGTGCAAAAAGTAGGGGGTACCGTCTAATAGCTGAAAAAGAGGCTATTAGAAGTCCCCTTGTAGGAAGCCCAGCAACCACTGGGCAAGCTCAATGTTTATGAGAGCCGTGCATAGGTTTCGATTTCTCCCGCGGGATCGGATAGTTGTGAA
>CAZVMI010000145.1:0-3396 GCA_964628365.1 uncultured Candidatus Bathyarchaeia archaeon | reverse complement strand
AGCCCTTCGCCACCGCGATCGGGATGGACATCATCACCTTCCGGCCGATGCCGAGCCTGTGGCTCACGTCGGCGACCTTGTGGATGTCCTTGTAGCTGTCAGGGCTCTCCTCCTCTACTACCCTGCCGCTGGCTGCACGGATGACGATCCCCTTCCGCTTCAGTTCGGAGACGATCTCGTTCGCCGTTGAGCGTCTCCTAGCCCCTGCACGTGACATGACCCTGCCCGCCCCGTGTGCCGTGCTGGCGAAGCTTATCTCCTCCCCCTTCTCGGTCCCCTTGAGGAGGTAGCTCGCCGTCCCCATGGTTCCGACGAGGAGGACGGGCTGCCCGGTCTGCTTGTAGTCGTCAGGTAGGTCTTCTCTGCCAGGGCCGAAGGCCCGCGAGGCCCCCTTCCTGTGGACGACGGTCTTCACTCTCCTGCCGTCCATGAGGTGCTCCTCCCTCTTCGCGGTGTTGTGTGTCATGCTGTAGACGAGTTCTAGGCCCATGTCCTCGGCCTTCCGTTTGAAGGTCTGCTCGAACGCCTTCCTCACCTGATGGAGGACGATGTGGCGGTTGATGAACGCCCAGTTGACGGCGCACGCCATCGCCTCGTAGTAGTCGTCCGCCTCCCTGCTCTTGAGTGGGGCGCAGGCGAGCTCCCTGTCCGGGAGCCTTATCTTGTACTTGCTCGACGCCTGCTCCATCACTCTGATGTAGTCTGTGGCTATCTGGTGACCGTAGCCACGGCTGCCAGTGTGGATCCAGCAGACGATCTGATCCAGCTCCGTGATGCCGTAGACCTTCGCCGCCTCCTGATCGTAAACCTCCTGAACCCTTGCGACCTCGAGGAAGTGGTTCCCGGCGCCTAGAGTACCGAGCTGGCTTGCTCCTCTCCCCTTAGCCTTGCCCGAGACCTTGTCTGGATTTGCGTCCTTCATGCAGCCACTCTCCTCCATGTGCTTTGAGTCAGCTTCCCAGCCATAGCCCCTCTCTATCGCCCAACTCACACCGCCTAAGACAGCGTCGTCGAGTTCCTGATTACTGAGTCTGACCTTACTACCGACTCCTACACCGCATGGGACGAGGTTGAAGATCCTGTCGATGAGTTCCTCCGCCTTCGGCCTTACCTCGGAGTACTTGAGTTCCGAGCGCATCAGTAGGACACCGCAGTTGATGTCGTATCCTACGCCGCCCGGGGTTATGATCCCCTCCTCTGCGTCGAAGGCCGCTACGCCGCCGATGGGAAAGCCGTAGCCCTGGTGGCCGTCTGGCAGCGTGATGCCGTACTTCAGTATGCCTGGGAGCTGGGTGAGGTTGACGCTCTGGTTCAGCGTCTCGTCGCCCCTCATCGCGGTGAGGAGCGCCTCGTCGGCGTAGATCCTGGCTGGAACCCTCATGTTCGGGTTCACCTCCCTTGGGATCTCCCAGACGAGGTCATCGACCCTGTTGACCTTATAGTTCATCTCTTCTCTACCCCGGAAGAGCCGGGGAACAAGTTATAAGCGTTTATTGGTCTCAACACCAATGATCAAGATGAGGCTGAGTCGGGTTAGGCGCGTCCCCATGAACGAGATCACAGAGAGGGTAGCCGAGCTCGAGGGAAAGTACGGTGACAGGTTCCAGGAGCTCCACGAGGAGTTCGTCCATGGCCGGATGGACAGGGAGCGGTTCAATGACTACGTCGAGTGGAGCGGCATGATCCACGCCCTGAGAGCCTACAGCGAGGGAGAGGACTACGACTACTACACCGAGGAGGAGATACCCCATGGCGGTGAGGAGCTTAGGGGGCTCACCCCACCGCGTATAGAACTCTTGGACAGGCTGGCTGTGAGCAGGGCGTCATCGATAAACGAGCTTGCCGGCATCCTCGGGAGGGACGTGAAGAACGTCTACAACGACGTCAAGTTCCTTGAGAGGATCGGCTTCGTCAGGTTATCCAAGGAGGGACGGGGAATGGTCCCAGAGCTCCTCGTACAGGAGCTGACCATCTCCCTCGGCTAGGCTGTAAACATTATATTGGCTCTGAACCGCTCTCTATACGACCGATTATGTCAGTCAATCAAACTTGCGCGGCTGATCTAATCCTCATCAACGGCAAGATCGTTAAGGTCGACGCCAGCTTCGGCATAGCCGAGGCGGTCGCCGTCAAGGACGGCCGGGTACTCGCCGTAGGCTCCACCGAAGAGATTAAGGGGCTTAAGGGCTCGAAGACCGAGGTCATCGACCTTAAAGGCAAGATGGTCCTCCCCGGCCTCTATGACAGCCATCTCCACATGATCTCGACGGGGAATACCCTGACCATCATCAACTGCCGCACACCGCCTATGAGGTCGATAGCAGACATCGCCGCCGTCGTGAAGGAGAAGGCCGATAAGGCTAAGCATGGTGAGTGGATCATCGGCAGGGGCTGGGATCAGGCTAAGCTCGCAGAGCACAGGAACCCGACGAGGTACGACTTCGATCAGGCTGCCCCGAAGAATCCCGTCATCCTCACCAGGACCTGCGGCCACCTCGCCGTGGTCAACAGTAAGGCACTGGAAGTCGCCGGGATAACCAAGGACACCCCTCAACCCGTCGGCGGCAGGATAGTGAAGGACGAGAAGGGGGAGCCGACTGGAATGCTCGAGGAGTCGCCGGCCATGACCCTTGTCAGGAGCCACATACCCCCGGACGACATAGAGAAGAAGGTTACGGAGATCAAGGCCGCCTCCGACGCCTTCAAGGCGGTGGGCATAACCAGCGTCATCGAGGCTGGCATCACGGAGGACGAGATGGTAGCCTACCAGCTGGCGCTGGAGAGGGGGCTCCTAGAGGTCCGAGTCAACACGATGCTCAAGGCCATCAACGAGGACGAGCCGACCGAGAAGAGCCTTGAGAGGATTAACAGGTTCCCGATGATAACGGGCTACGGCAATGACATGATCAGATTCCAGGGGCTCAAGTTGCTCATAGATGGGGGTATAGGTGGGAAGACCGCTCTACTCAGGGAGCCCTACGAAGGAGACCCTAAGACCTATGGACTTTTGACCGTCCCGGTCGAGAAGCTTCAGAAACTCGTCGACGCCGCCAACAGGCGCGGGATGCTCGTCGGCATCCACTGCGCAGGAGGCAGGGCTATGGACATCGTCCTCGAAGCCTTCAAGAAGACTGATAAGGTCAAGCCCATCAAGGGAAGGCGCTTCTACCTCATCCACGCCTACCAGCCCAGCGACGAGAACTTTGAGACATGCAGGCAGCTGGGCGTGCAGGTCGCGAGCCAGCCGAGCTTCCTCTACTACCTCGGGGACAGCTACTACGAGAACGTCGGTCCCAAGCGGAGCGAGTGGCTCAAGCCCCACAGGGCGTGGATCGACGAGGGGGTCATGGTCGCGGCTGGCACCGACTCGCCGGTAACCCCATATCCCCCCTTCCC
>CAZVMI010000144.1:0-3399 GCA_964628365.1 uncultured Candidatus Bathyarchaeia archaeon | reverse complement strand
TACTCGACGTGGACCCTCATGAGGTCGATGTCGCCCGGGAAGTATGGGAGGAAGTCCTTGACCGCCCTCTCCACGTCCCGAGACTGTGTGATGTACCTGCCGACGATGAGTACGTCCGCGCCGCTCTCGAGGGCCTTCGGGGCCGTGCGCGGGTCGATGCCTCCGGCCACCGCGATGAGGAGCTTCCTCTCCTTGAACGCCTCCTTTATCTCGGGTATCCAGTCCCACCTCGGCTCCGCCGTCCTCTCGGTGTCGATCGCCCTGTGCAGGATGACGCCGTCCGGCAGCTCCTTCAGCGACCTCAGCTTCTCCAGCGGGTTCTCGACCTCCATCATGTCGAGGAACGAGTAGATTCCCAGCCTCCTCGCCTCGTATGCGAAGTCGTTTATCGTCGCCGCGGAGGCGGCGCCGGCGCAGCAGACGGCGTCGGCGGTCTCGTCGAACGCCATGTCGACCTCGACCTTGCCTACGTCCATGGTCTTGAGGTCTGCGATGATGAAGCTGTCCTTGGCGAACTCGCGCATGGCGCTGATGACGTTGATGCCCATCTTCTTGATGAGGGGCGTCCCGGCCTCGAGGATCACGTTGTCGTTCCTCGGTATCTGAGCGACGACCTCTTTAACAGCCTCTATGCTGGGGAGGTCGAGGGCGATCTGCAGGTATGGCGGCCTCCAGAGCCTGGGCGGCCTGAATCCCATCAGCGGGTGCCTTGCCCTGTCCTTCTCGTACAGAATCTTGTCCCAAGGCGGGTAGTTTGACATGGCCCTCCTGATGGAGAGCTTCGTCGCGCTGTAGTTGTACTGGTAGATCTTCCGTTCGTCCTCGGCCTTCGGGTGGATGAAGACGCTTGCGATGATTACCCAGTCGTCGAGGACCTCCTTGGGTATGATGCCCTCCTCGACGGCGTCTGCGACGGCCTTCGCGACGGCGGACTGGGCCGGGCCGAAGATTTTGCCCGCGTCAGACATATCCTTGACCGTCACCTTGGGGACGATGACAGTGTGAGGCTTCGGCGGGAGGTTCGGCCTTATTACGGCGAGGAGGGGGGTGTGGCCCATGGAGAGGTTGCTGAGGGCCTGGGCGAATGAGGCGCCTACGGGTCCGAGCTTGTCGCCCATCAGCAGGTCGACGTGGGCGACCTCGTTCCCCTTCCCCACGAGGGCCTCGCCTATCAGGTAGGTGCCGTGCGCCTGTGCGCCTGGCTTGTTGAAGTTGTCGATGGACGCCCTGACGGCCTCGCTTATCGAGCCGAAGCGCCCCTGCTCGACGAGCCCCTCAAGGAACCTGAGCTGCTCCTGCGTTACCCTTCCGGGGGCCCTCACCATCCCCTTCTCGTCGCTCATCTCAACCAATAAATAATAAAAAGAGATGAGTATTTAACTCTTACCGGCTCATGTGACCTCTAGGTGTCACAACGTGTTAAAATATCTTTAAAATCAGCGGGTTAACAACGTTAGTGTGTCACAAATTATTATTTTTAACGTCCTATTTCAGGGGTTAAGGACGAATAATCTCATGATCGAGGTTTAGGTGGACCCGTCTGGAGCCTCGACGGTCACAGTGACATGTAAAATTGTGTTTGGATCCCTCAACTTGTCGACGATCCTCCTCGGCATGTCACAGGCCGCCCTGTCGGAGTGGACCATGAGGGTCCTGTCGCAGACGTAGCCGCTCTTCCTGGCGACCATGTCGTTCTGGTCGGCGTAGGTCAGCGACGGGTGGCCCATCCCCTTCGCCTCGAAGATCTCCCCATCGGCGCTGAGAGTTAGGGTTATCAGGGCTTCGGGGCGCCTCGCCGCCTCCTTGATCTCGGGGCTTAGGTCTGATAGACCCTTCTCGGCTGAGACGGCGGCCACGCAATCCCCCCTCCTGGAGAGGTGGGCTTCCCTGGTGGTCATCACGGTCGTCTCGTGGAGGGCGAGGATGTTCCTGTGCCCCCTCGCGAGGAAGGTCTCAGTCAGCTTCACGGCTGTCCACTCCGGCGTTCTCCCTTATATGCCGTGCCCCGGGGTAAGGTTTTTACGATGGGTGCCTGAGTTGTTGTAGGCGTTGGGCTGGTAGATCAGTGGTACGATCGCCGCCTTGGCATGGCGGAAGTCGGGGGTTCAAATCCCCCCCAGTCCACCTAAAATTTCATTCTAAAAGTATTTATATTGACGCGCTGATCCCTGTTTGAGGTCCCTTGAGGGAGTCAAACTGGAAGCATCTGCTCGAAGAGTACCCGGATCTCGGCCGATTCTATGACAACCTAGCACGGAGAAGCGAGAACACCGCGCGGGAACGTGTCCGAGTGCTATACAGATTCCTCACGAGGTTCAACTACACACCCAGCAGTCTAGTGGAAGCCGCGAGCAAGGACAAGAAGAAGGTCGAGGACGTACTACTCGACTTCACGACGGAGCTCAGCAGAGAGGGCAAGGCCCCAGGCTACATAGAGAACTACATCAAGGCCGTCAGAACATGGCTCAGCTTCAATGGCGTTGAAATCAGGCAGAGGATCAACATCGGGAACCGCAACGAGCAGCCTACAATAGAGAACGAGAGGGTGCCAACAAGTGACGAGTTGAAGCAGGTCCTCAGCTACGCCGACAGCCGGGGAAAGACGAGCATCGCCCTCATGTCCCAGAGCGGGCTACGCCCACAGGTCCTCGGCGACGTGAACGGATCCGATGGACTCAAGATCGGTGACCTCCCCGAGTTGGAGGTCAAGGGCAGCGAGGTCTCCTTCACCAAGGTGCCTACGATGGTGGTAGTCAGGGCCGGGCTTAGTAAGGCCCGGCACAGGTACTTCTCGTTCCTCAGCGAGGAGGGCTGCGGCTACCTTAAAGCCTACCTGGAGAAACGGCTCGCCGCGGGGGAGAAGCTCGCGAAGGGCTCGCCCATCATCACGTTCAAGGCGGGATACGGGGCGACCGGCTACGCCGACGAAGAGAAGCGGAGCGTCAGTCACATCACGACGAAGACGCTTACGAAGGAGATTCGGGACGCGATGAGGCCGCGCTTCGACTGGCGGCCATACGTGCTCCGCGCCTACTTCGATACGCAGCTGATGGTGGCTGAGAACCATGGGAAGATCAGCCACGCGTACCGCCAGTTCTTCATGGGCCACAACGGAGACATCGAGGCGAGGTACACGACGAATAAGGGTAGGCTTCCTGATGAGGTTGTGGAGGATATGAGGGGGGCTTATCGGAAGTGTCAGGAGTATCTGCAGACCTTGAGGGGTGAGTCTGATAGTGAGGAGAGGCTGAGGGACTCCTTCAGGAGGCAGCTGCTGCTGGTGGCTGGGTTCAAGGCGGAGGAGATCGATGAGATGGACTTGTCGATGGGTGATGCCTCGTTTCAGGAGACTGTGAGGAGGCGTCTCTTGGGGCAGCCGAGGGAGGGTGGGGATGCGTC
>CAZVMI010000143.1:0-3403 GCA_964628365.1 uncultured Candidatus Bathyarchaeia archaeon | reverse complement strand
ATAGAACTTTTCCCCAAGTAGCCTCAGCCGGCAAGCCTTAATCGGTCCCTAGAGCCGATCCTACTCAGGTGGATGCTTCTTGAACGAGTTCAACGACTACGGAAGGAGGATCGAGGAGCAGATCAGGCCCTCGACGTACCCCCTCGCCGTCAAGATGCTTGAGAAGGGTGAGCCTGTTCCAGAGGGCGCCCAGATGCCAGTCAGAGACTTTGGTGCATGCATCTCGACGTGCCAGTGCTTCGGCCTCTCCAGGAGGTTCGGCGCGACCGTCGCCCAGCTCTTCGGGGACATGTGGTGCCCTGAGCCCGTTATCGGGTTCGGCCTCGCGGAGCCGCCTGAGCAGTTCCTCAGCGGGAGGACGAGGTACCCAGACGGCGTCGCCTCCCCGGAGGCTGGGGCGAACTGGGCGAAGGAGTTCCCCAAGCTGCCGACTGGTAAGTACGTTGGTATCGTCAGCGCCCCGCTGAGGACGGCGAACTTCAAGCCGGACGTCGCCGTGATCTACTGCAACTCGGCCCAGCTCCTGAGGCTCCTCCTCGGCATAGCCTACGAGGACGGCAAGGATGTTCCCTCGGTTCTGGGCGGCCACTCAGCCTGCGTCTACGCCGTCGCCCCGAGCCTCCTAAGGGACGAGTGCTGGGTCTCGGTCCCATGCCGAGGCGACAGGGGCTATGCGGGTGCGCAGGACGACGAGATGATCTTCTCCGTCCCAAAGAGCAAGATCGGGCGCCTAGCCGAGGGGCTGGAGCAGAAGGGGACGAGCAACATACCGACAAGGTTCTCCATGGCGGCGGAGTACAAACTCTCGACAAGCTACGCGGAGGCGGCGAGGCAGATGGGGATGAGGATGCCCGACGGCTCCGAGATCAAGGGCTACTCCGAGAAGGAGCGGCGCCTCAGCCTCCAGTACAGGTGAAGGGTGCCCGTCAGACGGTTCGCTCTTATATCCCCTCCACCCCGCTAGGTTATTGATGGAGTTTGACCGACAACAGCCTCCTCAGACTCAACGGGAAGAGGTTCAGGGCGGGCGCCTACGATAAGGCGGTCCTGCCCGTCGGCTCGACTGAGTACCACGGTGACCACCTCCCCCACGGGACGGACAGCCTCGTCGCCGAGAGCCTCGCCAGGGCGGTGTCTGAACGGGTGAAGGGGATGCTCCTGCTCCCGACGATGCCCTTCGGCATGAGCAGACACTACGCGTCCTTCCCGATAGCGATAACCCTGTCGAACGGGACGCTGATAGGTCTCCTCAAGGAGGTCTTCGCCTCCCTCGACAGACACGGGCTCAGAAGGCTCCTAATAATCAACGGCCATGACGGGAACATCGCGGCGATTGAGGCGGCGACGCGTGAGTACAGGGTCGAGCACCCGGAGTTCAAGATAGCGGTCCTCGAGGCCTGGTGGGCGACTGCGGGGAAGCTCCTGCCTGAGGGCACCTTCGAGGTCTGGGGCGGTCTCGGCCACGCCGGCGAGGGGGAGACCTCGATGATGAGGTTCGTCGCCCCTGAGCTCGTCGACATGGAAGAGGCGAGGGGGGTCGTACCAGACCTACCGGAGCACGTCGAGGTGAAATGGCTATTCGAGGAACTTACCCCGTACGGTGTGACGGGTGACCCGACGAAGGCGACCGCTGCGAAGGGGAAGAAGATGCATGAGGCTCTGGTCGAGCTCCTCGTCTCCTTCGTCGAGGAGATGGACGCCGCCAGCTGGGAGACCGGCCCCGTCAAGCAGAGGCGCCTATAGCCGCTCGGTCGCCACTGTTTTATCCTAAGCCGACCAGTATCTGCCTGAGAGTAAAATGAAGGTACTTGTTCTAGGGGTCGGCAAGATGGGCTACGGCCTCCTCAAGGACCTCACCGCCCAGAAGGAGGTCGACGAGGTCGTCGCCGCCGACGCCAGCCTCGAAGGCGCTAAGGCGGTCGTCGCCAGGGTCGGCAGCGACAAGGTGAAGAGGGTCGAGAAGATCGACGTCACCGACAGGAAGGCGACGGTGAAGCTGATCAGGGGCTTCGACGTCGTCGCAGGCGGTCTGCCACGCCAGTTCTGCGACGGGGCGATAGCCGCCACCATAGAGGCAGGCGTCGACTGGGCTGACATCGCGGCGAACTTCGGCACAGTATTTAGCCAGCATGAGGCGGCGAAGAAGGCCGGCGTCACCGTCGTCCCCCACATAGGGCTCGACGTGGGCACCGACAGGGTGCTGTGCGGGGTCGGCGCCAGGAAGCTCGACGAGGTGGAGGGCTTCTACGTCGGCTGCGGAGGCTTCCCCCAGAAGGGGACCCCCGGCTACTACAACCCGATCAACTACAAGATCAGCTGGTACTGGCCCTTCGCAGTGAACAGCAACCTAGGCGTCTGCAGGTGCCTGAAGGGGGGCAAGTTGGTCGACATCCCGATCCTGAGCGACCCAACGGAGATAGTCTTCCCGGAGCCCCTCGGCAAGCTTGAGGCTTACACGAACGGCAGCCTCGTCGACGTCGTCGAGCATCTCGGCCTCAAGGGGGTAAAGGATGCATACGCCCAGACCATCAGGTGGCCGGGTCACTGCGAGATGTGGAGGAAGCTGAGGGACCTGCACTTCCTCGATGCTGAGCCGGTGAAGGTGAGGGGAGTCGACGTCTCCCCCATCGAGCTCTGGTACGCCCTCGGCGAGAGGTGGCTCCAGTACGAGCCCGGTGAGGGGGATGCTATCTGCCAGCGCGTCATCGTCTCGGGGAAGAAGGGCGGGAAATCGGCGGCTTGGACCTACGAGTTCATGGACTTCGGCGACCAGAAGGAGAAGCTAACTGCAATGGCGAGGACGACCGCGTTCCCGTGCAGCATTGTCGCCAAGATGATCGCGAAGGGTCAGATGGACATGCCCGGCGTCATCCACCCGGTGAAGATCGGCTACGATGAGAAGCTCTCGGCCATCTTCTTCAAGGAGATGGCGAAGAGGCGGATCAACATCACGGAGTCCTTCACCAGCCCCTTCAACTAACCCTCTTATTATCTCAAAATTTTCTTACCCTAAATACTCAAGACATGTGAGCATGGTATGGATGCCACAATCTATTTCCTGATTAAGGATGCATAAGCTCTCAAATCGCATGAGTCTCCGGCTCAAACACTAAACTTAAAGACAGTGGAATGCTGATTATATTCAGCATGTTCATAGAAACGTTGGTCAATCAGGATGCGACCGGGGGTTTCGATATCCTCTGGATCATTTTACCCCTTCTTTTATGCGTGATGCTTATGGGTCAAGGCCGCGGTGGCGGGGGCGGGGGAGGCACCGCGCAGGAGACTGTCTCGGAGTCATGGTATACCGCACAAAACATTGAGACTACCTATAAAACGATCGAGACAGCCGTCACCGAGTGGCGTAAAGAGGCTGAGGAGAAAAGGGAGGCCTCGAAGGGGG
>CAZVMI010000142.1:0-3407 GCA_964628365.1 uncultured Candidatus Bathyarchaeia archaeon | reverse complement strand
AACATGGCTTTCATGGAGGCGTGTGGGGCTTTAACCGTTGCTGGTTGCGTCGCTCAAAGGTAGGGGCAGTAGCTCCTCTCGTTTTGGCGAATCGCCCATATCGCCTTCTCGGTCAGTGAGACGCCTCCGTCGTCAACGGCGACGAGGTCCTTTCCTTTGAGGTATGTGAGGTTCGCCTCCAGCCGGTGGATGTCGACGCCGATGGCTTCGCTCAGGTCGTGCACGCTGATCGGATCGGGCGGCTCCATCCTCTTCGTCCCCGGGTAGAGTGCCTGGAGGATGATGCGGCGGACCTCGTCGTCTTTGATACTCATGTCAGAGGCTCCGCTTCCGCCGGTTAAATGGTTTCGCCGCCGACACTGCATCTTTATAACATCTCCGTCGACCTTTCTGTCATGGCTCCAGGCTTATTTAAGAAGGGCCTAGGCTTCGTCGGGAAGCAGCAGAACGCCTTCAAGGTGAACATGGCGAAGAACGTGGTCCAGAACTTCTCCCTCGGATTGACCCAGCAGTACCAGTCCATCTACATCACCGCGTTGGGGGCCACGGCGATGGAGCTGGGGTACGTCGCGAGCGCAGGCGGCTTGGCATTCGCCCTAGTCACGCTGCCGGTGGGCTGGCTCGCGGACAGGTACGGCATCAGGAGGGTTCTCCTCTCCGCCCTCCTCCTCATGGCGTGCGGGTACGCGGTGTTCGGGTCTGCGACAGGCTGGCAGGTCACGGCGGTGGCGCTGATGCTGACCACAGTCGCCTTCGAGACGACGATGAATGTCTGCCCCATGATCTGCGGGAGCAGCCTCGCGAGCGCCGAGAGGGTTACCGGTATGCAGCTCTGCGACACCGTCGCCTCGCTGCCGAGGCTCTTCGCGCCTGTTGTCGCAGCCTATCTGATCACTGGGTTCGGGGGGCTCACAGCCGAGGGGATTAGGCCCCTCTACTGGTTTGAGGTCGCGGGGCTCGTCGTGGCGTTCCTGATCATACTGAGGTTCTTCAGGGACCCGCGGCGGGCCGGCGGCGCAGAGCGGGTCGGCCTCGGCGTCGGCTTGAGGCGGGTCTTCGGCGAGGGGGTGAAGGTGAGGCGCTGGCTCGTCTACGTGATGCTGACGATGTTCCCGAACTACATGGCGATTTACGTGCCGCTCTACGCGAGGCAGGTGAAGGGGGCTGGCCAGTTCACCTTGGGGCTGATGGACACGGGCTACTGGCTCGTCATAGTGCTCCTGGCGATACCCGTCGGCCTCGTCGCGGACAGGTTCGGCAGGAAGAGGCTGATAGGGTTGATGACGCCGCTCTACAGCGCCGGGCTCCTCCTCCTGGTCGTGGCCCCGAACGAGGTGACCCTCGTAGCTGCCGGCCTCCTGACGGGCTTCTTCATGCTCTCCGGCGTCACGGGGGGCTCCATAAGCGTTGAGCTCGTCCCCAAGGAGCTCCTCGGCAGCTGGTTCGGCGTCATAGGCCTCTTCAGGAGCCTAGTCAGCGTCGCCTCGCCCCTCCTGGGCGGGCTACTATGGAACAGCCTCGGCCCCTCGTCTGTGCTCATCTTCCTCGCGGCGACGCAGGTGGTGAAGCTGGGGATATTGGCGACGATGCCGAACTCCGTTGCGAGGGACTGAGGGACATGTGGCCCCTGTGGGGCATATCTACGCCCGCTTTGCCGCCGTTTCTGGCGCTTGCATTCTGAAGTTTTTTAAGGTGAGCGCATCCATAACTCTTGAACGACTATGAACGACGAGAGCATCGTATACATCGGCAGCAAGCCTCCGATGACCTACGTGATGGCGGTCTTGACCGCCTTTAACAAGATGGGCGCGGATAGGGTGTCGCTGAAGGCGAGAGGGCAGGCGATCTCCAGCGCCGTGGACGTGGCCGAGATTTGCAGGAACAGGTTCCTTTCGGACCTTGAGAGGCCGGTCATAGAGATATCCACGGAGGAGCTCGAGAGCGAGCAGGGAGGGAAGCGCAACGTCTCGACCATGACGATAGTCCTATCAAAGGCCGGGAAGCCGGCCGCCGCAGAGGCGAAGCCCAGGGCCAAGAAGGCTAAGGCCGAGGAGAAGAAAGAGGAAGCCTAGGGAAGGACACCTTCTCCTGAGTGTCCCCTAACCACTTTCACCAAGGTTGTTTCTCTTAATTCGGCGCCGCTAGGGGCTGCTATGCATTCTTCGCCCGGCGGCGCGCCACGGGAGGCTGATTACGCCTATCAGGGTGTCGGCGAGCTCCGGGAGGGGCCATCTGCTCACGATCAGGATCAGGGCGGCTACGCCGATGACTCCGTATGCGAAGCTTATCGGGTAATGGTAGGTTTCGACGGTCGGGTTCGTGACGAACCATGAGAAGGGCGGGGCGTCGTAGGCGGCGAGGTAGACGGTGAGGGCAATTCTGCTGACGTTCATAGCGTATAGGAGGATGGCTGAGAGCGCTATGCCTTCGGCCTTCCGAGCCCAGCCTGCGGCGAGGGGGATGATCAGGGCGGTCATGACGCTGAAGACGTTGATCGCCGTGCATTCGCGGATGATGGTGACGGTGACGGTCCTGTATCCGAGGAGTGTCAGCGAGGGCGAGCCCGCGCCTGTGGCCCAGGTCGACCTCAGGCCGAGGAGGCTGAGGGTCACTGATGTGGTCTGTGCGGTGAGCTCCTCGAGCCAGCCGGTTGGGACGAGGGTGAAGACCAGGGCTATGGCGATGAATGCGGCGACGTAGGCCGCCGCCCGCATCGGTGTGATGCCTTCGGCCCGGTCCATATCTTCTGGTTATCGGTCCGCGGGCTTAAAAGGGGTGGGCTCAGGCTTGTCCGTGAAAACTGTTATCCCCTCCGCGTCCTTTTTTTCTACGGGGTTGGGCTTGAGGATTCTACTCGTAGTGCCCATCACTGGGATTAACGACGCTGAGATCGGGCTGAGGCTCAGTTTCCTCAGGTCGATCGCGGGGCCTGGGACCGAGCTGGGGTATGTGCAGGTTCGTGGGGGTCCTCCTGCGATCGAGTGCGCGGTCGACCACGTCAGGGCGGCTGCCGAGGTGCTGAGGTGCGTCGAGGAGGAGGCGGGTCTATGGGACGCGGTGATAGTCTGGTGCGCTGGGGACCCGGGCGTCGAGGCGGCCCGGACGCTCGTCGACGTCCCAGTGATCGGGCCGGGGGAGGCTATGAGGGCTCTGGCCTCGACGCTGGGGAAGAGGGTCTGCGGGGTTCCGGCTCCGCTGCCCGTGCTCGAGCTCAGGAAGGATCTGGGGAAGACGTTCGAGCTTACGAAGGCGAAGATTGAGGGGCTCGCCCGTGAGGGCTACGACTCCTTCTACCTCGACTGCCTCGGGCTGTTCGGCATGGGGAGGCCGATGAGGGAGGCGACTGGGCTGCCGGTGATCGACCCGGCTGAGGCTTCGCTTAAGATGGCTGAGGTCTCGGTCGAGCT
>CAZVMI010000141.1:0-3428 GCA_964628365.1 uncultured Candidatus Bathyarchaeia archaeon | reverse complement strand
GACAGCCTCATCGGCAGAAAAGTTCAGATTCTCAACAACGAGAACAGGCTACCTAAAGGCCACCGCCTAATCCTAGGAGATCAGTCAACAATCACCCTATAAGCAGGTGCCCCCGCTGAAAGGATGGATCGACGAACCATTATACAACAGAATCAAGGAAATCATGCCTATCCCCACCGTGGACCTCCTAGTTACCCCATACAAGAAATGATAACCAACGCCAAAACACAACTAAAAAACAATGATTTTATTTAGTACCCCCACCCCTACCACGTAGGGGTACCCATACATGTTATTCGATACGGCTCCAAAGACAAATAAGCAAGACCTTTACAACAGAGAAACCGAACTCGAGAAATTCAAAGCCGCAATAGAACACTCATCCCTAATAGTAATCCAGGGACTACGCCGAACAGGAAAAACCTCTTTCATGAACGTAGCACTCAGAGAAACCCAACAACCCTACATCATCCTAGATATTCGGGGGCTACCATTCAACCCCTCCCAAGCAGACATAGTCAGAAGAATAGAGACAGCCTTCAACACGCTCAACAAGAAATGGTTTTCCCAACTTCAAACAGCCCTCAGACCGATAAAAGGCGTAACAATACTGGGCAACTCAATATCCCTCGACTGGAGTAAAGAGGGAATAGACTTCGCCACATTCTTTGACCGAGTCAACACCTGGGCAGAAGAAAAAGACACAAAATTCCTACTCGCCTTCGACGAGATCCAGCTAATACGCGGCGATAAAAACCTAATAAGACTATTCGCTCACATCATCGACTACAACCAGAACCTATGCCTCATAGTCACAGGCTCAGAGATAGGCCTACTATTCGGCTTCCTAGGCCTAGACGACCCCGAGTCACCCCTATACGGAAGACACTACACGGAAATCGCAATTCGTAACTTTGAGGAATCCGAGTCAAAGCATTTTCTCATAACAGGCTTCGCCCAGATAGAAACCAAAATACAGGAAGAGGTATTGGGTTACGCGGTCGAAAAACTTAATGGAACAGTTGGATGGTTAACCAGCTTCGGAGCCAGATGCCGCGAAAACCAGGAAGCAACCAAAGCCCAAGTAGATATGGTAGCCAGTGAAGGAGGGAAGCTCGCACGATCTGAAGCAGAAAAAATTGCCCAATACTCCCGCCGCTACAGCGTCGTTTTAAACTATCTAGCAGCCGCAAAAGAGGCATCCTGGAGCCAGATAAAATCCATCATGGAGGCCCACGAAAACCGCTCCCTGACAAATTCAACAGTCTCCGACATACTAAACAAATTAGTGAAGGCAAGCCTCATAGAGAAAAACGATGAATACTCCATATCAGATCCATTACTCAAACATGGTCTATTAGAGAACCCTCTTCCTGAAAGATAATCAACAAGAATCACCAAATGATTGAAGAATTGTTTGGATCACCTTAATGACATGGGTGCTATAAGCACAGTAAATTAAAAGCTTATAGAAAAAAATGAATTAAAAGATGGAACATACAGGCAGCCCTGAGACACGCAACAGACATCTTGAAGGAAGAGGCATTGTACCCTAAAATATGGGCTAAACGCGTGCTTAAAAATAATTTAAATAAGGCGCCTGAGAGAGATCAAGACGAAAAGGGCTGCGAGGCCAGTGAAGGGCCAAGCACCGGCCGACAGCCCCACGTGATGCATCGAGCGCAAACAGGGACACGGCGGAGCCTCCGGCAGCCCCCACAGCCGGGGAACCCGGAGCTCAAGCCGGACAAGAATAGAACCGTGGTGAGCGGCACCTAACCGGACCCAGAAGGCGTGAAGTATGCCGTACAAGGTAGAGAAGGAACAGAAGACGCCTGCCACACAGGTAGGGCACCCGCGGAAGGGGGAGGTCTTCCCACGCAGGGTGCGCGGCGTCAGGGAGAGGTACGAGGTCGACACCAGGAAGACCATCGAGAACGCCATCAAGAACCTGGTGGAGCTCGCCGAGGAGGCCCACAAGAGGGCGACCTCCAAGTACCAGCCCACCGAGGTCCGCCAGAGGTGGGCCCGCATCGAGGCCTACATCTACCAGACCATCAACAGCCTGACGAAGACCCACGACAGCCAGATGGTGATGGAGAAGCTGGAGGAGCTGACCCGCATTGTCGACAAGCTTATGGAGGAAGATCAGGGGCCTAGAGAGGAGGATTGACCAGCTCACCCGGAAGCCTCCCAGCCTCCCGGCCGACCCCTCAGAGTTCTGCGCTGAGGTCCTCCGCTTCGAGCCGACGAGCTACCAGAGGAGGCTCCTGGAGTCGAAGGCGAAGCGGGTCGTCCTCAGGTGGGCCAGGCAGACCGGGAAGACCACGGCCCTGGCCTGCCTCTGCATAATACACGCCTCTCATCACCCGGGCACCGCGACCCTCATCGTGGCCCCGGGCCTCAGGCAGTCCATGATCCTCGGCGAGAGGATCCGGGAGCTGCTGGGCCGCATGCCCCCGGAGATTAGGCGGGCCATCGTCAGCCAGCAGATGCGGACCATCTTCCGCTTCAGGAACGGAAGCCAGATCACCGTCCTCCCCAACTCCGAGAACCAGCTCAGAGGCTTCACCGCCCACCTCATCGTCATCGACGAGGCCGCCTTCTTCCACAACGACGAGGCCATCTTCAGGAACATCCTCCCGCCGATGCTGGCGACCACCTGCGGCGCCCTCATCGTCTCAAGCACCCCGTGGGGGAAGAACACCGTCTTCTACCAGCTCAACCAGGACCCGGACTACGAGAAGCACGTCGTCACGTGGAGGGACGCCGCCCGCGAGGGCCGCTACTCGGAGGAGTTCATCAAGCAGCTGGAGAAGGAGCGGGAGGCACGCCCCCAGGTCTTCAAGATGGAGTACGAGGCCGAGTTCATCGAGGAGGTCGACACCTGGCTCAGCCAGGACCTCCTGGCGAAGAGCTGCAGCGAGGAGCTGGAGTTCCTCAGCTTCGAATCCCAGGAGAAAGGCCGCTTCCACATGGGCGTCGACCTCGCGGAACACGTCGACTACAGCGTCATCGCCGTCGTCCGGAAGGACGGGAGCCGCCTCAGCCTCATCCACATGCACCGCTTCAAGAAGGGCACAAGCCTCGCATCCGTCATCGGCTACGCCAAAATCCTCTCCGAGAGGTGGAGAACCATACAAGCCATCTACGTAGACAAGACCAAGCATGGAGACTACATAGTCGAGGACATGCACGAGGCGGGGCTGAGACAGGCGGAGGGGATCAACTTCACCCAGAACACCAAACAGGAGATGGCCCAACTCATGAAACAGAGGATGCAGGAAGGCATCCTCAGGACACCCTACGACCGAGACCTACTGGACGAACTCAACGCGGAGCGATACGAGCTGACCAAAACAGGCAAGATCGCCTTCAGCCACCCCGAGGGAACCCACGACGACCGCTTCTGGGCCCTCGCCCTAGCC
>CAZVMI010000140.1:0-3437 GCA_964628365.1 uncultured Candidatus Bathyarchaeia archaeon | reverse complement strand
CCGAGGGCGTCTCCGAGCCGGCCCAGCGAGTCCCTGGAGTTGAAGAACGAGAGGAGGAGGAAGACGATCCCCACCCCGCCCATCAGCTCGGTGGTGCTCCGGTAGAGCAGCAGGGAGGAGGGCAGCGTCTCAGGGGTCTGTATGAAGCTGAACCCCGTCGTGGTGAAGCCGGACGCGCTCTCGAAGAAGGAGTTCGTGAAGCGGTCAAGGAGGCTCGGGCTCGCGAAGGGGTCGACGTAGAAGTAGGGGATGGCGCCGACGAGCGCGAGGAGGATGAACGAGAGCGTGATGAAGAAGATCGACGACAGGAAGCCCAGGTCCTTCCGCTCAGACAGCGAGTTCATGAGGAATCCTAGGGTGAAGAAGGCGACGGTCACGAGGAAGAGGGCGGGTAGGGTCTGCATCTCGTTCAGCAGTAGGCCGACGCAGACGGGTAGGAGGCTCACTAGCCCCGCCAGCTGCAGGATGAAGCCAAGGTTCGCGGCTATCTGCTTAGACATCTTACGAGAATCCACATTCCGCCTGTAGTTGGTAGCATATTGATGGCGATCCACTATTATGAATTTCCCTACAGCGCCATCAGCCGCGACTTGCCTGAACGAGTTACAGCGCCCTTCGTCTGCCGGTAGCTCAGGCTCATAGAGCGATTGAGCCGAATCGAACGGTTCAGCCGGTTAGTCGGAGGAACAAGTGATAGCCGCTGTTCCCAACTTTTTTAGTCGCCGGGACGCTCTGTACCATGATCCGGTTTGTCGGAGGAGACTGTGCCGCTCGCGGAGGCGGAGAACGAGGTGAAGGTGGTCACCCAGCGCCTGGCCCTGCTCCACCTGGCCTTCTCGAAGACGCTCGTCGAGGAGTACGGATGGGAGAGGGGGAAGGAACTCATACTGCGGTCCATCAAGCGGTACGGCGGGTACGTCGCCGAGAGGACGAAGAGAGGTTACCAGTCGCTGCCAAGGTACGGCTTCTGGGAGCGCCGCGAGGGTAAGCCGTCGCTATGCGAGCTCGGCAAGATCATGGTCGGGATGGGGGAGCCCGAGCTCGGCAGCCTCTACTGCCTCATAGACCCGGCTAAGACGATGGCCGCCGACCCTTCGAAGAAGCTGATCCACACGAGGTGCATGATCCTGGGCGACGACGAGTGCGGCTTCGAGACCGTGTCCACAACCAAGAAGGAGAGAGAAGACTTCGCGAAGGATAGGGACTGGAGCCGCGTTGACCCGATAATAGGCGACTACGTGAGGAAGAGGCGGGGCTAGTAGGTCCTGTAGTTGGTGACGGCGGCTATTCCGCCGAAGGCCCTCGAGAGCATCTCGCCCTCCTCCGTGTTGCCAGAGACGAGCTCCATGTTCGCCTTCGAGGTCTCAGCCATCTTGGCGAGGGCCTCTATCAGGTCCTCCTTCTCCAGCACCTCCAGGTTTCCTCCTCCGCACTTGAGGCACTTCTGCTGGCTGAGGTTCGCCTCGAAGTCCGCGACCTTGTCCGAGTCGACGACCCTGTTCTCGACGTATCCGCAGTCCCTGCACCTGAGCCTGATGAGGGTCCTGCGCAGGTCCTCCGAGACTAGGAGGAGCTGGACGTTCATGCCCTTGAGCGCCTGTATGACCTCCTGCTCGCCGTATGTGGCGAGGTGGTCGTCTACGCCTAGGTGCCTCATGAACTCCTGGACTAGGCTGCGCTCCTCGAACCATCGGACGTTCTTGAGGATGTCCCTGCTCCTGCTCACCATCTCCTTGATCCCCTCCGGGCCGGTGTAGCCGGTGTCGACGGTGGAGAGGACCTTGTCCTTCATCTCGTAGTGGAGGTAGTTCCCCTTCAGGAAGTCCTCCTTGGTGGGGCCCGGTCCGCCGACGATGAGGCCCTTCAGGCCCGGGATCGGCTTGAATATCTCGGTGACGTAGGCGCCTACCCTGATGAACCACTCGTTCATGTACATGTCCCTGAGGCGCTCGTAGCGGCGGCTGCTCTGGCCGCCGGCGCGGGTCTTGCCCTGTACGCCGGAGGTGATGTCCTTGATCACCTCTGTCCTGTTCCCCTTCAGGGTGGCGAACGTGGCGCCCTTCGAGTCCATGACGAGGAGGCCGTAGACGTCCTCCGACTGGAGCATCTCGAAGAGGGGGTCGAGCATGAACTGGTGCTCGCAGCGGTAGTAGTAGATGCTTATCGGCTCCGGGGGGACGATGACGAATGTCTGCATGTCGCCTACGCCGAGCTGGTTGCTGGCGATGGTCCCGGCGAAGATGGCGATGCCCGTCGGCGGTATGGCCTTGAAGAGCTTGAGCCTCTCCATGACCTTCGTGAGGGCGTCCTGTACGTTCTTCCGCGTCGTCTTCGACTTGATGTTGACCGCGGTCCCCCACTCGTTGCGGAGGTCGTTCATAGCCTCGCTAACCTGCTTCCCCGGGGGGATGTAGACGCTTACGAGCTCCGTGCCCCTACCCTGAAGGCTCTCGAGCTGCTCCAGCATCCGCTTGGCGCGTAGCCTGTCGAGGGGTAGGTTGCTGCTCAATCCGCGTCACCTTTAGATGCTGAGATAACTGAACGACATCATATATAGGTTACTCAGCCGCGGACGACGGTGCCTGAGTGGCCGCCCTCGACGGCGCGGACGATCTCCTGCGGGTCTGAGCCGTCGACGAAGACGACCGGGACGCCGATCTTCTTGGCGAGCCTGACCGCCTTGAGGTCGAAGAGGCCGTACTCGCCGGGGGCCTGCCTGACGTTCTCCCCGATGATCCTCTCAAGCTCCGCGAAGGTCAGCGCGTCCATCTTCCTCGCGTCATGGTGGGTCTTCGGGTTCCTGTCGTAGACGCCTCCGACGTCTGTGGCGTTGACTATCAGGTCCGCGCCCATCGCCGCCGCGAAGAGGGCGGCTCGGTAGTCTGTGCTGCTCCCGGGCATGTGGCCGCCTCCGACGAGTATCCTGCCGTCGAGGTGTCTGGCTACCTCGCCTCCCCTCCTGTGGACACGCTCGTCTGCGTCGTCGCCGAGGGCGGCGATGAGGAGGAGGGCGTTCAGGTGGGTGGCGAGTATGCCGAGCCGGTCCTGGAGCTCGCCTGAGCCGCCGAGCTGCTTCGCGATCTTGATGTACTGCCTCGCCGGCAGCCCGCCGCCGCAGACGACGACGAGCTTGTGGCCGTCCCTTTTGAGCTTCCTCAGAGCCTCCGCGTACCTCCTGTAGGAGTCGGCGTCCTGGCTCCTGGTGAGGAGGCTGCCGCCGAGGCTGATGGAGACCTTCATCTGGACCGGCTCTTGATTTCGTTCAGCCGTATTAAAGAGTAGCCCCGTGGTCCGGGTTCTCGGGCGGGGTCTTCGAATAGGTTTTAAGGGGTTTGCCGTCCTATTCTCTGGGGGCGGGGGTTCCCAAGTGGTCAAAGGGGCGGGACTCAAGATCCCCTAGCTCAGGCTTTCGAGGGTTCGAATCCCTCCCCCCGCAC
>CAZVMI010000139.1:0-3466 GCA_964628365.1 uncultured Candidatus Bathyarchaeia archaeon | reverse complement strand
CTGAGCACCCCCACAGACAGGAGGGGGAGGCTCGACGAGGCGGGCTACAGGAGCATGGTGAGGCGAAACATCGAATGGGGCGCCCACGGCCTCTGCGCCTCCATAATCGCGGGGGAGTTCTACAAGTTCACCGAGGAGGAGAGGATGAGGGTCTTCGAGGTCGCCGTGGACGCAGCCTCGGGCGAGGCCCCCGTCCTGGCAGGCGTCAGCCACACCGGCACCGAGCCCGCCGTGATGCTGGCTAAGCACGCCGAGGACGTCGGCGCGGACGGCCTCGTCATGATGCCACCCTTCTTCGGCCGCAACATGTCACGGGCCATGATCTTCAGCCACGTCGGCGCAGTCGCCACCCGCTGCGGCCTCCCCATAATGTTCCAGGACGCCGAGGACGCCACGGGCGTGAACATCTCCCCGACCCTCTACATGGCGTTAGCAGAAGAGTACAGCAACGTCGTCTCCGTCAAGGTGGAGGGCTCCGGGACCCTAGACAAGGTCGCGGACACGAGGAGGCTCCTCGGCGACAGGCTCACCATCTTCGGCGGGATGGCGGCCCGGCTCATGATCCAGGAGATGGAGCTCGGCGCAGACGGCAACATCCCAGACGCCTGCCTCACCGACGTGCTCGTCGGGGTCTACAACTACATGAGGGCAGGAGACGCGAGGAAGGCGAAGGAGATCTTCGGCCGGTACAAGGTCTGGGTCGACTTCCTCGGGGCCCACGCCGCCTCCTCAGCCGAGGTCGAGAAGGAGACGCTCAGGCTCCGAGGCGTAATAAAGTCGTCTCAGACGCGGGCGCCGAACATTCCACTCGGAGACGAGGCGAAGAGGGAGCTCAAGGAGCTGCTCAAGGGGATAGTCGGCTAGGGCCTCTCACCGTTCACCTTGACGCCGTCCAGGGAGCCGTGGAGGACGTCTACGCCCCACTCAATCTTCCCCGTCTCAGGGTCCCTCCTCTGCCTGTAGGTGCCCCAGGCTGTGCCCGTGCTCCAGAAGCAGCGGAAGCCTTCGCCGTTGATCCTCGGGGCGAAGCTCATCCTCTTCTCAGCCATGTCGCACTGGAAGCCGCTGAGGGAGAGGAGGAGACCCCAGCTCGACATGCTGCGGGCGTAGTGGTGGCCGCACTCGACCTCGTTCCAGGGGTTGCGCCTGACGCCGTCGTGCCTGTCCCTGACAGCCTTAGCCAGGGTGAGGCCCTCTTCCACGAGCCCCTCGACGATGAGGTGGGATGCGACCTGGTACTCTACGCCCGTCCAGACCTCGTGGCTGTAAGGGAACGGGGCCCTCGGCCTACTGCCCCGCGGCCAGGTGCAGAGGAGGAGCCCCGCCTCGTCGTTGAGCGCGTAGGTCCTCTGGGTGTTGTCGTGGCGGCTGAAGTCGGCGAGGAGGTTATGCTTGAAGACCGAGCCTATCGCCTTCTTCACGTGCCTCGGCGGCATGAGGTAGCCGAGCCCCGAGAGGTGGGCGTTTAGCTGCCCCAGGAGCTGGTCGGCGAGGCAGCCTTCTCCGTGCTGGTACCTGTAAGCGTCAACGTCCCCGAGCCTCTGGACGTAGTATTCGCCGTTCCAGAGGAGCCCGTCGAGCCTCCTCCTCCCCTTCTCGAACAGAGTTGAGTACCTCTCGGCGGCCTCGTAGTCGCCAGCCGCCTCAGCCATCTTCGAGGCTGCCCTCAGGGCGCCGAGGTACATGACGCCGCTGAGGGGGTTCGGCCCGTAGAACTGGATGTCGTACGTGTTGTGCTGTCTGCCGTCGGTGACGCCGTCCTCGTCCGGGTCCCAGGTCCTGATGCTGTACTCCATCGCGAGCCGTGCCTGTGGCCAGAGGCCGGTCATCCAGCCTGTGTCGCCGCTGAGCCTCCACTCCCTGTAGAGTCTCATGATGCTCCCGCACTGGCCGTCGGAGGCGGGGTCGGCGGTGTCCAACGCCTTCTCGCCGGGGAAGGCGCGGTATGCCCGGAAGTTCATCCTCCCGTCCTCGTCGGTCTCCCGGCCGAACTCGGTCTCCCTCATCGACCGCTCCAGGCTCGGGAAGAGGTAGGCGAGGGTCTGTGCGTAGTTCCAGACGTGGGTGCAGTTGCCGCTGCAGCAGCCTGCGTCGTCGAAGCATCCCTCGTAGGCGAAGAAGGAGCCGTCCTCGAGCCAGAAGCATGTGCTGCTCCTGATGACGGTGATGTTGGCTGAGATGGCGTCGAGGACGTGGGCTGGGAGGGTGGAGCCGAAGAGGGCACCGTGGAAGCTCCGGGTCGTGGAGGCCAGACGCTCGAAGTTTGATATCAGGTACCTGGCGACGCCCCATGCGTCGTCGAACCTGGCCGCGTACCTGTTCCTCACCGTCCCGCAGCCGCAGTCTCCATGCGATGAGAGCCTCTGGTTCCAGTTCCTGACCCTGTTCGGGAAGAACCACGAGAGGATGAACCTGAACTCCTTCGACCCGCCCGGCTCTATGGATTCGACGGCGCCGATGCTCCCGACATCCGTGCCGCCATCCCCCGAGGGCTCAGAGTAGCCGAGGTCCGTGAGGAGGCCGTCGCCGGACAGGTCGTCCCAGAACTCGCGGAGGTTGTCCCACCAGCCGGCCCTGAGCCAGTGCCTCTTGTAGGTGACCCGCCGATTCGTGGTGGCGAGGGCCATGCCCCCGTGCAGGAGGCTGCCCTCCCCGTGCTTCACTGAGTGGAGGTGTAGCCCCCTCAGCCCCTCCTCGTCCCTGTACTCGTTGATGTTCCCGCCGAGGCCGTCGCCCCTGATCCTGCCGAACTCGTCGAGGCCCGTGTAGCCGACGGCGTTCATGAGGGAACCAGCGACGGTGACCTCCACGGGCTCGCCGCCTGTGTTCCTGACCCTGTAGGTGAGGACGGCGGCGGGCAGCCCAGAGTCGTCCGGCTCGTGGGGGATGAAGGGAGTGTAGGCCTCGAGGCTCACCTCGACTGGCAGGGTCTCGTCCTCGAACTTCACGTAGGCGAAGGGGTACTCGCCCATGAGCCTCGAGTCGCTGATGTGGGGGAGCCCCGCCGCCGTGTTGGGGTGGAATCCGTGGGACTCCGCGAAAGGCGGAACCAGCCTCCCCTCCAAGACCCTGGCGTCCGGCTTCCCGTCACCCTTCACCACGGCCATCGAGAAGAACGAGCAGGGGAGCTTCTGCCCCTTGGCCGAGCGGTTGAAAATCTCCCAGTCCCTTAGGTCGCCCCGCGAGCCAAGGGAGACGTTCCCGGTGCCGATGCCGCCGAGGAGGAAGGCGGCCTGTGTCGCCTCGCGGCCGAACCACCTCTGGGGCCCCATCTCACCGAGGACCCTCCTCGGATAGAGCCTCTTCGCCATGAAACCACCGAGCTTCTCTAAGCCTTCCGTTCAGAAAACACTTGCCTCAGGCTCGACCCCTATTTTTTCATGTTCGTAAAGCCCACGAGGGCCCGCCGACGCGGGACTAGGCTTTATCTCACCACCACGAGGTAAAGGGTGGGGGAGAACGTTGG
>CAZVMI010000138.1:0-3513 GCA_964628365.1 uncultured Candidatus Bathyarchaeia archaeon | reverse complement strand
GACAGCCTCTACGCTACGCATCCGCCGATCGAGGAACGGATAAAGCGGCTCCGCGCGATGTAGACCTACCACAGAGCCTTTTTTCAACACAAGGCACCCCAGGAAGAGAACGTCTTTTTGCAGGCTGAGCCGACCGAAGGGACGGTAAGGGCTGATAAGAATCAGGGCATACGCCGGAACCCTTTCTCCGACGAATGTCTTCATCTACGCCGTCGGCGACGAATATGGCGTTCTCAAACATGGCTCACGGGTTCACGGTTGGAAAATCTTATCCCGTTAGATGCGCGGTACGATTATCTAATGGTTGAGAGGGAAAAAATCTACACGGGCGCCATCCTCATCCTCGGCGCGAACCAGCTCATCGAGACGATCGCCTTCGGGATCCCGTACTCCTACTTCCCCCTCTACGCCGTGTCCCTCGGCTCATCCGTCGCCCTGATCGGCCTCTTCACGTCGGCCTTCATGTTCATGTCCATGCTGCTGTCGCCGATCCTCGGAGGATACTCCGACAGGTTCGGGAGAAAGAAGCTCATAATAATCGGGCTCATCGGCGACGTCATCTTCGGCGCGATGACCGGCGTCGTCCCATCGTGGGAATGGCTTCTCGTCGTCAGGGCGATCAACGGCGCCGTGACGGCCGCCGCAACGATCCCAGCGGAGGCGCTGCTCGTCGACCTGGCTCCGCCGGACAGGGTCGGCGAAGCCGTCGGCTTCGTCATGGCGTGCGGGATGGTCGGGCGGAACATCGGCCCCCTCTTCGGAGGGGCCATACAGTGGTTCTCACTTTCGTCGGGATTGACCTTGATAGACAGCTACAGGGTCCCATACTTCGTCGACGCCGGATTCGCCGCCATCTCGGCTCTCCTGATAGCCTTCGGCATCAAGGAACCCAAGGTCGACGCGAAAAAGATGGAGGAGGAGAAGGAGAACCGGAAGGGGATAAAGATCCCGGGGGTCTACAAGATACTCCTACTGTGCGCCTTCATCACCGGCATCGGCGAGGGCTTCCACCGCCCGATCATAGCCCTGTTCTTCAACGACGTCTTCGGCGCCGATCCTTTAGAGATAGGCTTAGTAATGACTTTAGCCGGCTTCGTCACCCTCTTCGGCAGCTGGATCGCCGGACGGGCCTCTGACAGGTTCGGTAGGCGGATAGTCATAGCGATGGGGGGAATCCCGGCTCGCCTCTTCGGCGCCGTCATCCCCTTCAGCGGAGGCTTCGACGTCGCGTCGATCCTCTATTCGGCAAGGAGCTTCATGTGGAGCGTTTACAACGTCGGGCTGCGGGCGCTCAGGGCGGACCTGGCGCCCCCTGAGATCAGGGGCAGGCTGTTCGGGCTTTACAGGATGTGCTTCGACGCCGGTGACATCTTCGGCCCACTGATGGCGACCTATCTCTACGACCTCTACCGGTTCGATACGTTCAACATCGGCGCCGTGACCGTGCCAGGATACGGCATCCCGTTCTACATCAACTCCTTCATGGGGCTGATAACCCTGGCGATCCTGCTCCTCTTCGTCAAGATGGGACGCCAAACCACCCCAGGCTCCGAGACGAAAATCCAGACCCCCGAATAGAAACCCACACAAACCATAGCGGTCTCGACTCCGCAGTGCGTCTCTTCACGGAATGAGAAAAATTCAAAGAGGCGCAATGTATTACGATAGGCGTCTTTCAATCAAACACAGGCGTTATCTCCGCGAAGCGCATTTTCAGCGCTCTGAAGCGATCTCCAATCGTAGCTTGAGACGGGTTTTATCTACCTCCTCCCAATTCATATTTGAGGCTTCTTCGATGAACGTGAAGGCCGCGAACGGTCTCGTTAGGATCCTGAAGAAGGAGGGGGTCGGCTGGGTCTCCACCTTCCCGACGAACATCTTCACCAACGCGTGCGGCGAGGAGGGCGTCGAGAACCTTATGGTGAGGGACGAGCGCTTCGCCGTCGCAGTCGCTGACGGCTTCAGCCGCGTCTCGGACGGCAAGCGGTTCGGGGTCTGCTCCTTGATGGGGGGCCTGAACGCCGCGGGGACCGAGATGGCCTACGGCGCCATCGCCCAGGCCTACGAGGACTCGACCCCGCTCCTCTGCCTCACGGACGGCGTCCCAGGCGACAGGGCGGGGCTGGAGAGGTTCAACATAGAGGACGGCTTCATGCCCGTCTCCAAGTGGACCGGCTACATAAACAGGGGGAGCAGGGTCCCGGAGTTCATGAGGAGGGCGTTCACGATGCTGAGGACCGGCAGACCCGGCCCCGTGCTGCTTCAGCTACCAGGCGGCCTTGAGGAGTACGATGAGGACAACTACCCGTACGAGCCTGTGAAGGGCTGGAGGAGCCAGGCAGACCCTGGGGACGTCAGGCAGGCCGTCAGGGCGATCAGGGAGGCCAGGAAGCCCATGATCTTCGCGGGGCAGGGCGTCTTCTACGCCGACGCCTGCGGGGAGCTGAGGAGGCTATCTGAGCTGCTCCAGCTGCCGGTGCTCACGACGCTGAAGGGGAAGAGCGCCTTCCCGGAGGACCACCCGCTGAGCCTCGGCGTCGTCGGGCCTCCCGCGGAACGCTTCCTGAAGACCTCGGACCTCGTCTTCACCGTCGGATACGGCTTCAACCCGAGCCAGTTCGCCCACGCCATCCCGAGGGGGAAGAGGATAGTCCAGCTCGCCCTAGAGGAGTCTGACATCAACCGCGGCTACACCGTGGACCACGTGGTCCTGGGGGACGCGAAGCTCGTCCTTGGGCAGATGATCGAGGAGGCGGAGAGGCAGGGAGCCGTGAAGAGGCCTGGGCTCCTCGAGGAGATCGAGGTCGTCAAGAAGGAGAAGATGGCGAAGTACGAGCCCTTCCTCGCCTCAGACGAGAGGCCCATCAACCCGTACAGGGTCTACGGGGAGATGATGAAGGTCCTCGACCCGTCGAACAGCTTCGTCACCCACGAGTCCGGGAACACGAGGGACCAGCTCGTCACAGTCTACGAGGCCAGGATACCCCACGGCTTCCTCGGATGGGGCAACGTCTCCACCCTCGGCTTCGGCCTCGGCGCCTCAATGGGCGCAAGGCTAGCGTTCCCTGAGCGGCAGGTCGTCAGCGTCACGGGCGACGCGGGCTTCGGATACCAGGTAGGCAACTACGAGGTCCTCGTCCGGAACAAGATGGGGATAACTACGGTCCACATCAACAACTCAGGATTCGGCGGCTACGGCCCAGGCTTCTGGGGCCCGGGACACTCCCCCTACACGAGCAAGGTGACGCCTTCTGACATCGTCCACACCGCGAAGGCCGTCGAGGGGCTCGGCATCGCGTCGGAGCGGGTCGAGGACCCTGACGAGATCGCCCCCGCCTTGAAGAGGGCGCTCAAGCTGAACGGCTCGGGGAAGCCGGCGTTCATAGAGGTCATCTGCAAGCAGCACCCGGTCTACGGCGGATGGATGAGGGCTTAGGACCCCAACTTATCTGTCCAGCTCTTCCTCGAGCCTGGCCCGCGAGTCCTTCAGCTCCTCCTCGGTGAACTTGCGCG
>CAZVMI010000137.1:0-3521 GCA_964628365.1 uncultured Candidatus Bathyarchaeia archaeon | reverse complement strand
CAGCGAACCTCGTCGGCACAACGGAGCAGGTCGCCGCCCGCATCAGAGAGTACAAGGGCCTCGGCGTCGACCACTTCATCCTCAGGTTCCACTTCGGCGAGGAGATGGAGTCTGCGAGGCTCTTCTGGGAGAAAGTGAGGCCCCGTCTCTAGCCTATCACGATCCTCGCGGGGTCTATGACCTCCCTCAGCAGCCTCAGCTCCTCGTCGCTGGGGGGCTCGGTCGTGGTCACGTTGTGCGGGATGATGAGCTCGAAGCCCGTGTTCCCCTTCACATCGTCGACGGTGACGCCCGGGTGGACGGAGAGGAGCTTCATCCTCTTCGTGGCGTCGTCGAAGCCCATGACGCCGAGCTGGGTTATCACCCTGTACGGCCCCGTGCCGGATGGCAGGCCGGCCCTCTCCCTGGCGCCTGGGCCGGTGAGGTAGCCTGGGGTGGTGAGGAAGTCGAGCTTCTCCACGAACTTCCTCGTGTCCTGCCTCATGAGGACGATGTTCCTCCAGCAGAGGCTGCCGAGGTCGTTGGCGCCTCCGCTGCCCGGGAGCCGGACCTTCGGCCGGTCGTGGGGGCCTATCACGGTGGTGTTGAGGTTGCCGTAGGGGTCTATCTGGGCGGCGCCGAGGAAGCCGTAGTCGAGGTGGCCGAGCTGGGCGCAGCACATCACGTAGTCCATGCTCGCCGCCATCACGCCCCTGTAGAAGGTGCGGCTGTCCCCGACGCTTATCGGGATCGTTGGTATCTGCGGGCCCACTCCGCCCGCCTCGAACATGATGAGGAGGTTCGGCGCGTGGAGCTTCTGGGCCAGCATCGACGCGATTATGGGGAGGCCCGTGCCGACGAAGACGGACTTCCCGTCCTCGAGGACTCGGGCCGCGGCGCATGCCATCAGCTCGGTCGCGTTGTACTCCGTTCATCCTCCCCCCTTCGCCCACGGCGCGGTCATAGGCTCCTCGAGGGCCTCGATCCTCCTCAGCTTCTCCATCTTCTCCGCGCCGCCTACGAGCTCGATGTACTCCGGGAAATCTTCGACGGGGTAGACGTACTTCTTGAGGTACCTCTCGACGCCCTCCTCTGTCCTGCTGAGGCTGAGCCACTCCGCCATGTGCTCCTCGTCGGAGTAGTAGAGGAGGGGCATGTTGCCGGGGTGGCTGCCGTACGGGACCTCGCAGACGGCGTCCACGACGAAGAATGGGATCACTGTTCGGTCAGGCGCCCTACGGATCTCCTCCTCGTCGATGACCTTCTCCGTGGTTATTATGAGCCTCTTCGCCGCGAGGGCGAGCTCCCTGTCCTCGATTATTGTGCCGTCTATCTGGGCGTTCCCGTACCTGTCGCACCTGTGGACGTGGATGAAGGCGAAGTCCGGGTAGCAGGCCGGGAGCAGGGCCAGGGGCTTCCCCGTCATGGGGTCCTCGACGACCTTCGCGGCGCTGTACCTCAGTGTGTCCGTGCCAAGCATCGTCCGCGCAGGTATCCAGGGGAGACCCATCGCGGCCGCCCTGAACCTCCACTGGAAGGCGGCGTTGGATAGCTCGGCGACGACCCTGACCTTGCCCCCCTCGACGGCGCGCCTGCCCGCCGGACTGAGCCCCCTCAGCTCGTGGCCGAAGCTGTAGGCGCAGTCGACCCTGTCGACGACGCCTGAGGCGATCAGGACGTCGACGTCGTGGACGGCGGTCTTCCCCGCGATGGCGAGGTTACGGCGCCTCTGCCTTATGAGTTCGTAGATGCCGGCCATGCTGAACCTGACGTGGCCGAAGCCTCCGAAGGCGCAGTAGTCCCCGTCGTGGGTGAATCTGCTGACCGCCTCCTTGAGGGGCATCCTCTTGTCTTTGAGCTGCCTGCTCTTGTTCTCGGCCATCCATGCGCGGGCTTCGTCTGGGTCCATCCAGCCGAGGAGCTCCCCGCGGCCCTCCTCAAGGAGCCTCAGGTCTAGCCTCCTCCCCTGCCTCCTGCTTCTGCTCCTCCCTGGGGAACAGGTTCATGATGAGCAGCGCCAGCCTCTCCTTCCCAAGATTGTTGAACCTGTGCGGCTCCCCCGGCGGGATGGAGACGATGCACCCCTCGCCGATGTCGGCCATGTCTGTCTTGGTCTCGGCCCTGCACCTGCCCCTGAGGACGACGGCTACGTGCTCCCTCTCGTGCTCGTGGAACGCCGTGTGTCCGCCCGGCTCGATTCGGAGGATGCGGCTGCTGAAGCCCGCGATGTCCTCCCGCTTGAGCACTAAGTCGACGGAGTTGACGCCGCTCGAGCCCTCCTCCTTCTCCGGCTCGCCCGGCTCCTCCCTAAGCCTCCTGACCTTCATCTCCTGAACAGCCTCAAGGAGTCTGATCGGCTTAACTGGTTTTAGACTCTTCGCATGGCGCAGCCCGGTTCGGCTCCTTCAGGCGACGGTGAAGGCTTTAAGCCCAAGGGGAGGCTAGGATTTAGGGGTTGAATCGTTGAGCCTCCTCATCGGCACGAGCGGCTGGAGCTACGACGAGTGGGTGGGCCCCTTCTACGCGAGGAAGGAGGGGATGCTCACCCAGTACACGAAGGTATTCGGCACCACGGAGATCAACAGCACCTTCTACAGCTACCCATCCGAGAGGATGGTGGAGGGCTGGGCAAGGTACGCCCCGCCTGGGTTCGTCTTCGCCGCGAAGCTGCCGCAGCTTATAACCCACGACAAGTGGCTGAAGCTGAGTGAAGGTGTCGAGGACGACATGTGGAGGTTCCTCCACCTGATGCAGCCGCTCGCCGAGAAGCTCGGCCCCATCCTGATCCAGCTGAGGCCGAAGTTCAGCTACGAGGGGAACGCCGGCGACCTCGAATCCTTCCTCGAGGTGCTGCCGGAGAACCATGAGTGGGCGGTCGAGTTCAGGCACGGCTCATGGATGAGGGAGGAGACCTACGAGATGCTGGGGAGGCACAATGTCGCCTACACCATCGTCGACGAGCCGCTGCTGCCCCCCGAGACCCGCGTGACGGCGGACTTCGCCTACGTCAGGTGGCACGGCCACGGGAAACGCATCTGGTACGACTACGAGTACAATAATAACCAGCTCGAGGAGTGGGTGCCGAAGGTGGAGGAGGTTGAGAGGAAGGCGAAGAGGACCTACGGCTACTTCAACAACCACTTCAACGCCAACGCGGTGAAGAACGCCGTGGAGCTCCTGAGCAAGCTCGACATGGCGACGCCCCAGCAGGTCGAGGCCCTCAGGAAGATAGAGGCTCACAGGGAGGAGAAGCTGCGCCCCGCCGGCCTGCAGCCCCTGGAGTCCTTCACCGGGGAGGAGGAGGGGCTCAGCGTCGCCGACCTACTGATGAGGTTCACGGACGCCGGAAGGCTGGGCAGGGCGGAGGCGATGGATGAGGAGATGAGGATCACCCACAGCTCCGCAGATCTCGTGAGGGCCGAGGTTAAGGACTACTACATCGAGGTCGACATCGCCGGGAAGGTCCTGAGGCACAACTGCGACGACTGGAGGAAGGGGATGGGGTCGAAGCGGATGTGCAAGCACGTCGACAGGCTCTTCCT
>CAZVMI010000136.1:0-3537 GCA_964628365.1 uncultured Candidatus Bathyarchaeia archaeon | reverse complement strand
GTGAGGTGAAAAAGATGCCGAAGAAGACTAAGGAGACGTCTGAAGAAGCCCACGCCTATACTCCCGGCCTCAAGGTAAAACGGTCCATGGAGGTCGACAAGCTGAGGAGGCTCCCCATACAGGGGCAGGTCTTCGTCAAAGTCAACGATCCTGTCGAGTGGAACACTGTCATAGCCAGGACGGAGATCAGCGGCGACCCCGAGATCATCAAGGTGGCGACGTTGCTCGGCCTTGAGGCGGAGGATATACCTCGCTTCATGATGAAGAAGGTCGGTGACAGGGTAGCCAAGGGTGAGAACATAGCCTTCTACACAGCCCTGTTCGGCCTCATCAAGAAGAACGTCCCGTCGCCCCTCGACGGCACGGTGGAGTCCGTCTCGGAGATCACGGGCCAGGTCATAGTGAGAGGAGCGCCCGTCCCCGTCGACGTCGACGCGTACATACCTGGGAAGGTCAAAGAGGTCATGCCCCGGGAGGGTGCGGTCATAGAGACCAATGCAGCCTTCATACAGGGCATATTCGGGATAGGCGGCGAGACACATGGTAAGATCCACGTCGCCGTAGAGGCGCCCGAGGACGAACTCACGCCGGAGAAGCTCAACCCCGACTGCAAGGGCGAGGTCGTCGTGGGCGGATCGAGGGTCACCTTCGAGGCGCTGAGGAAGGCGGTCGAGGTCGGCGTATCAGCCATCGTGGTCGGCGGCATAAGGCACCAGGACCTCACGGAGTTCACCCACGAGGAGATAGGCGTAGCCATCACGGGCCAGGAGGAGGTCAGCTTGACCCTGATCATCACGGAGGGCTTCGGAAAGATGGCGATGTCGTATAACACCTTCAACCTCCTCAAGAGCTTCGAGGGGTACAATGCCTGCATCAACGGCGCCACACAGATCAGGGCCGGCGTCCTGAGGCCGGAGATCATCATACCACACCCGGGCACCGAGGAGATAACAAAGGACAAGCTCTCATCGGGCATGGTCTCAGGCACCCCTATCAGGATAATACGGCAGCCCTACTTCGGCGCCATAGGGACCGTACATAGCCTCCCAGTGGAGCTTCAGACCCTCGAGTCTGAGAGCGCGGTCCGCGTCGTCGAGATAAAGCTAGGCGACGGTAAAATCGTGACGGTGCCTAGGGCGAACGTCGAGATAATCGAGGAGTAAGGGCAAGCCGCCCTCCTCACCTTTTTTCTTGGATTCGGGAAAAATGTAGAGCGTTCTATGCGCCGCTTGCACCGTAGTAGATGGCGTTAAAGAGCATCTTGAAGGTGCTCCTGTACTGGTTCCTGAAGTGGGGCGGGAAGCCTAGGAGGATGATCATGCCCCTCCCCGCGGGCACCTCGGCCGCGGCCGCGAGGCCGTGGAGGAGCTTCTCACCCAATATCCAGCCGCTGAGGAGGGGGTTCGACTCTGGGTACTTGGCCGCTGCGTATCCCTCCTTCACCTTGAAGGCCGGGCTGTGTAGGAACATCACGGATGCCTCCCTGTCGAATCCGAAGCCAAGTGGATGGGTCTCGTCGACGTTCACACTGAGTATGCTTCCCGGAATGTAGAGCTCTTGCTCCTTCAGCCCCTCAAGTGGGTTCTCGGCGGGCGCCTGTAGGTCCTTGATCGGATAGGAGCAGGCGTGGTTCAGCGTTATCACGCAGCCGCCGTCCTCGAGGAACCTGAGCACCTCCTTGTTCCCCTCCTCGCCGAGTCCGATCCGGTACATGGGCTCGTAGCGTTCAGGTGTCGCCTGCTTAAGCCCCTTCATGCCGTCAACGATGGTGTCCCTCGTGAGGTCTGGGAAGATGAGGACGTCGACGCGCTCGGAGAGCTTCCCCTGCCTCACGTCCTGGGGCGTCAGCGAGAGGTAGTCGAAGCCGTACTCCTCGAGGACCATCCTGAGCCAGCCCTCGTCAGCGTTCGGCAGCCAGGCCTTGTAGACTCCGACCCTCGGCTTGAGCACCTCGAAGGCTACCTCGGGGAGGTCCTCGACGCCGTAGAAGTCTACGCCGAGCCTCGACGCCTCCTTCATAGCCTTGGCGAGCCCCTCGCCCCCCTCGACGACGAAGGCGCCGGGCTTGAACTCTCTGTCTTGAACCTGCTCCCAGTCGGATGTGCGGGACACTCTGAAGCCCTTGGCGAGCAGGAGATTCGCCGCCTTCACCGAGGCGTTCAGCTCCGGGGAGAAGATGTAGAAGGGCTCCGCTTCACCGTGGACCGCCCCAACGGGCCTCTCGGGGTCTTCTAACTGCCTCAGATTCGCCTGGAAGGCGTCCTTCACCTGAACGACCTCAACGCCCATGGCGAATCCCAGCGTGTGGGCCGTCACGTCATATGGCACCTTCGGCGCGTCGCCCGGGTTCTCCCTCAGGTCTGGGTAGACCTGCCTCTCCAGCATCGTCTTCGCGAACCTGCCGAAGGGCTGGGCGACGAGGACGACCTTCGTCCCGGCGGGGTACTCTACGCCGTCGGCGTTGAAGGGCTCCGACGCCTCGTGGACCTCGACATCTCCGAGCCTTAGAACCTCGAGCAACTCGTAGACTGCTCCCGGGTCCCTCTGAGCCGGCGGCAGCAGGAAGGCGTATGGTCCTCCGTCCGGGTTCAGCGCCCTCCTCCCGATCTCGAGGCTGCTCCTGAGCCACCTCTCCCTGTATTTCGCCGCGTTCCTGAGGCATGCTATCGCAGCCGTCAGCTCGTAGTCGATTATGTCCCTGAGCGTCCACCTGCCGCCCTTCCACGGCATCGGGTGGGTCCATCTGCTCTCCAGCGGCTTGAAGCCGCGTTCGCCCTGGAGCTCCTCGGCCTTGATTGTGACCGGGGACGCTATGTCGACGCTTGCCGCCTCGGAGAGGATGCGGATGCCGCCGTGGTAGTGCTGGTAGGCCCTCGCCGGGGTCCAGCCGTCGAACTCCCAGCCGACGGTGACGCCCCTCTTCTCCTCCAAGGCGAGGGCGTCAGCCATGCTTATACCCATGAAGTTGACGCCGCTCTGGAGCACTGGGTCGACGTTTGGGTCGATGGGGTCTATGAAGGGCGGCACGTAGAGCCTCGGTCCCTTCTGCCCCATCTGGTGGATGTCGTACACGATCTGCGGGTGCCAGACGTTGTGGATCTTCTCCACCGCCATCCTCGTCTCCTTGAGGGTGAACATGAACCAGTCCCGGTTGTTGTCGTGGCCGGCGTACTTGTGGTAGACGTACGGTGGGCTCGTTCCCTCATACGGTGTGTTGAGGTACCTGTTGTACCAGTCGACGACCATCCTGTTCCCGTCAGGGTTCAGGGACGGGACGAGGAGGAGCACCACGTTGTCGAGGATCTCCTTGACCTCGGGCCTTTCGCTGGTGGCGAGGCTGTGGAGGAGCTCCATGGACATCTGGCTGCCCCCGACCTCGGTCGAGTGGATGCTGCACGTGATGAGGACGACGGTCTTCCCCTGCTGGACGAGCCTCTCAGCCTCCTCAGGCGTCACGCCGGCCGGGTTGTTCAGCCTCGTCTGGATCTCCCTGATCCTGTCGAGGCTCCTGAGGTTCTCGGGTGACGAAACGGTGGC
>CAZVMI010000135.1:0-3537 GCA_964628365.1 uncultured Candidatus Bathyarchaeia archaeon | reverse complement strand
TCTGGCCAGACAGATGCTGCATCTGCCTTGGACCAGCCGAGAAGTTCGACAGTTTCCGCTTGACCGACAAGGTCTACGGACTTGAGCGGGAAGCGGAGGTGAGGGGCGTACCGTACTGCAAGGCGTGCTTCGAGAAAGTGTCCAAAATGTTCTCGAAGGAGAAGCGAGGAGTCATACTCACAACGGCGGTCCCCACCACCTACGCCTTCAGGAACGAAAGGTACCGTGCAATGTTCATGGAGGCTAACAGGCTGAAGTGAAGAGCCGGGGAAGGTGGGAGGGTCAGAATCCCACTGCCTTCGACTCGAAGGCTGTGAGGCTGGTCGTGACGCCCCCGTGGAGGAGCCCCGTACCCGGGTCTCGGACGATTCCCACTGGTTTGGCCCAGCTCCTCAGCTCCTCGTCGATCCAGACCAGGTCATGGCCCATGGCGACCAGCCTATCCCGGACACTCGTCGGGAACCTGCTGTCGATGTAGACCTTCCCGGTCTCCCTGGTGAGCCTGGGCGCCTCTATGGCTTCCTGGATGCCCATCTTGAAGTCGACGACGTGGACGATGACCTGGGCGACAGCCGCTATGATGTTCCTGCCGCCTGGAGACCCGAGCGTCATGAACGGCTCCCCTCCCTTCAGCAGCACGGCGGGGCAGACGTTCTGTATCCTCCTCTTCCTGCCGTCGATGGAGTTCGCGTGACCCGGCTCTGGGTTCAGCCCGTACATCGCGTTGTTCATCAGTATGCCCGTGCCCGGGATGACGACGCCTGAGCCGAAGAGGTTGACGAGGGTCTGGTTCACGGTGACCATGTTCCCAGCCTTATCTGCCACTGAGAGAGCCGTCGTGTGGTCGGGCTCGAAGGACCAGGGCTTGCCGGGCTTCACGGCGCAGGCCCTGTCAAGCCTGATCCTTTTCCTCTGCTCCCCGGCGTACTCCTTGGAGACGAGCGCTCTCTGGGGCACCTTGACGTAGCCTGGGTCCCCCATGTACTCGAAGCGGTCGGCGAAGGCGAGGCCGATCGCCTCTGCGACGAGGTGGAGCGCCTCGGGCGAGCCGAAGCCGTAGCCTGCGAGGTCGTAGCCCTCCAGGATGTTGAGAAACTCCATCAACGTGGTGCCCGCGTGGGTCGGGTCGTAGACTACGTCGTATCCCCTGTAGCTCCCCGGCTCCGGCTCCGATACTATCGGCTCATATGTCGCCAGGTCCTCGGCAGTGATGAGGCCGCCGTTCGCCTCCATCTCCCTCGCAATGGCCTCGGCTATCCGGCCCCTGTAGAAGGCGTCCCTGCCGCCCTCGGCTATGGCCCTCAGGCTCCTCGCCAGATCCTTCTGGACTAAGACCTCAGGCTTCGGAAGCTCCATGTTGTATGGAAGGTAGGGGAACTGGTCGCCGTGGAGGTAGACGCGCCTCCATTCACCGAGGTGCCAGAACGTCCTCATCCGCTGGAAGATGCTGCCGGCGGTCCCCCAGCCGACTTCGAAGCCCTCCTCGGCGACCCTGATGGCCGGCGCCATCACATCTCCCAGCTTCATCGTGCCGTACCTCTCAAGCGCCTCGGAGAGGCCGGCGACCGTGCCCGGCGTTACGCAAGCCTTATGGCCGATGACGTTAGCATCCCCCTTAACTCGCCTCCAGCCCATCCAGCCCGGCTCGGTCTCCTCCGAGAGTTCATACATATCCGGGGTGCAGCCCTTGGATGGCCTTCCAACGTAATCAACTATGATGTTCTCCCCCGAGGCGAGGTGGATCGCCATCACGCCCTCGCCGCCTAAGCCGTTCATCGCCGGCTCGACGACGCAGTTCATGAAGGCGGCCGCGACGGCGGCGTCGACGGCGTTGCCTCCCCTCCTCATCATCCCGACGCCGGCCTCGCCTATGAGCTGGTGCTTGGACGCGACCATGCCGTTCGCTGCGACGCAGTCATGCCTACCTGCGCCGATCCATCGCCGAGCCTGGTAGATGTTCGGAGAATCAGACATGGTTGAGGCTTAGCCCAGGGCGATTAATAGTTGTCGCCGCCGGGGTTAAGCTTGAATACTCCGGGCGGGTAAGGGCTACCCATGTCGGAAGAGAAGCTCAAGGAACTGCTCGCTGCGGGCAAGGAGTGGACGAGGGTCAAGACCAGCATACCCGGTGTCTTCATAGTGAAACTCCCCGTCTTCAGGTCGAGCCCAGCCCGCCTCTCGGTGGAGATCAACCCGGTCGACGCATCGGGGAACCCCACGAAGCGCCGCGGTCTATTCATCATGAGCGTGGAAGAGTACGAGGAGTTCAAGGCGATCCTCGCCAACGAGAAGATGGAGAACCTCCTAGACATGCTCGAGGAGGTCAATCCGAAGGCGACGGGCGGCCGCAGGGCGAAGATGAGCGACGACGTCATAGAGATCTAGCTCAGGGTGGAGGCCTTGGAGACCCTAGAGGAGCTGCTCCTTAGGCTCATGGATGTCCCCGCCCCATCGGGCTTCGAGGAGCCGATGATGAGGCTGCTGAAATCCGAGCTAGAGCCCCTCGTCGACGAGGTCCATGACACGCCGAGGGGTAACATCATCGCCGTGAAGAGGGGCACAGACCCCGAGGCGCCCAAGGTGGCCCTCGTCGCCCACATGGACCAGATAGGGTTCATAGTCTTCAGCGTCGACGACCGAGGCTTCGCCAGGTTCAGGAAACTTGGCGGACCGGTCACCCGGGCCATGCAGGGCCAACAGCTCAAGATACTCACCGTGAAAGGCCCCGTCGTCGGAGTCGTCGGCGTCAAGCCAGGCCACATAACCAGGCCTGAGGAGGCGAACCAGATACCGCCGATAGAGGAGATGTACATCGACGTCGGCGCCGGGAGCAGGGAGGAGGCGGAGGAGATGGGCGTCACGGCCGGCACCCCCATCGTCTACAATGCTAAGCCCGTGAGACTGGCGAACGGCCTCATAGCGGGTCCCTCCGTCGATGACCGAGCGGGCGTAGCTGCACTCATAGCCGTAGCCCGGGAACTGAAGGAGAAGCCAGTCGCGGCGACTGTCTACTTCATCGGCTCCGTCGAGGAGGAGATAGGGCACGGTGGAGCGATCGTCGCCCTCAGCGGCCTCAACGTCGACATGGCAGTCGCCCTTGACACCTTCCCGGCCGGCTGGCAGCCGGACGTGAACACGCGGGACCTCCACTACGAGGTCGGGAAGGGACCCGCCATCCACGTGGGCGAGATAGGTGATAGGACCCGCATCGAGAGCCAAACCGTGAGAAGGTGGCTGGAGGCGGCTGCGAAGGCCCACGGAATCCCCCATCAGGTCGGCGTTATGCGCGGTAACACGGACGCCCCCTCCCTTATGGAGACCGGTGCAGGCGTCCCCTCAGGCGTAATAGGCGTCCCAAGGAGGTACAGCCACAGCCCCGTGGAGACCGTACAGGTCGAGGACGTCGCAAACCTGATAAGGATACTGACAGCGGCCCTCAGGGAGTTGGACAGGGACTTCAGCCTAGCCAGAATCTAGGATAGCGTTCGAGTCGAGGCTTGGCCAAAGGACGCAACTCGTCATAGAACTTTTCCCCAA
>CAZVMI010000134.1:0-3551 GCA_964628365.1 uncultured Candidatus Bathyarchaeia archaeon | reverse complement strand
GTAGGGAGCCTCCCGCCGAGAGTCGCCCCTTCAAATCTGAGTGAGGGAGCCAGAAAAACACAGACAGTGGAACGCTTCCTGCCCAGGAAACCCGGAGAAGACGCCCTAGGCGTCTTCGAGGGGGAGGTCGTGGGCGCCTTCATCGACAAACTCGAGGCAGGCATAGAGGTCCCCAACTACCCCCAGTTCCGAGACATGAATGAGATGATCCTCGAGATGCTTCTCGGGATAACGAGGACGGGGTCAGGGTACATAGCTACACAAAAAGTCTACGCAAGATCCGGCTCGGCGATCCCCGAAGTAAGCATCCTAAAGCAGAGCATCTCGAAGATCAGAGAAACCGTCAACCTAGACAGGGTCCCCATGAGAATCTGCATAACAGGCCCATACACACTGTCCTCATCCTTCTCCAAGGCAAACCCAGAACTACTGAGGGGTTTAGGAGAAGCCCTCGCCGACATAGCCTCGCGATCCATCTTCAGCGTCAGAGAGGGCGAAGTGACGCTGCTATCCATAGACGAGCCGGTCCTCGGGTTCCTCAACGACCCCCTCCTCGACCGCGGCTCCGAGGGCAGGGAAGTTTTAATTCATACCTTGGAACAAATCTGCGCGACGGCTTCCTCAAGGAAGGTTGAGACCATGCTGCACCTCCACAACACCTCAGAGAACCTCTTCTGGGAGGTTGAGCACCTGAATATCATCGAACCCCACGTCGACGACCCCCTTTACCGGCAGGAGAACACGAAGAAGCTGCTCGACGAGGCTGACAAGAGGCTCAAGGCCAGCATCTCGGTGACGAGGTTCGACGACCTGATCAGGGCAAAGACGGCCCATGAGGAGGACCTGGGGAATATATGGACGGACATCAGACGGGGGAAGATAAAACCTGAAAACTACCTCGAAGACATCCGAACCATGGTGAAGAGACTCAGAGCGATGGAGAAAACGTTCGGGGCGGAGAGAATCTCCTACGCCGGGCCAGAATGCGGTCTCCAGGGATTCCCGTCATACGACTGCGCCATGGAATGCCTGCGAAGGACCGCCGGGGCAGTAAAGAAGACGTGATTACTGAAAAAATAAGCCCTTTTCCCCGACCCGAAAGTTGGCCCGAAAATCGTTGTGGCTGCCTTTTTATCTCAATGAACCACAGAGGATTGATCAGGAGGCTCCTCGATGAAACTGCTTCTAACCGGCGGCGCTGGCCGCCTCGGAGCTGAAGTGATCAGGCTCTGCGTCTCGGAAAGCTACTCGGTCAGGGCATTCGATCTGCCTAACGTGTCCTGGGGAGCGATCAGCGAAGCAAAAGATATTGAGATCGTCAAGGGCGATATCACGGACCCCACCCAGGTGGCCGAGGCATGCCGAGGGGTCGACGCCGTCGTGCACCTCGCCGCCCTACTGCCCCCAAGCAGCGAGAGGAACAGGGAGCTGACGATGAGGGTTAATGTCGAGGGGACCAGCAACATCCTGAAGGCGTTAAGATCCTCAAGGAGGACCCCTCTGGTCTTAGCCTCATCGATCACGGTCTACGGCGTTACGTCGAGCGAGGAGCCCCCGATTCGGGAAGACCACTTGGAGACGGGGACCGACAACTACTCCGAGAGCAAGATAATGGCCGAGGGGCTGGCGAAGTCGTCGAGCTCGCCGTACACTATACTCCGCATCGCCCCGATCTCCGTCGCAGACCTCCTGGAGCCACCTGAGACCATACCGTATAGGGGCGACCAGCGGGTCGAGTTCATATACCTGGGGGACGCTGCCCGAGCCATCGTGTCGATCCTGCATAGGCCGGAGGCCTGGGGCTCAGCCTACAACGTCGCGGGAGGCCACTCTTGGCAGATGACGGGGGCAGAGTACATTGGGAGGTTCTACGCCTCCCTCGGCGTCGAGGTGGAGCCCCATTTCTCGGAGAAATACATCTCCCTCGACTGGTATGACACCTCGAGGAGTCGCTTCCTCGGCTATCAGAGGACAAGCTTTAACGACTTCGAGGCGAAACTAAGGAAAGTTGCCGAGGAGCTCGGCCTGAGGTGAACGGATGAGCGAAATCGAAGGCGTGAAGAGGGCGCTCGAAGGCGTGATCGAGGCCGTCAAAGTATTGAAGGGCATCACGGAGGAGAAGAGGAGGAGCCTACTGGCGAGAGCCCAGTCAACATACAACGTCGTCGTCCAGAACGAGAAGAAGATCTGGCTCAAGACCAGCGTGGGGAAGGCTATGGTCAGCGACCTGAAATCCTCTTCGGTCACGCTCCTTGAAGTTGTCGAGCAATTCAAGGATGCAGTCGAACTGGAGGCTGCCCTAGCTAATGTGGAGTCCCAGACGCGGAAGATCGAGGAGGAGACCCGCAGGCGGAGCATGGTCGTAACCTGAGGGACGTCGCGTAGCCTGATAGTTAAATACAACTTAACCCAAAATATCCTCAGATTTCTGTTAGGGTGATGAGATTGTCGAAGGTCTACTTCATGGACGACCGGTACACCGGCCTCACGGCGAGCATCCCGGCGAAGGCGGCCCAGCTCTTCGACCACGCCGAGCTGAACAGGTGCTTCGAGCCCGGCGACTTGGTCGCCATCAAGTGTCACATGGGGGAGTGGTACAACTCCGCATACCTCCGCCCGATCCTAGTCAGAGTCATAGTCGACAAGGTGAAGGAGTATGGCGGTATCCCATTCGTCACCGACACCACGACCCTCCCCTACTACTTCTACGGCGCACGGAGCATCGCCCAGTTCCACCTCGAGACAGCCGCCAACAACGGCTTCACCCAGCAGACCATGGGCTGCCCGATAGTCATAAGCGACGGCAGCTACGGCACGGACGATGTCAGGATCGACATCCCAGACGGCCTCCTCCTCAAGGAGGCATACCTCGCAAAGGGGATCGCGGACGCCGACGCGATGATCGTCGTCAGCCACTTCAAGGGGCACGGCAGCGGCGTCTACGGGGGCGGCATAAAGAACGTCGCCATAGGCTGCAGCTCTAAGAGGGGGAAGATGAACGTCCACATCTGCACCCACCCCGAGGTCGGATGGAAGTACTGGAGCTTCAACGGTGAGAACTGCGTCGGCGAGGAGTGCCCCAACGCCAAGGTCTGCGACAACCTCTGCCCGGCGGGCGCGATAAAGGTGAAGAAGGACCACATGGAGTGGGACCGCGAGGCCTGCATAGGATGCTTCGGCCACCAGCGCCCATTCTTCAACTGCGACATATGGGGCAGGGAGAAGTACGACGCCTGGCGCAACTGGTTCCTGGTCGCCATGGGGGACGCTGCCACGGCCTACGTCCGCCACAAGGGCATTGGGAAGGTCGGCTTCCTCACCTACGCCCTCGACATCACTCCTGCCTGCGACTGCGTCCCCGGCTCAGACAGGCCCGTGATCCCTAACCTCGGCGTATTCGCCTCCCGTGACATGGTGGCCGTAGACGTCGCCGCCCTCGACATGTCTGTGAACACCCCAGGCATCCAGGGCTCCATGGCGGAGGAGAAGAAGGTGATGGGCGTCGGAGACGAGAAGTTCACGGGCATCGTCGGCATGAGCCAGTGGATAAC
>CAZVMI010000133.1:0-3566 GCA_964628365.1 uncultured Candidatus Bathyarchaeia archaeon | reverse complement strand
TAGCAGCCGGCACAGAGCCAGAGAAGGTCTCCACTGAGGAGCCTCTCCTTCTGGCCGTACATGGCGAGGCGGGCGATGTTCCGGGGCCTAAACTCTTGGACTCTTTTCGCCACCGGGCAGTCAGAGGAGCACGTGCCGCACTGGTAGCAGTGCATCAGCTTCTCCGCGCCCGGGGTCCCGAGCACCTGGCTCCTGAACTCCTTGTTCTCATTGTTGATCCTGATCTCTGTCGCTTGTGTCATCTCAGTCTCCCTCCGCCACGGCCTCAGTAGCCTCCCTGATGGGGTTCGGTCCTAGCTTCTTTACGTCGGCGACCATCTCCCTTATGACGTGGGCGAACTTCTCGCCCTCCGCGGCGCTGATCCACTCCAGCCTGAGCCGCTCAGGCTCCAGTCCGAGCTGGGTCATCAGCTTCTTGAGCATCGCGACGCGCCTCTCGGCCTTGAAGTTGCCCGAGATGTAGTGGCAGTCGTTGGGCGTGTGGCAGCCGGCGACGAGGACGCCGTCTGCGCCGTTCCTGAAGGCCTCTAGGATGTAGCTCGGGTGGACTCGGCCGCTGCACATCACCCTGATCACCCTGAGGTTGGGCGGGTACTGGAACCTGCTGACGCCGGCGAGGTCGGCACCCGCGTAGCTGCACCAGTTGCAGAGGAAGCCGACGATCTTAGGCTCGAACTCCGTCACGCCTTCACCTCCTCTAGGGCGGCCCTGACCTGGCTGAGTATCTCGGTGTCCGTGAAGTGGCCGACTGTTATGGCTCCGGACGGGCAGGTGGCCGCGCAGACTCCGCAGCCCTTGCAGACCTCTGGGATGACGTGGCTGTGGACGCGTCCGTCCTCCTCCTTCATCTCTATTGCCTTGAACTCGCAGACACCCTCGCACATCCGGCAGCCTGAGCAGACGTCCTCGTCGACGCTGGCGATGGCTCCCTCGACCTCTATGCTCGGCTGGGAGATGAGCGTAAGGGCCCGCGCCGCTGCGCCGCTCGCCTGGCTTATACACTCGTCTATCATCTTGGGGCCGTGAGCCAGGCCGCAGAGGAAGACGCCATCCGTGGCGAAGTCTAGGGGCCTGAGCTTCATGTGGGCCTCGAGGAAGAAGCCATCCTTGCTTATCGGAACCTTCAGCATCCCGGCGAGCTTCCTGTTGTCCGGGGACGGCATAACGCCTGCGCTCAGCACGAGGGCGTCTGGCTCGATGACCACGTTCTCCTTGAGGACGGGGTCGATTACCTTGACCCTTAAGCCGCCTTCGTTGGTCACCTGGGGCTTGTGCTCGTCATCGTACCTGATGAAGAGGACGCCGTTGTCCGCGGCCTTCCTGTAGTAGTCCTCCTTGAAGCCGTAGGTCCTCATGTCCTTGTAGAGGATATAGACATCTGAGCCCGGGCTCAGCTCCTTAACCTTGAGCGCATTGTTCACCGCGCCAGTGCAACAGACCCTCGAGCAGTTCGGGTGCTCCTCGTTCCTGCTGCCGACACACTGGATCATGACAACCGTCTTCGGCCTATATCCTTCGGCGAGCTTCTCCTCAAGCTCGAACTGAGTCATCACCCTGTTGTCCGCGCCATAGAGGTACTCCTTAGGCTTGTACTCGACGCCTCCGACGGCCACTATGACGGCCCCGTGTTTGACCGTCTCCTCACTCGTCTGGCTGACGAGGGTTGTCTCGAAGTTGCCAACGTAGCCATTGACGTCCGCGACCTGGGTACCGAGGTGGACCCTGATCTTAGGGTGCTTCTTGACCCTTTTGACAAGCTTGGCGAGTTCCTTCGCAGGGTCCTCGCCCGATGGAACGTACTTGATCTTCCTAAGGTTGCCGCCGAGCTCGCCCTCCTTCTCGACGAGGTGAACCTCGTATCCCTGGTCCGCGATCTCCAACGCGGCGGTGATGCCTGAGAGTCCTCCTCCGACGACGAGGGCGGCCGGAGTCACCTGTATCTTCGGCTTCGCCAGCGGCTTGAGGAGCCGCGCCTTTGCGACGGCCATCCTGACTAGATCTTTGGATTTCTGGGTCGCCGCCTCATGCTCGTGCATGTGGACCCAGCTGCATTGGTCTCGGATGTTAGCCATCTCGAAGAGGTATGGGTTGAGCCCCGCCTCCTGGAGGGTGGCGCGGAACAACGGCTCGTGGGTCCTCGGCGTGCAGCTCGCCACCACGACTCTGTTGAGGTTTTTCTCGAGGATCGTGTTCTTGATCTTCGCCTGAGTGTCCTGGCTGCAGGTGTAGAGGTTTCTCTCCGCGTATACGACGCCTGGCAGGGTCTTGGCATACTCGACGACATCGGGGACCTCGACGTAGCCGCCTATGTTGACTCCGCAGTGGCACACGAATACTCCGACCCGTGGCTCCTCGGCTGATACGTCCTTCTCGGCCGGGTACTCGACCGGTTTGACCTGAGTACCCCTGACCGGGGCTATCTGCTTCGCGGCCTTCGCGGCGGCTCCGCTGGCCTGGGCTACACTGTCCGGTATATCCTTGGGCGACGAGAAGGCCCCGCATACGTAGACTCCTGCTCGAGTCGTCTCGAGGGGCGTGAAGAAGCCCGTCTTGCAGAAGCCGTAATGGTTGAGCTCGATGTCAAGGGCCTTGGCTAGCTGCTTCGCGTCCTTCGGCGGGCCCATGCCGACTGAGAGGACGACCATGTTATACTTCTCCGTCTTTACCTCGCCGTCCTCCTCGTAGGTGACCTCGAGGTCTCTGGTCTCCGGGTCCTCCTGAGTGTGGCTCACCCTGCTCCTGATGAACTTGACGCCGTGCTCGTGCTGGGCCCGGGAATAATAGTCATCGAACTCCTTGCCGAAGGCGCGGATGTCCATGAAAAATACGGTGGCTTCAAGCCCCGGGTTGTGCTCCTGGGCGATGACAGCCTCCTTGATACCGTACATGCAGCAGACTCCGCTACAGTACGGGTTGCCGACGCGCTCGTCCCTTGAGCCGACGCATTGAACGAAGGCGACCCTCTTGGGGAGGTCGCCGTCGCTGGGCCTGAGCACGGTTCCCCTGTATGGGCCGGTTGCGCTGAGGATACGTTCGAACTCTACGCTCGTTACGACGTTAGCGTATCTACCGTAGCCGTACTCGGTGATCACGCGGGGGTCGAAGGCCTCGAATCCCGGCGCGAGGACGACGCTTCCTACGTTTAGCTTGACCTCCTCGTCCTTCTCCTCGTAGTTGATGGCGTGGGCTTTACAGACCTCGCTGCAGATGCCGCAGCCGAGGCACTTCTCCTTGTCGATGGTGTAGACCAGCGGCACGGCCTGGCTGAACCTGATATACACACTCTTCCTCTCGGTGAGGTCCGCATTATATTCGTCTATTGCCGAGGCAGGGCACTTAGCGGCGCAGTCGCCACAGCCGGTGCACTTTGTCGGGTCGACGCGCCGCGCCTTCTTCAGTATTGTCGCCGTGAAGTCGCCCTCTTCGCCCTCCAGACCCTTTAGTTCCGAGTAAGTTACGAGCTGGATGTTCGGGTGCCTGCCGGCGCCTACAAGCTTCGGCGCCAGGATACACATGGCGCAGTCGTTCGTCGGGAAGGTCTTGTCCAGCTGGGTCATGACGCCTCC
>CAZVMI010000132.1:0-3569 GCA_964628365.1 uncultured Candidatus Bathyarchaeia archaeon | reverse complement strand
ACGAGCGGCTACAAGATCAAGGACCCCCGCCTGGCGAAGGCCGCCGAGTACATCCAGGAGCACGGCAGGATAGACTACCGCCGCGAGAAGCTCAAGGACTTTAACAAGCTCCTACTCCAGCTCAGCCTCTACTACGCCGGCCTAGACCTTCTCGAAAAATATGGCGCGACTTTCGCAGGCGTCAAGTGCCAGGACGAGCTCAGCAGCAGGTACTGCACCGCCTGCCTCCTCGCGGCCTACCTGAACAACGACGTCGGTCCCGACGGCGAAGAGAAGAAGGTAATACCAGTCGCCTGCGAGAACGACATGGACTCTGCCCTCACACAGCTGATAATGTACCTGGCCACGGGGAAACCCTCGGGCTTCGGAGACTTCAGGGACGTCGAGGACGGAGTCCTATACATAGTCAACTGCGGCCAGCATCCTCCATACTTCTACGGGGGTCCAGAGATGTCGTCAAAGGAGAAGCTCGACAGGGTGGAGTACATGGGGCAGGAGATATTCTACGACGCCGGCGGGAGCAGCGTCAGGGGCAGGACGCCCGGCGGCAACATTTTAACAGTAGCGCGCCTGGGAAGGGAGAACCTGAGGTACAAGCTGGTCGCGACCGTCATAGAGACCCTTGACGTCGACCCTAAGGAGCACGACAAGTACAACCCTTCGTGGCCGATAATCAAGGGCAGGATACCCATCTCGGACGAGGAACTCATCAGCGTCTGGCCATGCAACCATCTGGGCTTCGCCTACGGCGACCTGACGCCTGTCCTCTCGGAGGTCGCCCACCGCCTGGACATAGGCTACACGATATACGATAGGGAAGGCCGAAAGTACGCCAAGCCGTCGTAGGTGCCGAAGTTGTCTTATCTAGTAGGCACGGACATAGGCACCCTAGGTACCAAGACGGTCATCGTTGATATTAGAGGAAGGGTCAAAGCCTCGGCTTTCCAAGAGTACGGGGTCCTTACACCGAAGCAGGGCTGGGCGGAGCAGTGGCCCGATGTATGGGCTGACGCCGCCCACAAGACCATATCAAGGGTCGTCAAGGACTCGGGCGTCGACCCTGGCGACGTTGTCGGTCTGAGTATAAGCAGCCTCTACGGGGGCAGCGGCGTCCCCTTGGATAGGGAGATGAAGCCTATACGCCCATGCATAATATGGGCAGACAGGCGCGCGACAGACGAGTGTAGATGGGTGAGGGAGAAGGTCGGGGTCGACGCCCTCTTCCAGGAGACAGGGAACGTCGTGGACCCGTACTACGGGTACACGAAGATGCTCTGGATGAGGGAGAAGGAGCCCGGGAACTGGGGGAGGATACAAAGGCTTGAGACCCCAAACGCCTACTGCATCAGGGGGCTCACCGGTGAGGAGAGCGTGGACTACTCTAGCGCCGGCAACTACGGAGGCATCTTCAACATACACAAACGGACCTGGTCCGAGCGCATGATGGAGGAGCTCGGCATACCGAGGCGCCTCTTCCCAGAGAAAATCCACTTATCGGAGGAGATCGTTGGCGAGGTCGACCTCGAGGGGTCAAAGCTCACGGGCCTCAGGCCGGGTACACCCGTCTGCGCAGGCGGAATAGACGCCGCGGTCAGCGCCCTGGCCGGCGGTGCGATCCTCGACGGGGACCTGGCGTCGATGCTCGGGACGAGCATGTGCAACGGCTTCATAAGCCACAGGCCTCGGCTCTCGCCGAGGATGGTGAACTTCCCCTACGTCGTGGACGGGAGGAGGTACCTCTACTCCTTCACGGGCGTAGCCACGGCCGGCTTCTGCGTCAGGTGGTTCAGGGATGAGTTAGGGGCGGCGGAGAAGGAGAAGGCAGAGGAGACGGGGGAGGACGCCTACAAACTCTTGGACGGGATGGCGGAGAAGGTGCCGCCCGGGAGCGATGGCCTCATCTTCATGCCCCACATGATGGTTGGGGAACGGGCCCCGTACTGGGACGAGCACCTCAGGGGCGGCCTGCTGGGCATAACGGTCTACCACACACGAGCCCACATCTTCAGGGCCATCCTAGAGGGCGTCGCATACGCCATGAGGTTCAGCCTCGAGGCCGCTTGGGAGACCGGTATGAAGATCAACAGGGCAACCCTAGTCGACGGCGGCGCCCGCTCGCCGCTCTGGAGGCAGATAATAGCGGACGTCACCGGGCTGAGGATGAGCTACATCCCAGGGGCGCAGGGGGCGCCGTTAGGGGACGCCATACTCGCCGGGCTCGGCACTAAGGCGATCTTAAGCTACTCGGTGATAGATGAATGGATGCCCGAGAAGATCGAGATGAGTCCGGACCCAAAGAGAGAGGAGGTTTACAGCCACTACTATAATCTCTACAGGGCCGCACTCGAGGCGAGTAAGCCTATATTCAAGGAGTTCTAGGCGAAGCGAACTCCGGTCCCTATAATCGAACTATTTTAACCATAATCTTAAACATGGATAAGCCAAATTTTTAACCAGAAGATAAAATTCATGGTGGCTTCGGTTTGAGGAAATCAGCGGCCTTCTTGATCTGTTTCTTCCTCCTGATGTGCTTCGGGTACCTCTCCCTGCACTCCTCGTTCCTCATGGTCGGGGACTGGCTTGGGCCCATATTGGGGTCGTCGATCTACACCCTCCTCACCGTCGTCTTCCTCCTGTTCGGAGACCCACTGAGCTTCGTCGCTCTCACCGTCGTCTGGGGGCTAGTAGCCTTCATCGGCGGCGTGATAATCAGGCGACGCCTCGGAGCAACCCTGATGATGCTCCTCCTCTTCCTGTCCCTGATACCTGTACTGGTGGTCTCCAGCTTCGGCATGTACCAGAAGCTTCAGGAGGCTGGTTTGATGAACCCCGGCTCGAACCCCCTCGAGATGTTGCCCCCCATACCCCGCGGATTCACATTGGCCAATGTCCTCGAGGCACCCATCATAGGCAAGATCGCAAGGACGCTGATGGACATGATGATAAACGCGCAGCAGGAGAACTCAGGCGACATCTTCGGGTCAATCTTGCCCCCCCTCATGATCGACTTCGCCTTGAAGCCGGTGATCATCGTGGTCGCCGCGCTGATAGGCGTCGAGGTCGGTAGGAGGCTCGAGAAGCCCCTCGCCCCGCGGTCAGAGTCCCTGCGCCTGAGGCTCGGAGGAAAACCTCTCCAGCCCCCAGCGACGCCTGTCACCGCAATAGCCAAGCTGAAGTCAGGGCTACTCCTCTGCATGCTTCTCTTCTCAGGCCTCTCCTACGGGATTCAGTCTACGATAAGCGTCGGAAATGGCACATATCTTGAGAATCTAGGTGGCGTCGTGGACCGGAACGGCAGGGCGTACATCGGCGACCTCTTCATCGACTCCGGCGCCTCCCTGCCCGGGCTTGGCGCCGGGAGCCAAGGCTCACAGGGGCTCATCGCTTCTCTCCTCATCTCGCACGACGGGATGATCGACATGTTGTCGAAGCCGGGTGTCCTTCCAGACTACGTCGACGTCGGCTCGTTCACGAACCTCCTGCCACCAACCTTCGCGGTGATCGTCTACGCCAACGTGCCTCAGCCGGACGCCGAGAGCAGAGCCAACACCTTCTCCTCCGCCTTCTCA
>CAZVMI010000131.1:0-3569 GCA_964628365.1 uncultured Candidatus Bathyarchaeia archaeon | reverse complement strand
TGGACTCAGCTCAGTTCGTATACCTCCTCCACAAGATGGTCGACGAGGGCGTGGACATCGCTGGGAACGAGATCCACGGGAAAGTGGAGTTGAATGTTGGCATAGCGGCTAACCCGAACGCCGACCCACTTGAGCCCGAGGTCCTGAAGATCGGGAGGAAGACGAAGTTGGGCGCGGACTTCATCCAGACCCAAACCGTCTTCGACATAGATTTAATCAAGACATTCCTCAAGGAGGTCGAGAAGTACAACACCCCTGTTCTTGTGGGGATATTTCCGCTCAAATCCTATGGAATAGCGGACTTCTTCGACAAGAATATACCTGGGGTCCACGTGCCGCCGGACCTATTGGGGAAGATGAAGAAGGCCAAGGATGAACCAGACAAGGAGAGAAAATACCAGCTCTACGACGAGGTCAACATGGAGTTCTTCGCCCCCTTCATCAAGGAGATCAAGAAGACAACGAAAGCCGCAGGCATACACGTGATGGCCGTCCTCTACGAGCGCATCTTCGAGCCCCTACTAAAGGAGACAATGTGAGGTGAGCATGGATGATAATCACTAAGCAGAAGGAAGAGAAAGAGATCAACGAGATGCTTCAACCCTTCAAGAAGGTCTTCATAGTCGGTTGCGGCTCCTGCGCTACGAGTTGCCAGACGGGAGGTGAGGAGCAGGTCGCCGCGATGAAGGAGAAGTTGGGTGCTAAAGTCGTGGGCACGGCTGTAGTCGAGGAGTCTTGCGACCTCCGCCTCGACAGACGCGACCTGAAGGCATACAAGGACGTGATCAAGGGCGCTGACGCCATAATGGTGATGTCCTGCGGCTCGGGAGTCCAGGCTGTCGGCGAGTACACCAGCAAGATCGTACTCCCAGCCTTGGACACCCTGTTCATCGGTGAGACAGAGCGCTTGGGGAAGTTTAACGACATGTGTCAGGCCTGCGGCGAGTGTGTACTCGACGAGACAGGCGGTGTATGCCCCATCACGAGGTGCGCTAAGGGTCTTCTGAACGGCCCATGCGGCGGTCAGGTTAAGGGGAAATGTGAGGTTGGCAAGTACGAGAACGATTGCGCATGGGTCCTAATCTGGAAGAACCTGAAGGAGCAGGGCAGACTCGACCTCTTCACGACATTCAGGCCACCCAGGGACAACTCAAAGAAAACACTACTGACTAAAATAGAGCCAGGATAAAAACCATTTTTCCTTATCTTTTCTCAGAAAAGTGGTTGCCATCAATACTTTTTTCTAATTATAACTTTTTTAAAGACCACAACGCTACCGCTAATGATCCAAGCTTGCCCCTGAAGATACTCTTTAATCCAATGGGAAAAGTCGTCGAGGCGGAGAAGGACGAGAATCTCCTAGATATCATGAGGCGGGAAGGCGTGAGGATTGAGGCGCTCTGCGGGGGCAAGGGTGAGTGCGGTAAGTGCAAGGTCATCTTGGAGAAGGGTCTAGTAGAAAAAGTCTCGATATTGCCTGACAAACTCCTCCACCCTAGGGAGATCAAGGAGGGATATCGCCTAGCTTGCACGACACGCGTGATGGGTGACTGCGTCTTCACGATCCCTACTGAGAGCAGAGTCGAGAACCCGAAGATCCTCTTAACTGCAGAGATTCCCTCGATGGAACTCGACCCGGCTTCTAGGAGGTATATCGTCGAGATTCCGAAAAACGTTGAGAACAGTTCCCTCCTTGTAAGGGGGATAAAGCTGACCAATTATAAGGGGATAAAGCCGAGGATAAGCGAGGATGCCTACACCAAAATACAGGCATTATCCAAGAAAGGGCCAACGACAACGACAATTTCTCAGACAAAAGGCTTCCCAGAGATCATAGATGTAGAGGCCGGAGATAAAACAGGGAGCAACTACGGAATCGCGCTGGACATAGGGACGACCACAATAGTCGGCCTCCTCGTCGACTTGAACACCGGCGACGTCTTAGGAAAAGCATCCGAAATAAACAGGCAGATTACATACGGCGAGGAGCTCGTCACGAGGATAGCCTACGCCAGAGACCCTGAGGGCTTGTATAAGCTTCAGAAAATAGTCGTAGAGACAGTCAACGATGTCGTATCGAAGTTGGTCACTGGTTCTGGAATCCTTAGCAACGCCATCACCGATGTGAGCGTCGGTGGCAACACGGTGATGAACCACCTGTTCGCCGGGCTTGATCCTAGGTATCTTGAGGAAGCCAACGTCGAGGTATCTAGGGATCCAATTGTCAAGAAAGCCAAGGAGTTGGGCCTCAATATCAATCCTGAAGCTTATGTCTATTGCCTTCCTAACGTCAGCCGTTTTCTTGGGGGAGACGCGATCGGAGACATCCTCACGGCGAACATCCATAAATCGGAGGACATGAACCTCGTCGTCGACCTCGGGACGAACGGCGAGATAATCTTCGGCAACAGTCACTGGCTCTTCTCCGCCTCATGCGCCTCAGGGCCGGCCTTCGAAGGGGAGGGGGTGAGGCACGGCATGAGGGGCGCGAGAGGGGGGATAGACCATGTCGAGATCGACCCGAAGACGCTGAAGGCGAAGATATCGGTCATAGAAGGGGGTCGGCCGAAGGGGATCTGTGGCTCGGGCCTCATCGACCTCGTGGCCGAGCTCTTCAAGGCCGGCCTGATGGACTTCGCCGGAAAGTTCGTCCCAAACTCCTCCCCGCTCGTGAGAGATGGAAAATGGGGGCTTGAGTACGTCGTAGTCCCGGCCGAGGAGACAGAGATCAAACGGGATATCGTCCTGACGCAGGGGGACCTCGACTACGTGATAGACTCCAAGGCCGCTGCCTGCGGCGCCATAACGGTCCTGATGAAAAAGCTCAAGATTGGTATACGCGACGTGAAGAACGTCTATCTAGCCGGGGCCTTCGGCTCTTACACGGACATGGATAACGCCACGAGGCTGGGCATCTTCCCGGAGTTTCCGAACGCTGCATTCCGTCCCATCGGCAACGGCTCACTGGCCGGCGCATACATCACGCTTGTGTCGATGGAGAAGCGGAGGGAGGCCAGGGAGATCGCCGCTAAGACGGTCTACGTTGACCTCCTCGTCGACGTCGAATTCATGGATGAGTACTCGAGGGCGCTCTACATCCCGGGCGCAAAGGAGTATTTCCCGACATACGCCGTGAACAACCATGGCGCTAGGGGCGGTTGAAGGATCAAACTTTATCACCCACCATAACTAAAATTAGTCGTCACCATGTCAGGTAGATATGAGAACATCGTCGTCGTGACGGGAAGGGGAGGGACAGGGAAGAGCACGTTCACTGCCCTCATGGCTCGATACCTCGGAGAGCTTGAGCTAACCCCTGTCCTCCTCGTCGATTCCGATCCAGACGAGAGCCTGGCCGAGATGATGGGCATCGACCTGAAATCGGAGAACAAGAAGTCGATAGCCGACGTCCTCGCGAAGATCCTGGAGGAGAGGAAGATGTCCACGATGGTCGGCATGAGCCCCACAGACAAGATAGAGCCCTTCCTGTTCCAGGAGACCCTCTACGAGGGTAGCAGCTTCTTCGACTTCATCGGCGTCGGAACAAAGTGGATAGAGGGCTGTTACTG
>CAZVMI010000130.1:0-3602 GCA_964628365.1 uncultured Candidatus Bathyarchaeia archaeon | reverse complement strand
GGCCTCGTGATCCTTCAGGCTCTTCTCGAGCTGGTCGTACTCCGTGTCGGTGATGCTGAGGCTCCTCCCGGATAGGATGTAGGCGCATGCCTTGAAGAGGCCAGCGTGCTTCTTGGAGTCGATGGCGACGGAGTCTATGATCTCGCGGAGCGCCTCGTTTCCGAGGCCCCTGAAGTCCTTGTTGAGCTTCACCGCGTAGTCCTCCTCGAACCTCGCGTACCCCTTGAGCTTCTCCACTGTCGGGTCTTTCTTGCTCATTAGAACACCAATAGAGGCGTTGGGAGCCATTTGTAATAAACCTTTTTTAACCCCTCTCAGCTCAAAAACGCCTTTATCGCCCCTCGCAGTGTAGCGGAGATGCCTATCTCGTTCTATTCGTCGCAGCTGGTTGCGCCCCCACTGGACTGATAGTCCTGTGCTCCGCCTTGTCGCGCCGCGCGCGATCTAATTCGAGTAGACGTCTTAGGAAGGAGCCTCTGTCCTTGTGAGGAGACGAACGTTCAGCCTCGTCAATTTCAGCTTCCGCTCGACGTAGCTTCTGACCTCATCGGCGTCGAAGGGGAGGCACGAGAAGACGTCGACGCTTATCCTGTTCCCCTCGTCGAAGGTGTGGACGCTTATGTGGCTCTTGTCGATGACGACGAAGCCCGTCCAGCCCGGGTTGTCGGGGCGGCCCCTGACGACCACCGGGCCGGCGAGGATGCTCATCCCTATCCTGCCGGGGAGCTCCAGGAGAACACTCTCAACCGTCTCCCTGTCGACGGGTGCTTCAGTTGCACCGTCCATGATGAGGTGGAGGCCGATCATACCTTCACCTCGACGGGAAACCATCATATAAAGATGCGCTCAAGTATCGTGTGATGAGGGCCGGCAAGACCAGCATCAGGATAGTCCAGGGAGACATCACGAACCAGGACGTCGACGCCGTCGTGAACGCCGCGAACAGCAGCCTCCTCGGAGGCGGAGGCGTCGACGGCGCCATCCACAGGGCGGGGGGCCCACGCATCCTCGAGGAGTGCAGGGAGATCAGGCGCACACGCTACCAGGGCGGCCTCCCCACGGGCGATGCGGTCATCACGACCGGCGGCAACCTGAGGGCCCGCCACGTGATCCATACCGTCGGCCCTGTCTGGGCGGGCGGCGGGCACGGCGAGGAGAAGGAGCTCGCCAAGGCGTACAGGAGCTCCCTCAGGGTCGCCGAGGAGAACGGCCTCAGGTCCGTCGCCTTCCCCTCCATAAGCACAGGCGCCTACGGCTACCCGAAGGAGGAGGCCGCCACCGTCGCCGTGAAGGCGGTCAGGGACTACCTGCGGGGAGGCTCTAACATAGAGGAGGTCGTCTTCGTCCTCTACGGCCCCCAGGACTACAGCCTCTACATGGAGCTGGCGCCGCGGATATTCGGTGAGTGACCACGCCTACCGAATTCTGGCAACGGATCACGATTTAAATGCCCTGAAGCCTCAGGCTCCATCATGGCAGACGAGAAGCTCATCGCCGAGATCAGGCGGAGGGCCCACTCCAACGACAGGCACAGCGGCTGCAGCCAGGCGGTCCTCCTGGCCCTGCAGGAGGGGCTCGGCGTCGGGGATCAGGAGTCGTTCAAGGCGGCGACCGTCCTCTCCGGCGGCGTCGCAAGGCGCGGAGAGACCTGCGGCGCCCTCCTCGGCGCCCTCATGGCGCTCGGCCTCGTGAGGGGCAGGGAGAGGATGGAGGACACGCCAGCCTACGTCGCCGCCATGGCAGACGCGGACAGGCTATGCGACGAGTTCCAGAGGAGGCTCGGGGAGGAGTTCGGCTTCGAGGAGCCCCTCAGCTCGATGCTGTGCCGGGAGATACAGACGAGGATATACGGGAGGAGCTTCGACATCCGTGACGCCGAACAGAGAAATGCCTTCTACGCAGCTGGTGGCCACAGCGACGAGGGCTGCTACAAGGTCTGCGGCATCGCGGCGGAGGTCGCCGCCGAGAGACTGCTCGGTTCAGGCTAGTCCATCCAAATTATTTAATTTTGCCTATATTCAGGCAAAAATAACCTATATTAGGCAAAAGTAGCGATAATGTTTATATCCTGAGAGCTTCACGAGACCAACAGTAACTGAGAGTGGAAACATCCGCTTACGGAGCCGTCGATGAACCCGGTTCAGTCAGATCTTGGGACGTGTCGGTGAATAATTTTACATGGAGAAGACGCAACGCCGTGAGCCTCGACTTAGGCGCGAGCTCGGGCTCTTCAGCACCACCATGCTTGGGATGGGCGGGGCCATATGCGCAGGGGTCTTCGTCACCCTCGGCTACGCCTCGACCCTGGCGGGCACGAGCCTGATCCTGGTGATGGTCTTCGGCGGCGTCATAAACCTCCTCACGATGCTCAGCTTCGCAGAGCTCGGCTCAGCCCTGCCACACGCCGGCGGCGAGTACACCTTCGTCAGGGTCGCCTACGAGGGCTTCATGCCCTTCGCCACGGGCTGGTTCGAGTGGACGAGCAACATCTTCTACGCCTCGTTCTCAGCCCTCGGCTTCGGGAACCTCCTCTCCTACGTCTTCCCCGGGGTGAATGTGCCCCTCGTCGCCGTCGTGACCATCCTCGCCTTCGCCCTCCTCAACATCAAGGGGATTAAGGAGGCCGGGCTGGTGGAGGCTGGGATGGTCCTCGTCCTCCTCTGTATCTTGGTCGCATTCATAGCCAGGGGGCTCTCGACGCCCTCGGTGACGGACCTCACCATCTCCTCGCCTCAGGGCCTCTTCGGCCTCCTCAGGGCGTCCGCCTTCGTCTTCGTCGTCTACCTCGGGGGCGAGGCGATCGTCGCGGCCCAGGCCGAGATAAAGAGTCCTGAGAAGACGATCTCGCGTGCCATCGTCATCTCATGCCTCGCCCTCATCGTCATATACACCCTGATAACGTTCGTCGTCTTCAGGACGGTCACCCCTGAGGAGCTCGCCTCGCAAGCCTCGCCCCTCTCATTCGTCGCCGACCGCCTCATGGGAGGCGTCGGGGTGGCGCTGATAACCTTAGCCGGCGTCGTGGCGGCGCTGACGTCCGTCAACACCTCGATCATGGCGCAGGCCAGGGTGGCGTACGCGATGGCGAGGGACGGCTACTTCCCCTCATGGTGTCACAGGCTACACGGAAGCTACTGCACGCCCTACCTCGCCACCATCCTCGGCTCATCCGTAGCCGTCGCCACGGCCCTGCTCGGCGGCATCAACTTCGTCACATACGCCACAGACTTCGGCTTCATCATGGGATTCATCTTCGTCAACCTCGCCCTGATGAGCCTCAGGTCGAAGATGCCTCTGCTCAAGAGGCCGTTCAGGGTGCCCCTCTACCCTGTGACGCCGATCCTGGGGCTGGCGACCTCCCTCCTCCTCATAGCCTTCCTCGACGCGACGACCCTGATCATGGGGGCAATCCTCCTGGTTGCCGGGGGCGTCATCTACAGGGTGAGGATGAACGGAAAGAGGACTGGGGCCATCGACCTCGAGGACGAGGCGGGGCGAGGCGTCGGGGTAAGAGATTAATATCAGCCGCCTGAATTTTAGGGGTGCACGCGGCCGTAGTCTAGCCTGGTAGGATAGCTGCCTGCCACGCAGCAGACCCGGGT
>CAZVMI010000129.1:0-3616 GCA_964628365.1 uncultured Candidatus Bathyarchaeia archaeon | reverse complement strand
TCATCATCTCCGTCGCCATGGGGCTCTCGACCGTTATCCAGGAGCCGAAGACCTGGCCTCCGGCCTTCAGTTTCCGTTTAAGTTCATTTCTCAATTTAATACACCGTTCCTATAGGCAAGACTCGAAAGATATTTAGATTTTCCTAATCTCTAAAAGATGCATGTTTATATCACTAAAGGTTACTTTAAGTTTTGACTATGACTGAATATTATTTTGATATTGAAACGTCGGGCAAAGATCCAGCAAATGATAAAATCATATCGATTCAATATCAAAAACTAGATAGATATACGGGTAAACTAATTGGAGATATAAAGATTCTCAAGGAATGGGAGAGATCTGAAAAAGAAATAATTAGAGAATTTTTAAATTCCATTTTTAATCGGGATAGTGTGTGGGACTTTGTTTTTGTCGGTGAAAATTTAATATTTGACTTTCATTTCTTAAGTGAACGCGCTAAATTATATAATTTTCCAGTAATAGATTTAAAATTTCTTTATGAACAACCATTTTTCGATATTAAACCGCTACTAGTTATAATAAATAATTTTAAATTCACAGCTTATTCTAGCGTACTTAAAGAAACAAAAATTAAGAATAAACAAATTCCTCAGCTATATGAAGATAAATTATATGATCAGTTAATTGATTATATAATTGAAGAGAGGGATATTTTTGCTGAAGCATTTGTTAACCTTAGAAGAGAAATGCCTAAACTGAAAGAAACGCTAAAATAATTATTTCTTCGCTTCCTAGAATGCTTCCTTTATCTCGGCTAGGAGTTCAGGCTTCGCCAGTATCTCGATCCCTGCAGCGGCGAGGACCTTGGCGCCGACCTCGACGCCCCTGTGCCCCTTCTCGGTCAAGGTGACGGCGGCGGACTCCCTACTATGCAGGGGTATCTTCTCCTCGGTTGTCCTGACCATGGCGCACATCTCCAAGACGATGTGGGTGACGTCCGTGAAGTCGGTGCTGCACCCCGGCGCGTGGGAGGCCGAGGCGAGGGGTCCTCGACGCCGAGCTCCTCGAACATCCTCACGAACAGTTCCTCCAGTGCGGGTTCCTTGTGTTCGACTTCAGCCCAGGTGAGATCGTGTTCTTGAACTCGTAGCCCCATTCTGCGCTTTTATCTTCTTGTATTGGAAGTAAAAAAACGGAGGTCGACATCCCGGAACTGGTGCGGTCAGCCTCTGAACCAGGTTTTCTCTATGTCCAGCTTCAGGAACTCCGGCGCGGCCCTCTCAAGCTGTTCAGGCGTCACTGCCGTGGTCGGCCCCCTGACTGAGAGCTCCATGTCGACGCCCCGGAGCCTCCAGATCGCCTTGTAGCGTCCCCAGAAGCTCGCGCCGACGAAGTAGGTCTCGATGATGTTGAACATCTTCATTATGAGCTCGTGGTAGTGGAGCGCCCTCCTCATGTCGCCCTTCTCGAAGTTCTCCTTCACCCCCTTGACCAGGTGGGGGAACGCCTGGAACTCAGCGACCAGCGCTCCGTGGGCGCCGAGGGTGAGGAAGGCGAGGTACGCGGCGGGGCTACCGGTGAAGAGGGTGATCTTGTCCTTCGTCCTCCTGATCACCTCCGCGAAGCGGATGTAGCTGAAGTCGTCCTCCTTGTATGAGACGATGTTGTCGAAGTTCGACGCGAGCCTGGCGATGAGGCCCGGGGACATGGATGTCCCTAAGCCCGGGTTGTTGTAGACGAGTATGGGGATGTCGACCTTGGTCGCTATCTCCTCGAAGTACCTGTACGCCTCCTCATCCGTCGCACGGGTCAGGATCGGGTGGCTGAGCATGACGCCGTCGCAGCCGAGGTCCTTCGCCTCCTGCGTGAATATCCTGGCCTCCTTGGTGCTCACGGCGCCCGTCCCGGCCAGAACCGGGACCCTGCCGTTCGCCTCGTCGAGGATGACCTCCCAGACCCTCACCCTCTCATCGTGGAGGAGGTAAGGGAACTCGCCGGTCGCCCCCGTTGGCACGATGGCGTCCGCGCCGTCCTCAATGATGACGTTGGTGATTCGGCGCAGCGCCTCCTCGTCTAACTCGTCCTCCTTCGTGAAGGGGGTCACCGGAAGGCACAGGATGCCCTTGAAACCCTTCTTACCGCTCATAAATATCGATCAAGTATGAAACTAATCTGTATAAGTCGTTATTCATGCCCTGCGGCTGGCTTGTAGGCGCAGATCAGGATGCCGGCGAGGGTCACAGCGCCGCCGAGGAGCACCATTGGCCCAGGCGACTCGGCCAGCACGATGTAGGCCAGGATGGAGGCCCCTACGGGTTCGCCTAGTAGGCTGATCGAGACCACGGGCGCCGATATCCACCTCAGCGCCCAGTTGTAGACGGTATGACCGAAGATCATGGGGACGAGGGCGATGGCGAAGAAGAGGAGCATCTCGCCGCCCGGGTATCCGACTAACGGCACCCCCATGGCCAGGCTGCCTGCTGCAAGCACCACAGCCGAGGTCGCGTAGACCGGCGTCACGTAGCTGACGAGGTCGAGGCTCTGCCGCAGCCGCCTACCGGCGAGGATGTAGATGCCGAGGGCCACGGCGCCCACTAGCGAAAGCAGGTCACCGACGAGGTTCTCCTGCCCGACGCCGAGGTCGCCTAGGGCGATCACGGTCGCCCCGGCGAAGGCGACGACTATCCCAACCGCCACCCGCCTACCCACCTTCTCACCCAGAAGGAAGTGGCTCACTAGGGCGACGAAGATGGGGTCGACGTGGACGAAGATCACGCTGCTCGCCACCGAGGTGAAGCTGAGGCTCGTTATCCAGCTCGCGAAGTGGACTGCGAGGACGACGCCGACGCCTGCGAGGGTCAGCTTCTCCTTCGTCGACATCGCCGCAAGCCGCTGCGGCCTGCCACCTGTCGTGAAGAATGGGAGGAGCATAAGCGTCGACAGGGCCATCCGCCACGTCGCTATCGCCATCGGCGGCGCCGCGCTCATCCTGATGAGGATCGACGCCGTTGAGACGGCTACGATGCTCACCAGCAGCGCCAGATTCGGCGGGAAGAATGGCCTCTCGGTCAAGCCGATCCCAGATAATTTGGTCTCTACGCGTATAAAACCCGCAGCGCCCAGGGCGGCGAAAAGTTAAACCTTCCGCAGCTAAACCAAGGAGTGAAAAAGTTTGCCCGCCCCCGTCATCGTGGTCGACTACGACCCCGCCTGGCCGAGCCTATACGAGGCTGAGAGGAAGCGGATACTGGGGGCCGCCGGGGACAAGATACTCTCCATCGAGCACGTCGGCAGCACCTCCGTGCCCGGCCTCGGTGCGAAGCCGATCATAGACATCATCGCCGGCGTCGACTCCAAACGCGTCGCGGACGAGTGCGTCGAGCTCCTGAAGCTAGTCGGCTACACGGATGTGACGCCTGAGGACAGCCCTGAGTGGTTCTACTGCCTCGGCAGGGGGCCGCACAGCGTCGGCTACCACCTACACCTAGTCCTCGAGGGGAGCCCGTTTCACCTGAAGCACATCGTCTTCCGCGACTACCTCAGGAGCCACCCCGAGACCGCCGCCGAGTACTACGAGCTGAAGAAACGCCTCTCCACCCAGTACAGGGAGAACAGGGTCGCCTACACCGAATCCAAAACAGGCTTCATAGACGC
>CAZVMI010000128.1:0-3622 GCA_964628365.1 uncultured Candidatus Bathyarchaeia archaeon | reverse complement strand
TCCTCGCGAGCCTCACGGCCTGGAGGTTCGCCTCGGTGCCCGAGGGTGTGAAGCGAAGCTTTTCGGCGCCGAGTCTCCGAGTCAGCTCCCCGGCGAGCTCGACCTCCGCCTCGGTCGGCGCGCCGAGGACCGTGCCGTTCTCGAGCTGATCCCGGATGGCTTTAACCACCTTGGGGTGGTTGTGGCCGAGGATGAGTGTGGTATTGTTGTAGTTGAAGTCGATCCTCTCGTTTCCGTCCACATCCCAGAGCCTGGAGCCTAATCCCCTCGCCATGTATATGGGGAAGGGGGAGTAGGTTAGGACGTTCCTACTGGAGCCACTTGGCAGGTACCTGCAAGCCTCCTCGTAGAGCCTCTTCGAGGTAGGGTTCTGAGTAGTAAATCGCTCAAGAATATCCATTTACAGTCAGATAAAAGACTGCGCTGAGTACTATAATTATTTGCCATGAATGAGGGCCCACGACTACCAGGCGTCATTATTTGCTCAGCTGCTCAGGCATCTATGTCAGCCCAGGGTGTATGATAAGAAAAATAACATTACGTTCGAGGAAAGAGATGGTGTCATCGCAGTCACCTGGAGAAATACTGTGTCTGACACTCAAGATCCTTGGTCTTAGTGAGATAATGAACTCACCCAACACAAACCACTATGAGTCGATGTGAAATCCGATGAAGACCCAGAGTTCTTGTGGATTCATAGAGCTAGGAATCGTGTTTTCAGAGAAACACCATAACACGAATAGAATAACTCTCCCAAACTGGCTGAAACCCGGAAGCAACTCGTAGCAATCTCCTAGAAAAGGGTATTAGAGACGCTTCAACTTCATGAAACACAGGTTTCGAATCTAGTCTAGGCGATCTTCTTGGGCGAGAAACAGCATCCGCATGGGGTCGGGGACTTAAACCTCGACAGGGGCCTCAGCCCGGATGAAATACAACGAAGGCTCAAGGAGTACGGTTACAATGAGGTGCCCGAGAAGAAAGTTAATCCCCTGCTGAAGCTGGCGAAGAAGTTCTGGGGAGTCACCCCCTGGATGCTCGAATTCACCGTCGCAATGGAGCTAGTCTTGGGGAAGATGATCGAAGCATACGTGATCTTTGGTCTCCTCGTCTTCAACGCAGCCGTAAGCTACATCCAGGAGGAGAAGGCGAACAGCGCTGTCGCCCTCCTGAGGAAGAGGCTGATGGTCAACGCACGTGTGAAGCGCGACGGCGAATGGGGTCTCATAGCCGCCAGGGAGCTCGTCCCCGGCGACCTGCTCCGCTTAAGGGCTGGGGACATGGTTCCCGCAGACGCTCAGGTAATTGATGGCCATCTCGACGTCGACCAGTCCGCTCTCACGGGCGAATCCCTAACAGTCGAGAGGAAGGAAGGCGAGGTCCTCTACTCGGGTTCGATTGTGAAGGGCGGCGAGGCTACCGGCATCGTGACCATGACGGGGCTCAAAACCTATTTCGGCCGGACAGCTGAGCTCGTCCAGATCGCGCGCCCTAGGCTCCACATTGAGGAAATGATCTCGAAGGTCGTCAGATGGCTCCTAGTCATGGTCGCAGTATCCGTCGCAGCTGGAATGGGTCTCGCACTGCTCCGCGGGATAGACCCCTTAGAGATAGCGCCACTCACAGTGATCCTCCTAGTCTCAGCGATCCCCGTCGCCCTGCCGACCATGTTCACGATAAGTATGGCTCTCGGCTCCCTCGAGCTCTCGAAGAAGGGGGCGATAGTGACCCGCCTCGACGCCATCGAGGACGCGGCCACGATGGATGTGCTCTGCGCTGACAAAACTGGTACCATAACCATGAACCGGCTCACCGTCGCCGACGCCCTCCCAGTCGGGAATTATTTGAAGAAGGAGGTCATCCTCTACGGCGCCCTAGCCTCCCAGGAAGCAAACCAGGACCCCATCGACCTCGCCTTCATCTCAAAGGCGCGGGAGATAGGTCTGCCCCTCGATAAGTACAAGCAGGTAGGGTTCGTGCCATTCGACCCGTCGACGCGAAGGACCGAGGCCGACCTTGAGAGTGAGGGGAGGCGGATCTACGCGGTGAAGGGGGCGGTTAACACCATAATCCGCCTCTGCAGGGACTGTAACGAAGAGCTCGGTCGCCTCCAGCAAGAAGTCGAGGTGCTCTCAGCCAAGGGGTACCGCGTCCTCGCAGTCGCCGAGGGACCTAGCGGCGATGAAGCCGAGTTAGTCGGCTTCGCGGCCCTCTACGACAAGCCTAGGGAGGACTCCCCTAAGCTCATCTCTGAGTTGAAGAGCCTCGGCGTCAAGGTGAAGATGCTCACCGGGGACGCTCTGCCGATAGCCAAGGAGGTTGCCGGGCAAGCAGGCCTAGGAGAAAACATAGTTAAGGTTTCTGATCTGAAAGATCACATCGAAGACGGCGCTACCCTGCGGGCGATCGAGGAGAGCGACGGCTTCGCTGAGATCTACCCTGAGGACAAGTACCTGATCGTCAAGAGTCTCCAGGCGAGGGGTCACTTCGTCGGCATGACCGGGGACGGCGTCAACGACGCGCCGGCGCTGAGGCAGGCGGAGGTCGGCATCGCAGTGAGCAACGCCACCGACATCGCGAAACAGGCGTCGAGCGCCGTCCTCACCGCCGAGGGCTTCGGAGGCATATTCGACATGGTTGTCATCGGGAGGATGGTCTACCAGAGGGTGACCTCCTGGACCATCAACAAGATCATCCGGACATTTAAGCGGGTGGTCTTCATCGTCCTCGCCTTCGTCCTCACAGGCAAGTTTGTTGTGTCAACGTTCAACATGATCCTGCTCCTATTCCTGAGCGATTATGTCACTCTCTCCATCTCGACGGATAAGGTCAGATACTCGGAGAGCCCAGAGAGGTGGAACGCGACCGCCCTCGTCAAGCTGGGGGTCTTATATGGATCAATGATCGTAGCGGAGTCGCTGCTCATTCTGTACCTAGGGATGAACTACTTCGGCCTCGGGGACGACCTAGAGACTCTGAGAACCTTCATATTCGTTTGGTTGACCCTCTCCGGCTATTTCACTGTCTTCAGCGTCAGGGAGAGGCGCCACTTCTGGGACTCCAGGCCGAGTAAATGGCTCGCCATGGCGCTTGTGGTGAACACGGCAGTCGTCTACCTCATCTCCACTATGGGCCTACCCGGCCTCGCTCCAATCAGCCCTGCAATGTATCTTTTCATTTTCGCCTACGGCTTGGTGACCTGCCTTCTCGTCAACGACCTCGTCAAGGTACCGCTGGCGGAAGATCTAAACGTCGCCCTCTGAGGGTAACCACACGGTCCCTCCACAAGATTATCATCGCTACAATAATGAATGAAGTATACGGGTGAAAGGAGCCAATCACCGTCTGCTCAGTTCTTCGAGGGTGACTGAGGGCTTAGGGTTATACTTGAAGCCCCCCTTCGGCAGCAAGGTCTTCAGCCTCTCAACGTCCTTGCCCAAGTAGTATCCTGATGGCTTCTCCTGGCTGAACATGTGGTAGGCGAAGGCTGCTTCGTCGTCGGAGACAGGAGGCATGATAAGCTCGTACTCCTTCGACCCGATGCCCAGGCGGGCGCACGTGTTCGCCGTTATCCACTGGCTCATGCCGACGATGCCCGTGAACTTCTCGTCTCCGACGCCCA
>CAZVMI010000127.1:0-3646 GCA_964628365.1 uncultured Candidatus Bathyarchaeia archaeon | reverse complement strand
AAGATCCTCTATCATAAAGGTATCTAAGGGTGGCCTAACTCTCTTTTCATTTACTCTAAGTAAAGCGCCGAAGAACAAGATCGAATCCCAGGACGCAGCAGATTACCTCGGAGTTATGAGAATCAATTTCAGGTATTCCTTCAGATCAGCCTTCAGCATCTGCGCCAGACTCGTGGGGTACGTGAACTCCTCGCTGATGAAGAATGTCCTAGCTATCAGTATGATTACCGCTACGATGATTATCCCGTAGACAACGGCCAGTACCATGTTTCTCTGCTTCATTTCGTGTTGAGAAAATATGGCTTGAATTATTTTACTTATTCTTGCGTCAGAAAGGGTTACTCAGTGACATGAGAGATAAGATGCTGAGACAATACTCTATCGAGCACATGTTGCTGTAGATTGCTTGGTAACTCCCCGAACGTCTTAAGCCGTGTCGTGGACCTCTTCTAATAGTTGATCTTCGTTGGGTAGAGGTCTGGTTACCTGTGTCGGAGCAGGGCTCGTGGGGCAAGGATGGGGTACACTGTTCGCCCTGAACGGCTACGAAACGATGCTCGTCGATGTTGACGAGAAGAGGCTTGAAGAAGCCGCAGCTCGCGTCGAGTCCCATATCGATTTCCTCGTTAACGCTGGCTTGGGCAAAGATCCTGAGAAAGCGAAGAATCGTATCACTACAGCTACTAGCATAGCTGAGGGGGTTCGCGACGCCTCCTTCGTGGTCGAGTCGGTATACGAGAGCTACGACGCAAAGAGGGCTGTCTACAAGGAGATGGATGAGCATGCCCCAGCTGACACGCCGCTGGCGAGCAGCTCTTCAGGACTGCTGATGAGCAGGATACAGACGGCCGCCGCCCGGCATCCTGAACGATGCATAGTCGCCCATCCCTGGAACCCTGTATATCTCATCCCCCTCGTCGAGCTCTGCCCTGGGCAGCTAACATCCGAGGAGACGACGAGGAGAACGTACAAGCTCATGGAGGAGATCGGCAAGGTGCCGATCATAGTCAGGAAGGAGGTGCCCGGCTTCATCGCAAACAGGCTCAGCGCCGCCCTCTGGAGGGAGGCCCTGGACCTTGTCGACAAAGGTGTAGCCTCGGCTGAGGACGTCGACAAGGCCGTGAGCTTCGGTCCCGGTCTGAGGTGGGCGATAATGGGGCCCTATTTAACATATCATCTTGGTGGGGGCTCCGGTGGCATCGAGTACATCATGAGGCATATAGGGGTGAGCAAGGCGGAGTGGCTCGAGACGATGGCGAAGTGGACGAGGACGCCGGACTCGGCGGTTGAGAAGGCTGTGAGGGGCGTCTCCGAGATGAGGCTTGTTAAGGAGAAAACGTACGAGGAGCTAGAGTCCTACAGAGACGAGAGGCTTGTTCAACTCCTCAAGATCCTTCAAAGCTCGCCCTAGAGAAGGCTACGCCTCTTTACTCTCTTTCACGCCGAACTGGAGCATTAGCAGGGATGACATGAAGACCAATGTAGAAGCCGCGAAAATGTTGATCAAGCCAAATGCATCGGCTATGTACGCGCCAACCATTGGTGCAACGGATGCCCCTATGCTGCCCGGGAGGAAGTAGAGGGCGTAGCCTAGCCCTCTCTGCCTGTTCGGCGAAAGCCTTGCCATGAGAGATGAGCCCGCCGCCATGCTCAGGAAGTTGAAGAAGCCGTAGCCGAGGTAGAAGAAGACGAAGGTCAGGGTGTTCGGGATGAGGAACGCTACACCATAGCAGACCGAGGAGACCGCCAACGTCATGAGTATCCACTTTTTCTCACCGAAGCGTCCCGTGAGGAACCCGCCGAGGGGTGCAGCTATGATGCCCATCAGCGAGCTCGTTCCTATGACAAGGCTCGCCGTCTCCACAGCCCAATCTCTGCCGCTGACAAGGTAGATGCTGAGGAAGGCCGTTGACATGCTGCCTGCGAAATTCCTTATACCATTGAAAACGAGGAAGGAGATGAGGCTGACGGTGAAGAGCTTCGTGGCTTGAGACTGTTTAGGGCCCGCGTCTGCCTTGATTTCTGCATCCTCGTTGGGCACGGACTTGATGAAAAAGACCAGAATGACACCTATGAACATCGGTATGAACCAGAAGAGGTAGATCTGCCTCCAGCCGAAGGCGAAAATCCCTATCAAGATGCTGATTGAGATTGGGCCGATGGCCATGCCGAATGTTCCACCTGCGCCGTGGAGGCCGAGGGCCTTCAATCTGTCCTTTGGCTGGAAAAGCCTCGACACGAGGCTATAGCTTGGGGGATGGTAGAACGTCGTATTGACGTACAGGAGGCTCACTGCGGCGGTGAGTGTCCACATGTCTTGGGCTACGCTGGCTGTTATGGCGCCCGCGCAGGCGATCACCATGCTGACTAGGGTCATCCTCTTTGAACCGAATTTATCCGAGAGTATTCCAGCCGGGATGTAGAGGATGGTCTGACAGAGGGGTGGTATTGCGGCTATCAGCCCCAGCTGCTGGTAGTTGAGGCTGAACTCCTGCTTCAGAATGGGGAATAGGGATGTGTGCATGTTCCCGAAGGCGTGGGTCAGTGTGTGGGTGATGGTCATGACGAAGAGGCCGTAGCTCAGAATAGGCAGTATGTTCTCCCTGATCCGAAGCTCCATCCCGTGGTCTCCGTAAGTTAGACGATCAACCCTCTCATCCTGCATTTAAATGTAACCGGAGAGCGAAGCCTTAAAACCAGCACTATATCCGGTCTAAACCATGATCACGCGCCAAGAAGCCATCAACATCGTGAAGCAGCACGTTAAAAACGAAAACTTGGTGAAACACATGATCGCGGTCTCCGCCATCATGAGGGGGTTAGCTCAACACTTCGGCGAAGACACCGAGCTGTGGGGAGCGGTGGGGATGCTCCATGACGTAGACTACGAGGAGGTCGGGCAGGATTGGGACAGGCATGGCGCCATCTCCGCCGAGATCGTCAAGGATCTGCTGCCGGAGGAGGGCCTGCACGCAATAAGGGCCCACAACCCTCAGACCGGTTCGAAGCCGGGAAACTTGATAGACGTAAGCCTGTTCGCCGCCGACGCGCTTTCAGGCCTTATCATAGCCATGGCGCTCATGGTGCAAGACAAGAAGGTGGCCAACGTGAAGGCGTCGAGCCTCGTGAAGCGGATGAAAGACAAGTCCTTCGCCCGCGGAGTTAGTCGAGAGAACATCATGAGGTGCGGTGAGGTCGGCTTATCCCTCGAGGAGTTCCTCTCCATAGGGCTCTCCTCCATGCAGGAGGTAGCCGGCGAACTGGGGCTGTGAGGAGACAGGTTTGGTTTCGAAGAACGAGGTAAGAAACAGGATCATAAGGATCATCGCCGCCACTCGGTTTCCCTTCGTCGACCAGATTGACTGGGGCGAAGGATACATGACCATCGTGAATGACGAGGTCGAGAGGAGAGGGATCGAGACGGTGGAGGGCATCGTTTACCCTAGCATCGTCGTAACCCTGGCCGATGGCAGGATGCAGGAGATAGGTGAGGTCGAGCCCGAGGACGGCGTGACCGTCGCCCAGGTCCCTAAGTGGAAGCTGTTCTCCGAGACCGCCGGCATGGGTAAGCGCATCAAGAAGTTCTTCCTTTACGTCCCTGAGGGGCTCGAGGAGAAGGCTCAGAAACTGCTCGAGAATAATAGAA
>CAZVMI010000126.1:0-3667 GCA_964628365.1 uncultured Candidatus Bathyarchaeia archaeon | reverse complement strand
AATCCATGGACTGGGCACTGGAAAATGTAGAATGGCAGGCTCCCGCTCCAACCGGGCCTTGTACGGTGACCCACGTAGACCGCACCGTTGAGCTTCAACACGATCTTCTCGATTAATGACAGTTCTACTTCGTCTACTCCGCCGCGTGGCTTGAGCCTCCTGCGGCGTTGGCCTCCAGCGTCTATCTTCGGAGGCTCCTCCGTCTGGCCGCTGACGATCAACTTTACCATTTTCCCCTACAGAAGTGACCAGCATTATGTTTCTGTGACCTCGTCTCCCGGCTTCTGGAAACACGTGAAAACGTTAAAAGAGCTTAATCAGCCTAGTAGTTCTGGTGTCCTACGTGTCGATGGAGAAGGTTGATCCGTTCAAATTCGTCAAGGCGACGAATAGGCTGATGAGAGGGAATGGTCTGTTCCTCGTGACCCAGGGGAGGGATAAGAAACCCAACGCGATGACCATCGGCTGGGGCCTACTGGGCACGATGTGGAGGAGGCCTTTCTTCGTCGTGGCTGTCCGCCACTCACGATACACATTCAAGCTGATGGAGGAGAGCGGAGCGTACACCGTATGCCTCCCCTCGAAGGGTATGAGGAAAGTTCTCGACGTCTGTGGGACAAAATCGGGGAGGGACGTGGACAAATTCAAGGAGCTAAAGCTCACGGCTCGGAAGGGCCTCGATGTAGACGCCCCGTACATTGAGGAGTGCCCTGTCCATTACGAGTGCGTCGTCAGGTACCAGAACGACCTCAAGCCAGGACTGCTGGCTAAGCAGATCGAGGATGACGTCTACTCGACCAAGGACATGCACATGATATACTACGGCGAGGTCATGGGAGCGTACGCCGTGGAGGACGCGGCGAGGAAGCTGCCGAGGTGACGACGATGAAGGTCCTGATAGTCTACGACTCGAGGACCGGCAACACCGAGAAGATGGCCCACGCGGTCGAGGAGGGGGTGAAGAGGGCCGGAGCTGAGGCTGTTCTTAAGAAGGTCGATGAGGCCTCCGTCGACGAGCTCCTGAGCGTCCAGGGGCTGATACTGGGTTCACCGGTCTACTATGGTCTTCCCTCCGGCAAGATCAAGGCCTTCGTCGACGAATCAGTCAAGTACCACGGTAAGCTGGAGGGGATTGCGGGGGGCGCCTTCTGCAGCGCCGGTGGCACCCACACCGGCTCGGAGACGACGATCATGGCCCTCAACGAGGCACTCCTGGTCCACGGCATGGTGATCCAGGGCTCCTCGGCGGGGAACCACTACGGCGCAACCTCGGTCGGGTCGCCTAACGAGGCTGCCCTTGAGGCCTGCAGGAAGCTGGGGGAGCGGGTGGCGGAGCTGGCGAAGAAGCTCCATAAATAACCCCCCTCGTCTCCGGTGTTCTCATATCATCGCGGCGGGTTTCAGGCTCTCCGAGAGCTGATCATCTTCGAGCGGCGTGAGCACGACGATCTTGTAGAACTCGCCTGCCTCTCAGCCGCGTATCGTCCTCATGAATGTGCTCTGGTCACCCTCAGGCGTCATCTTTCCCAATCACATCATCTTTTGCCTTCAACACCTCGAATGAGGCTTAAGAGTTATCTTCCCTGATGAGCCACCGATACCGTGGGAACGAATCATGAGGGTCGTCGATAACATCCTCGATCTCATCGGTAACACGCCGATGGTCAGGCTGCAGAGGGTTGTCCCGAGGAGAGGCGCGGAGGTCTTCGTTAAGCTCGAGTACCTCAACCCAAGCGGGAGCTACAAGGACCGGATAGCCATCGAGATGATCAGAGCCGCGGAGGAGGAGGGGAAGCTCGGGCCGGGGTACACGATCATTGACGCGAGCACAGGCAACACTGGCACCGCCCTCAGCTTCGTCGGCACACGCCTCGGTTATAACGTCGAGATATACATGCCGGAGGGCATGACCCGGGAGAGGATCAAGATCATGGAGAGCTACGGTGCAAAGGTCCACGAGCTTAAGCTCGACTCGAAGCCCGGGGACGGCAGCGTCGCCGGCGCCGAGGTCGAGATAGGGACCAGACTCAAATGCCTTGAGGTCGAGAGGGGCAACCCGAAGATCTGGTGGGCGCGCCAGTTCAGCAACCCCGCAAACGTCGGAGCCCACGTCAAGACCGGGAACGAGATCCTGGAGCAGATGGATGGCAGGGTCGACGCCTTCGTCGCCTCAATAGGAGTCGGTGGCACCCTTTACGGCGTCGCCAAGGCCCTGAAGAAGAGGCTTCCCAAGGTCAGGATCATCGGTCTTGAGCCAGCCTCGGCAAGGTATCCGATAAGCGAGGGCTATAAGACCATTCCAGGCGCGAGTCCGGAGGTGGCTGGAGGCATAATCGCCGAGATGATGGACAGCGGCCTCATAGACGAGGTGGTGAAGGTGAGCAACGAGGACGCCGTCGCCACCTCTGACAGGCTCGTCCGTGAGGAGGGGCTTTTCTGCGGCATATCATCAGGGGCGAACGTCTTCTACTCCATCAAGTTGGCGGAGGAGCTTGGAAGGGGTAAACGCGTGGCGACGGTGCTGCCAGACCACCGTGACAGGTACCTGTCTGAGAAGAAGTACACGACCTAGCCACTAGACCTTCTCTATGAGGGGCCCCCTCTCCATCCTCACCATGCGGAGGATCTTGTCTGCGTCGATCTCTATTCTCACCTCCTCGACCCTTACCCCCTTTACGGGCCTCCCAGACCTCTCATCCAACTCATCCCTCACCGATACCAGACCCGCCGCCTCGAGCTCCGCTATCCTCTTCTGGACCGTGGCGTAGGGGATCCTGTTGTCCTCCGAGACCTGGGTCAGGTTCTTCTTCCCGCTCCTCAGATCTGCGATGATCTCCCAGGAATATTTCTTCACGAGGGCCCTCATCCTCGCCTTCAGCACGTTTGACCGCTCCAAGATGCTCGCACCCCGAAGAGATGGTCGATCGACCCCCTATATTTACTGTTATATGGATTTGAAAAATGATGGGCTGCTGAGAGGAGATGTTCGTCCGGATTTAGGGATTCACGAGGCGGACGCCGGCCTTCTCCAGCATCTCTAGCTTATGGGCCTTCGACTTCTGGGTCACGGTGACGAGGTCGAAGATCTCGAAGCCGACCCTCCTCAGGTAGTCCTCGAGGTTGAGGAGAGCCTTAACACAGCCACTTCCGCTTCCCCCGGCTGAGGCTATGCCCAACGCTTTCTTCCCCTCGAAGTTCCTAAAGTCTGCGTAGACCTCGCAGCGTCTGAGCCTGTCCAGGAAGATCTTCGCCGACTCGCTGAGGTCATGCCAGTAGACTGGCGTCGCGAAGACAAGGGCGTCGGCGTCGTTTATCTTGTCTCTTAGGGCCTGGAAGTCATCCTCGAATATGCATGTCCCCTCGCGGCGGCACTGACCCCAGCCCCCCTCGCAGGCGATGCAGGGCCTCATGTTGAGCTGGTTAAGTTGCACAAGCTCAGTCTCGGCCCCCGCCACCCTAGCTCCCCTCAGGACCGCCTGTGCGGTCTTCGAGGTGAGTCCGTCTAGGTTAGGGCTTGACTGGATCGCTAGAACCTTCATGAATTCACCAGCAAGACTGGAGCCAGCATCACCAATAAAGGTTGTCTAAGCTGAAGTTAGCCTCCACATATACATCGGTCATTTACCTGGATAGTTTATCGCCTGCTATATGTTTATGAATAGGCGCT
>CAZVMI010000125.1:0-3755 GCA_964628365.1 uncultured Candidatus Bathyarchaeia archaeon | reverse complement strand
GGGCGGACCCTATTCTCGGTGACTTCCATGGACGGTGAGAGGAGGGGGCTACTCAGGGTGCTCTACCTGACCATCTTCCTCACCTCGACGGGGTTCGGCACGACGACCTTCCTCCTCCCCGTCTACGCTACGGGCCTCGGCGCCTCTTACATCGACTTGGGCCTCTTGGGGGCGGCGGGGAACATCGTCTACACGACACTCACCATCACCTCGGGCTACCTCCTAGACAGGTTCGAGAGGGGGAGGTATTACCTAGCCTCCAGCATCATGGGGTCCGGGATCGTCCTCCTCTTCGGCGCGGCGAGGAGCGTCTCCCATCTCTTCGTGTTGCGCCCCCTCCTCGGGGTTGCCTCGGCCTCCTTCTGGGTGACTGCCGCCACCCTGACGGCGGACATCTCGCCGAAGGATGAGCTATCCCGCTCCATGGGCCGGTACAACCTCTCATGGATACTCGGCTTCATAGTCGGCCCATACCTCGGTGGTCTCATCTCAGGCGCCTACGGCTTCCCGGTCCTCTTCGCCGTCCTCTCGGCGCTCAACCTGTCAAGCACAGGAGTCATCTTCTTCCTCCTCAGGCCGAGGATAACGCTCAGGAACAGGGGTGAGGGGACGAATTGGAACCTCGCCAGCCTCGGCAGGGTGAAGTGGGCTTACATCACCCTCTTCCCGTTCACCGTCGTCCTCGGCATCTACATGGCCATCATGCCTGGCCACATGAGCGCCCTCGGAATAGCCTCAGCCCTCGTCGGCCTTCTCGTCACGATGACGAACGGAGTAAGGGGGCTTGGCTTCCTCAGCTCTGAGAGGTTCGTCAGGTGGGGCTCGACCAGGGCTCTGGCCCTGGCGTCGGTGATGTTGGCGGTCGGCTTAACCCTCTTCTCCTTCTCTTCGTCGGTCGAGGGCTTCGTCGTCCCGCTCATATTGTATGGAGGAGCCGCTGGTATAGTAACCCCCGTGATTCTTGACATCATCGCGAAGAGGTGCGATAAGGGGGCCCTCGGGACGGCGATGGGAGTCCACGAAGGGGTCTACGGCGTCGGCATGTGCCTCGGCTCCATGGCGGGGGGCGCGATAGCCGAGTTCTACGCCCCTGGGACCCTCTACCTGTTCCTCGCCGCCTTGTCGCTGACCATCCTGCCCCTCTCCGTGGTCCTCGCGAGGCGGATGGGGGCCGGGGACGGGAACCGGCAAAAATAAATCCCAGTACCCGAAAATAATGGTGGAGCTTTGTCCTACGACGCTTATGTCGCCGTTTTCGTCTTCCTCGCAGCCCTAACCCTCGGTTTCCTCCTCCTCAGGCGACGTAAGGGCAAGTACTGGGCGATAGAGCACTTCGACAGTAAGCCGCCCGAGTACGAGGATGAGCCCCCCAAACCAAGCCTGAAGCAAGAGAAGGAGCTCGTCTTCGAGGGCTCGAGCCTCAGGTCCTACGAGGAGTTCGTCGAGCTACTCAAGGAGGAGGAGCTGAGGAGGATCAAGGAGAGGAGCAGGCCACCGCAGGACTAGACGACCCCAGCCTTCCTGAGCCACCCCATCTCCTCGTCACCGTAGCCGGCCACGTCCCTCAGCACCTCCTCGGTGTGCTCCCCGAGGAGCGGCGGCGGTGACTCGACGACGCATGGGGTCCCTGAGAACTTTATGACTGGGCCGATCTGCTTAATCTTCCCAGCCTCAGGGTGCTTCATCTCGACGAGCATACCCCTGTGGAGGACCTGTGGGTCGGCGAATATCTCGTCCAGCGTGTAGACCGGTGCGCATGGGAAGCCTAGGGCTTGCAGTGATCCGATCCACTCATCCCTGCGCCGCTTCCTGAACTCCCTCTGTAGGAGGGGTATGAGGGTCTCCCTGCTCTCGACGCGCTTCTCGTTTGTCTCGTACTTGGGGTCCCTGGGGAGTTCATTGAGCTCCATACCCTCACAGAGGAGGGCGAAGAGCTTGTCGTTCCCCGCGGCCACGAGGAGGCTCTTGCCGTCCCAGGCCTCGAAGGCCTGGTATGGGACTATGCTCGGGTGGGCTGAGCCCATCCTCTGCGGCACCTCGCCGGTGGCGAAGTAGTTGCCGGCTGCGTAGGTCATCCAGCTGACCGAACCGTCCATGAGGGAGATGTCGATGTACTGGCCCGCGCCGTCCCTCTCCCTCGCCCTCAAGGCGGCGAGGATGGCTATCGTCGCCCACATCCCGGCCCCGAGGTCGGTTATGGCCATGCCCACCCTGACTGGCGGTGCGTCTGGCTCGCCGGTCATCCCCATGAGGCCCCCCATCCCCTGGATGATGAGATCGTAGCCCGGCCGGTCGGCGTACGGCCCTGTCTGGCCGAAGCTTGAGATGCTGCAGTAGATCAGCCTCGGGTTGAGTTTGCTCAGGGTCTTGTAGTCGACGCCGAGGCGTTCTGTGACGCCCGGCCTGAAGTTTTCGAGGAAGATATCGGATTTTTCGGCTAGCCTCTGGAGGGCTTCTCGCCCTTCCTTGGCCTTGAGGTCCAGGGTGACGCTCTTCTTCCCCCTGTTGACGGCCATGAAGTAGCTGCTCTGACCGCCGACGTAGGGGGGATAGCTGCGGGTGTCGTCGCCCTGGCCGGGTATCTCGACCTTGATGACCTCGGCGCCGAGGTCGGAGAGGGTCATGGAGCAGTATGGGCCGGCGAGGACCCTGGTGAGGTCTAGGACCCTTACACCTCTGAGGGGGGGCTCCTTGCTCTTGATCATGGTTCGTATCTTTGGTCTAATGGCTTTTAGCCTTTTCAGGATGCTCTGCTTACTTGCCCCACCTTATCGCGTTTGCGCCCCAGGCGAGGCCTCCGCCGTAGCCGACGGTGACGACCAGGTCTCCCTTCCTGATCCTTCTCTCCCTCGCCGCCTCGTCGAGGGCGATGGGGATGCTGGCGCCCGCCGTGTTTCCGACCCTGTGTAGGTTGACATACGCCTTCTCCATCGGGAGGCCCAGGGCGTCCATGCTGAACTTGATTATGTTGACGTTCGACTGGTGGGGGACGATGAGGTCTACTTCCTCCAGGGTCAGGTCGCATTTCTTAAGGACGGCCCTCACCGCCTCGGGCAGGGCGACTGTGGCGAAGTCCCAGACGGCTTTCCCGTCCATGAAGAGGTACTGGAGCCCCCTGTCTATGACCTCGTGGGTTACAGGCATCTTGACACCTCCGGCAGGTATCTCTATCACCTTGCATCCTCGGCCGTCTGCCCTGAGGTATGAGCCGAGGACTCCGGTGCCCTTCGCCGCCTCCCTGAGGACCACGGCGCCTGCGCCGTCTCCGAAGAAGACGCAGGTCGTCCTGTCGCCCCAGTTGAGGATGCGACTGTAGGTCTCGGCGCCGACGACGAGGATGTTCTTTAGACCTCCTGCCCCCATCCTTGCGCCGGCCTCGAGGGCGTAGACGAAGCCTGAGCAAACGTTTCCCACGTCGAAGGCTCCTGCGTTGGCTGCGCCGAGCTTTGCCTGTACTATGGGTGCCGTGGCGGAGAGGGGGATGTCGGGCGAGGAGGTGGCGAGGATGATGAGGTCGAGCTCCTCCGCGGTCACGCCCGCGTCCTTCAGGGCGGCCTCGGCGGCCTTCACCGCGAGGTCTGAGGTACAGACGTCGGGCTCTGCGATGCGTCTCTCCTTGATGCCTGTCTTGGAGAATATCCACTCGTCGCTTGTCTCGACATACTTCGTCCAGTCCTGGTTGGTCATGACCTTCGGCGGGAGGTACGAGCCTGTCCCCGCTATTCCCATCGACTTCATAACAACTGAAGGGGACG
>CAZVMI010000124.1:0-3887 GCA_964628365.1 uncultured Candidatus Bathyarchaeia archaeon | reverse complement strand
ACCTACGGACGATCGGTAGTCAAACAAGTCGTCGGATACTTAAGCGTATGTCTACAGAGAAACGAATGATGTATACAATGAAGGGACAACGTATATACAAAATAAAGACTATCTATACATATTATCCCAAAAAAGGGCGTCTGGAAGCTGCTCCGAGAGACCTGTGGGCAAAAAAAGATGGTTCCAAGCGGAAAAATCCGCGGCCGATAATAATCTGATCAGGGCTCAGAGAGAATACCCGAAAATGGCCTAAAATATCCGTGAATAAAATGTTTAAAAATCCGTAATGATAACTGGGTTTTTTGCTACAAAAATATCAATTTGTCACTGTGCCCCGATCCTCGTATACTTTAGGGAGGCCATGCCTCGTAGGCTGTCCCTCTCGACCTCCCTGTAGCCGAGGGCACCCATGACGGCGGAAAGATAGCTGAGGAGGAGCTCCGTGAACTCCTCCGTCATAGCGAAAGAGACCCACCTGATGGCGACGTCCACGTCGGACTCCTTCACCTCGGCCTCGTTGAGGTTCCAGGCGACGATGAGCTCCTTCTCCAGGAATCCCAGCGCCTCCCCAGGCTGCAGCTTCGCGCGAAGATACTCGCCGTACCAGCGGCCGGCCTCGCCCCAGACCCTCCTCAACTCCTCGCCCTTCTTGGCGTAGAGCCTCTCTACGAGGTGGTTGAGGCTCGACCTCGGGACGTCGACCATCCCTGCGCCGCGCTGGATCTCGGAGAGCCTGTAGGCGTCGACGGCGTCGCTGAGGCTCGCGTCCATCTCGTTAGCCCTGAGCGCCTGCTCCAGAGACTCCGCGGCGAATGAGCTGAGGCTAACGCCCTGGCGTGTCGCTATCGCCTTCAGCCTGTCCACGAGGTGGGTCGGCAGTATCAGCAGTTTCGTGTCCTCAGGGGGCTGGCTGCGCAATGCTGGCTACCTCCTCTTCGACAGCTTCAGCTTAATGATCCCCTTCGAGACCTCCCGGTCGGAGACCTCGTAGCCCAGAACCTCGAGGACGCCCTCGATGAAGAGGCTGAAGACCTCTGTGAAGCCCTCCGTGAAGCGCTCGCTGACGCAGGTGACGGCGAGGCGGTCGTCCTTCTGCTTCTCCAGGGAGAAGCCGCTGGCGCCAAAGGTGAGGAGCCCCATAGCTTCCTTGAACGCTTCGAGGGGCTTGTCCGTCTTCGCGGAGAAATACTTGCCGTACCAGCTGCCGACGCCACGCCAGGTGTCGGAGAACTGTTTTCCGCCCTGACCGTAGGCGGCGTCCACGACCTGGTAGAGGAGGCGCTCTGGGACGAAGGTGAAGCCTATCTCCTGGGCCTTCTCGAGCATCCAGCGCTCCTCGACGACCTCCTTGAGGCTGATCCCCGCCTCCTCGACCCTGAGCGCCTGCTCGAGGATGTCGTTGACGGTCTGCCTGACCGTGAGGCCCCTCCTGCTCGCTAGCTCCGCTACCTTGTTTGCCAGCTCCTCGTCGGCTGCGAGCATCTTCCTCTGGGACAAACTCTACCCTCGGCTTCCTCACCAGTCTCTGACCCCAGGGCCGGATGGCCCTGACGCTTTACCCGGATCGTTCATAATTTAACTTGAATACCCCCAGATAAGACCACCGTTTAGAACACCTGTTCTACTCCCTTGAGCCTCACTGACCCATGGCAGTATCTGCGAGTTTTTATAATAAACTCGGACTTATGTGAAGGCATGGACGCGGTCAGGAGCCTGAAGGTGACGACCCTCGCAGATAACATCGTCCAGTTGGCGGGGTTGCATGGTCAGTGGGGGCTATCCTTCCTGCTGGAACTCGAGGACGCACGGGGAGACCGCAGGAAGGTCGTCCTCGACACCGGCAACGACAGGGAGCCGCTCCTACACAACGTCAAGCGGCTCAAGGTCGACCTCGGCGACGTCGACTGCCTAGTCATCAGCCACGGCCACCAGGACCACACAGTCGCCAACGTCGAAGTCGTCGAGGCGGCGGGCGGCGTGAAGGTCTACGCCCACCCCGACACCTTCCGGAAGAGGATCCGGGTGAGGCCGGACGGGACGCGCCGGGAGCACGGCGTCCCGGAGGGGCAGGGGATTGCGGAGATAGAGGCGGCCGGCGGCGAGGTCGTCCTCTCCAGAGAGCCGGTCGAGGTCGTGCCCGGGCTCCGCACGACGGGTGAGGTCCCGAGGGTATCCGGGTTCGAGACCATCCTGCCGCTCCGAGAGGGCGAAAGCGTCCGAATCGTGGTCGACGGCGAGGAGGTGGACGACCAGATCCTCGACGACCAGGCTCTCTGGGCCGACGTCCGAGGAGTGGGCCCCTTCGTCCTGCTCGGCTGCGCCCACGCCGGCCCGATCAACACGCTGACGCATGTGAAGAGGCTGGGAGGCTTCGACGGGGTCTACGGGGTCGTCGGTGGAACCCACCTTGTGGGCCGAGACGAGGTCTACGTCCGGAGGACGATGGACGAGGTGAGGAGGTTCAACCCCCGCCTCCTCTCGCCGTGCCACTGCACCGGCTTCAAGGCCACCGCCTGGTTCGCGAGGGAGTTCCCGGAGGCCTTCGCCCTCAACTTCTGCGGGAGGGTCATCGAGGCCGGGAAGGAGCCGGAGTTCAGGCTCGTCTAGGCTCTACCAGGGATCCTTCTTCATCCTCAGCCCCCAGGCGAAGAGGTTCGAGACGTAGTGGACCGGGATCGTGGTGACGATCATGGCGACGTCCTGCTCCCATGTGGGCGCCGGCTGGACGAGGCTGCCGAGGGTTATGGCGAAGAGTATGAAGCCGACCTGGTCCCAGAGGGGTAGGGGCTGACCGGGCTTCATGCCGAGGCGGCGCTTGAAGAAGGCGAAGACGAGGTCGCCGAGGATGGCGCCCGAGGCGAAGAGGAAGCCCCTGAGCAGGCTCATCTGGGCGAGACCGACGGCTGTGCCGACGACGACGCCCGACAGGGTGCCGTAGACGGTCTTGTGGTCGCCGAGGAGCCGCCTACCGTCGGACCAGACCCTGCCCCCGTCGATGGGACCGCCGCCGTGGAGCAGCACAGGCGCCGCGTTGGCGAAGTAGGCGGGGAGGAAGAGCCAGATGGTCTCCGCGAACCAGAGGACGACGTCCGAGATCACCAGGCCTGATCCGCCTCCTCGAGCCCGGCCCCCGTGATCCTGAACCTCACCGCCCCACGCCTGCTCTCAGGCTTCTCAAGCGTAGCGTGGCGGACGCCTGGGACCGGCGTGGCGTCGAGCCTGAGCACGGCGTCGCTCCAGAACCTGAGGAGCCGCTCGGCGACGGGCTCGACCTCGGGGGTGGGGGAGCCTACGACGCTCCTGACCTGGCCGGTGAGCAGGAAGGCCGAGGCCGTCGTCAAAGCCATCTCCCTGATGAACCCGAGCTGGTGATTAAGCTCTTTGTTTTCGGAGAAGGACCGCGCGGGGTCCCCCGCCTCCAGCCTGTAGAGCCCCGTTATCGAGTCGACGACGACGAGGTCTCCGGCCTCCAGCTGGTCTGGCAGGCCCTCCATCAGCCTGGTCTGCTCACGGTAGCTCTGGGGCCTGTAGTAGAGGAGGCGGCGGAGGGGTTCGGCGCCGCCCGCGAGCTGGGTGAGCCTCTCCGTGGAGAGCTTGCCGTCCGAGTCGACGTAGAAGGCCCTCGCCGCTTGGTCGCGGCGGAGCAGAGTGAGGGCCGCAGAGGCGGCGAGGGTCGTCTTCCCCGTGGACTCCTCCCCGTAGACGAGGGTGACTGCCCCGTAGGCGACGCCTCCGCCTAGGAGCCTGTCGACGCTCGGGCAGCCCGTCTGGATAGGTTCCCTCGTTCCCATCTCAAATTACCATCCTTGTAGGGAGATATAAGGGGGTCAGAGCCTCCTCGAGCTGGCTAAGACCCCCGTTCCCTGCCCCTGGATGAGGGAGTCGAC
>CAZVMI010000123.1:1328-3893 GCA_964628365.1 uncultured Candidatus Bathyarchaeia archaeon | reverse complement strand
GCGCGCGACGAAGCGGAGCTTCATGTACCTCCTCTTCTTGCCATGCACCCGCTCGATCCAACCCCCCGCCTTGTGAACCTTTATGCCTGTGGAGTCGACGACTATCGTGACGGGTCCCCTGGGTCTCCCTGAGGCTCCGGTACGGGTCGACGCTGAGGTGGAGGATCCGTTTCCTGAGGCTTAGTCCCCCGGCGGTAGCGATGGCACGAGTCTGTGTTGTGTTCGTGTGAAGCTTTCAAGTTGTCTGTAGGGCATGTGGTAGAGGTACCTGACGGCGGAGAGGAGCTCGACATAGGTGTTGGGGAGCTTGAAATGGGGGCCTCTTTTGCCCTTGTTCATGGTTTTGAGCTCTTCTTCGTGGTTCTTTAGGGAGGGTAGGTCTAAGATGAGTTCGCCTCGTCTGATGAGCTTCTCGTCAGTCTCCTTCCAGCCCATTGGTTTGTCAAATGCCGTGGGTTGATCTATAAGTTTTTCCTAATAATCCACAACGAAAAAAAAACGTTTAATTTCCTTTTTCCCTGCGTCCGGGGGCTTAAATTATAATCCCCTTAAAAATGAGGGCGTGTTTTATTGCATTTAGCTCAAATTTTGAGCCTATTGAGCTTGCCTTCGATGCATTCGATGCCGTTCATGTACTTCAGGAGCGCCTCAGGGACCTTAATCGAGCCGTCCTCCTGCTGGCACTGCTCAAAGATGGCGATCATGGTACGGCTGGTGGCGAGGGCCGTGTTATTGAGTGTGTGGACGAAGCCTGCGGGGACTTGCCCCTCCTTCAGCCTGTACCGTACACCCAGGCTTCGCGCTTGGTAGTCGGTGCAGTTGCTGTTACTGCCGACCTCCCTGAACTCGCCGTCGGCCATCCAGACCTCCGTGTCGTACTTCTTCGCCGCGATGCTGCCTATGTCGCCTGTGCAGACGTTGACTACGCGGTGGTGTAGACCGAGCCCCTGGTAGAGCTGCTCGCTGTTCCGCTGTAGCTCCTCGTGGAGCCCCCAGCTCTGCTCTGGGAGGCAGAAGATGAACTGCTCCACTTTGTTGAACTGGTGGACGCGGAAGAGGCCCTTCGTGTACTTGCCGTGGGCGCCTATCTCCTTCCTGAAGCACGGGCTGACGCCGCAGAGCTTTATCGGCAGTGCGTCGGCGTTCAGCGTCTCACCCATGAGCATCGCTCCCATGGCGTGCTCGCTGGTGGCGATTAGGTAGAGGTCCTCGCCGTCGAGCTTGTACATAACGTTTTCGAAGTCGGCGAGGTCGGTGACGCCCTCGTAGCCCTCGCGCCTGATCATGTACGGCGGCTCTATGATGGCGTATCCCCTGGAGCTGAGGAAGCCCATGGCGTACTTCATGATCGCGTAGTCGAGGAGGACGAGCTCGTTCCTCAGGTAGTAGAAGCCTGTGCCTGAGACCTTCCCCGCCCTGTCGAAGTCGGCGATGCCAAGGGACTGGGCGAGATCGGCGTGACTTATCGGCGTGAAGCCGAACTTGGGGGGCTCGCCCCATACCTTGACGACGACGTTGTCCTTGTCGTCCCTCCCGTAGGGGACGGACTCGTGGAGCATGTTTGGGAGCCTCATGAGGCCGCTCTTCACGGTCTCCTCCCTCTGGCTGAGCTCCGCCTCGACTGCCTTGATCTCCTCTGGGATATTCCTAGCCTCCTCCTTCAGGGCGGAGGCGTCTCTGCCGGACTTGAGGGCGCTGGCGATCTCGGAACTGACCTCGTTCCTCCTCTTCCTGAGCCTGTTAACCTTGGTGGTTAGTTCCCGCCACCGTCCGTCAGCTTCAATGACCTGGTCGAGGAGCTCCAGCTTCGCTGGGTCGTGCCTCTTCTCCAGGTTTCGGCGTACCGCCTCAGGGTCGTCCCTGATCAGCTTTATATCCAACAACTTTAGTCACGCCACTAAAACAACGCATGGAGGATGCATTTAGAGGTTACCCACCCATTTTCACCCACCACCCACCCCCAGCGGGCTGCGTAACCGTTTTTAAACCGGGGGCAGGTTCGGACTCGGTGGAAGGTTTGTCGAGCTACGAGGTAGGCGCCTTCGAGGCCCTCGAGTGGGCATGGCACGTTCTCCGGAGCCAGAGGGGGCACGGCGGGGCGCTCGACGAGGCGACCCGGAGCATCCAGGAGGCCCTGGCGAACATGGGGAGAGGCAACCACGTCGACTTCCGCCGGAAGGTCACCGAGATGAGCCACCTCCCATGAGCCTGGGAAACAATTAAGCGATCGGAGCCCCAAAGCCTTCAACATGGCTCAGCCAAGCAGAAACGACTCAGCTAAGATGACGACATTCGTCACACTGATAGATGGCCCTGAAGCCCTGCCCATCAGAGGCGTCTTCCCAACTTTCAAGCGTGTATCATTCGAAACCGGGAGAGTCCTCTGACCTTGGAGATCAGGCGGCTCCACCTCCTCGAGGGCGCTAGGCAGGCCACGGGCACGGCGGTGATCATCGACGTCTTCCGCGCCTTCACCACCGCCGCCTTCGTGATGGCGAACGGCGCGGAGAGGATCATCCCCGTCGCCGGCATCGACGAGGCGTTCAGGCTGAGGGAGCTGCACCC
>CAZVMI010000123.1:0-1228 GCA_964628365.1 uncultured Candidatus Bathyarchaeia archaeon | reverse complement strand
AAGTTCTTCGACCCTGGACAGAGCCACTTCAAGGAGAGGGACTTCCACCTCGCCATGAGCCTGGACCGGTTCGGCTACGCCTTGAAGGTGGTCAGGGGTGACCTACCCTTCCTCGCCAGGGCCTGAACCCATGGCAGGGGCCCGGCAGGCCGCCGTCGCTGGTCACAGTTTTAAGCGCTCATGCCTGAATGTATCTTAGGGGATCTGCGTGAAGATTGAGCCCTTCAAGCTTGAGAGGTGGCTCCTCGAGAAGTGCGAGATAGACCTCGGCGGGGGCGGCGTCTCGAAGCTCCAGCTCAGGGATGTCCTGAGCGGGCTCGACGGAGGCACCTACATGAGGTACGGGAGGACGGACGGCTCAGACGCCCTCAGGGGGCTCGTCGCCGAATGGCACGGGGTCGAGCCGGAGAACGTCCTGATAACCTCCGGGACCTCCGAGGCGAACCTGCTCGTTAACCTCTGCCTCGTCGAGCCTGAGGACGAGTACGTGACAGAGTACCCCCAGTACGAGCAGACCTCAGGCTTCGTGAAGGCGCTCGGGGTCAGGGTGAAGGCGTTCCACCTCGTGGAGGGGGAGGATTGGGCGCCGGACATCGAGGAGCTGAAGGAGAGGGTGACGAGGGAGACGAAGGTCGTCTTCCTCGACAACCCGAACAACCCGACCGGGGCGCTCCTGTCGGCGGAGGAGATGAGGGGGATCTGCGAGGTCGCCGAGGACGTCAACGCATGGGTCCACTGTGACAACGCCCTGAGGGGCTCGGAGCTCGACGGGAGTCCAGGCGTCACGCCCCTCGGCGTCTACGAGAGGGGGATCGTCACGGGCAGCATCTCCAAGCTCGGTGCGACGAGCCCCCGGATAGGGTGGGTCATCGCAGAGAAGGAGTTCATCGACCGCTGCAGGGTGATGAAGGACTACACGACCCTCAGCCACTGCGGCATCGGCGAGCAGATCGCGGAGAGGCTGCTCAGGAACAGGGACAGGTACATCAAGAGGAACCTCGCCATAAGCAGGGCGAACGTCGCGGCCTTCGCCAGGTGGGTCGAGGAGAACCCCAACCTGGTCTCCTGCGTGCCCCCGAGGGGAGGCTTCACCGCGTTCCCGAAGTACAGGAACAGGCTCGGGTCGAAGAAGTTCTGCGAGAGGCTCCTCAGGGACGAGGGCGTGATGCTGAGCCCCGGCGACCACTTCGGCGTCGACAAGCACCTCAGGATCAACCTCGGCTCGAAG
>CAZVMI010000122.1:0-3933 GCA_964628365.1 uncultured Candidatus Bathyarchaeia archaeon | reverse complement strand
TTCGAGAACATTTTGGACACTTTCTCGAAGCACGCCTTGCAGTACGGTATGCCCCTCACCTCCGCTTCCCGCTCAAGTTTGTAGACCTTCCCGGTCATGCGGAAACTATCATACTTCTCGGCTGGGCCAAGGCAGATGCAGCAGCTGTTTGGCCAGATGACGTTCTCCCTCAGGGTCTCGACCTCGTATTTGGGCTCTGGGTCAAGTCCTCCCACCGCCTCGAAGGAGCGGATGGCCTGGGGGTCGCTTGAGCCGCGGAAGGCGTTGATCGTCTTACCATTGGTCACGAAGATCATCCCGTAGGTCAAGACCGCCCTGCCTGCGGTGTCTAGGAACCCTCCTGGAAGCGGCTCTGAGACCCACCTTCTCGCGGACTTCGAGACGTTGACGACGATGAGCCTATCGCTGGTTGTCATGTAAATGAAATCGCCGCTCACGATCAAGCTGCCCCTGTAGATCAAGCTGTCGAAACAGGCGTGCCACTTCTCCTCTTTGGTTGCTAGGTCGTAGGCGGTCAGAAAATCTGCGGTGTGATCGGGGACGGTCATGGAGGGCAACCCCATCGTGTAGAGGGTTCCGTAGACCTCGATGACGTCTGAGAGGTCGTTCAGCGACCACATGGCGTTCTCTCTCACCGCGCCGCTCGCCACGTCCACAGCCGCCAGACCCTTCGTACAGTAGGCGACACCGTCAACCACGGCCGGGAGGCCGGCGTAATGCAGGACCTTCTGGACATCCCACAGGATCTTGCCTGTGCTTGGGTCGAGGCCGTGGAGGTCGTCGTCCCCGGCGATCAGCACCTTGCCGCTGTATATGATGGGGCGGGAATGCTTCTTGTGATCCGTCTTCGACGCCCATCTCCGCGCGCCAGTGGTGGCGTCGACGGCGTAGACCGTCTTATCCTGAGATCCGAAGATCACGGCCCCCTCGCTGAGAGCCGGTTCCGCGATCTCGCCGCCACATGAAAACTGCCACCGCTCCTTTCCTGTCTGGAGGTCCACGGCGTGGAGCCTCTTGTCCTTGGTCGCTATATAGACGATTCCCTCGCCTATCACGGGTGTGTCCCACTCCTGGAAATCGTTGCCTGAGGAGAACTGCCACAGGCTCGCCCCGTTCTTGGCGTCGAGGGCGTACAGCCTCTTGTCGCCGCTCGCGGCGAGGACGACGCCGCTTGACTCGACGAGTGGGAGCTTCAGAGACTTGCCCATCCTCGCCGTCCATTTAGCCTGGCCAGACTCGGCTTTGAGTGCGTAGACGCGTCCATCTTTTGAGCCGAATAGAATAAGTCTGTCTTCGGCGGCGACGCCCAGAGGTGGGAAGCCGTCCATGTTGTTGTCGGCTTTAAACTCCCACGCCTTCTCTAACGGTGGAGCAGGTGCCCCTGAGTCGGTTCCCATAATTAATCATCTTCTATTAAATGTATTTATCTCTGTTCAAGCCTCAAACATTCTTTATTCCCACGCGTCAAGCATCTACCATGACTAAGAGGAGTTACCTCGACCTGAGCAGGGACGAGGCGGAGCATGCCCTGGCTCTCCATCGTGAGAGCATAGTCATCGACGCCAGCATCGTGGCGTTCATCAACTATGTCGGCGAGGACATGTGGATCGACGACGTCCTCAAGGGCGGCGTCACCGCCTCAAACGCGACAATCTGCATGCAGAGGAGCTTCAGCGACGCCCTCCGCGAGATGATCGAGTACGGCGAGTGGGCGGAGAAGAAGAAGGAGAAGGCTCTCATAGTAAGGAAGGCCTCTGACATCGAGAAGGCTAAGAGGGAGGGAAAACACGGGGTCATATTCGGCCCCCAGGACAGCAGCTTCCTGGAGCGGAACCTCCACTTCCTGAGGATCGCCCACGACATGGGCCTCAGAATAATGCAGCTTACATACAACTTCAGGAACGAGGCCGGGGACGGCTGCGTGGAGCGCTGCGACGCTGGGCTGAGCAACTTCGGCGTCAGCCTCGTCGAGGAGATGAACAGGCTCGGCGTCCTCATCGACCTTAGCCACACGGGCGACAGGAGCAGCATGGAGGCGATAGAGCTCTCGAAGGACCCGGTCAGCTTCACCCACATCCTGTCACGTGAGGCTACGCCCCGGGAGATGGGCGGCTACGCCGGCTGGGTGACGAGGATGAACATGTGGGGCGACTTCAGGAGGTACAGCCTCCAACGGGCGAAGACGGATGAAGCCATCAAGGCGTGCGCAGAGAAGGGCGGCGTGATAGGCGTCACACCGTTCTTCGCCAAGAAGGCCGGGAAGACCACCATCACCGACGACCTCATGGACCAGATAGACTACACCGCGAACCTGGTCGGCGTCGACCACGTCGGCTTCGGAAGCGACCTTGAGTTCCCCAACTCCGTCACCAGGGGCTGCTACATCTGGAAGTACCCCGAGAGGGTCGACAAGACCTACTTCACCCCCATGGACGGGACCTGGGGCTACGGCTGGCTCGAACACATGCCCAACTTCACGAAGGGGCTCGTCGCCAGAGGCTACAGCGACGCCGAAGTAAAGAAGGTATTGGGCGGTAACTGGGTCAGGCTATTCAAGCGGGTCTGGGGCGAGTAAGCGCTTTTCCAGCGCCTATTACCTTCTTTTTACGGTGCTGAACAGGGTCGGCGTCTTCACGAGAGGTAGTAGGGAACCCATTTTTTCTTCTTGATGATCGGAGTCAGCAGGATGGCTGTGGCGGCGCAGACGCCGACGGCCAGAGCTGTCATGTAGATCAGCTGGTTCGACGACTGCTTCGTCGCTATGCCCGTGACCGCCCAGACCACGACGAGGGCGAAAACAATGTCTCTACTCCTAAGCAACATCAACAGGGTCAGCACGAGGGCGACGACCAGCATCACAGCCGTCGCCATGGTTTGGGTGTCCATCGGTATCCCGGGGAGGAGCGCGTTGAGGGCAGACGCTATCCCAGCTATGCTGGCTACCGAGATCCAGCCGAGGTAGATGCTGAAGGGGAGGTGCACGGCCAATTTCTCCCGGCGTGGGGCCTCGGCCTTGCCTATCCCCAACCTGACGTAGATGGCTAAAAGCACCGCGAGCAGTAGGAGGAGAACGACTGTCGACACGATGTATAGCGACGTGACTCCGTATGAGTAGTGGAAGATCGCCAGCCAGGTCACGTTTATCACCGAGCTTAGTAGGTAAAGGTATCCTATCTTGTTGAGGTAGCCTGCCTGTCTCTGGCTCGGCCTCGCCTGGTACGCCGCGAAGACGATGGCGAGGATGTATATGATGCCCCAGATGGCGAAGACGTAGCCGGGAGGGGTGAACAGGTTCGGGTAGGAGTCTGAGACCTGCGCGGTGTTGACGCCGTTCAGCGGGATGAAGTCTACAAGGAAGTTCATGGCCAAGGCGAGAACCACGGCCATGACGTTCGCTGCCTGATACTTCAGGTAGTTCTGAATCTCCATGGTTTGATCTAAATTGATCATAGAGTATAAACCATCCTTTTTCGGATGAATTGACTGTCTCATCATTCAGGCAAGGCGGGGAACAACGACGGAGGTGTTGACGATAGGCTACGGCGGGAAGATGCCTGACCGTTTCTTCGAGGAACTGGAGTCGTTAAAGGCCGATGTCGTCGTGGATGTAAGGGAGAACCCCTTCCGCGCCTTCATGAACGTCTACACGAAGAGAGAGCTGGAGAAATGTCTAGGCGACCGGTACATTTGGATCAGGGAACTCGGCAACAAGTCCCGTGAACTCCCGCCAACGCTTGTCGACGAGGAGGAGGGGCTCAGGAAGCTCCGCGCACTCATGGAGAAGCACAGACGCGTCGTCCTCCTCTGCGCCGAGAAGGACGAGAACCGGTGCCACCGAGGCCATGTCGCCCCACGGCCCCCTCAGCCCCGACATAGTCGAGATGATAGAGAAGCAGCTCGCCGGCGACCCCGCCAGGTGGAAGCGGGAGATGC
>CAZVMI010000121.1:0-4119 GCA_964628365.1 uncultured Candidatus Bathyarchaeia archaeon | reverse complement strand
GTAGAAAGGATGAGAAAGAGAGGGAAACAGGAGAGACCAGGAGACCGAGCGATTTGTTCATGCCCCGAGCATACGACCGCGCCATAACCATATTTTCACCGGAAGGGCGGCTGTACCAGGTCGAGTACGCCCTGGAGCTAGTCAAGAGGGGCGCTCCGATAGTAGGCGTATCATCTCCGGCGGGCGTCGTCGTGGCGGCAAACGAGACGCCCGAGAGCGTCCTCGAGGACGCGGAGTACTTCAGGAAGATATTCCAGCTCGACGAGCACGTATGCGTGGCGATAGCGGGACTGAGCTCGGACGCGAGGGTGTTGATCAACCAGGCGAGGGTGTTCTGCCAGAGCAACAGGCTCCTATACGACGAGGCGATCGACGTGGAGATCCTGACGAGGCGGATAGGGGACATATCCCAGATCTACACCCAGCACGCGGGGGTACGCCCATTCGGCGTCAGCACCATCATAGCGGGCGTGGACGACACGGGGTGCAGGGTCATGACGACGGACCCGAGCGGCTCGTACCGCGGATACAGGGCGGTCGCCGTCGGCAGGAAGAGCGACGAAGCCAACAAGCTGCTCGAGGAGAAGTACAGGGAGGGCATGGGCCTCGACGAAGCCGTGAAGCTCGCGGTGGAGGCGGTTAAGATCGCCTCGGACGGGGCCATGTCGTCGAGCAACATCAAGGTAGCCGTGATACCCGCGGACACGAAGGTCTTCAGGAGACTCTCCGACGAAGAAGTTGGGAGCCACATAGGGTAAGTGCCCATGCGATGAGCAGCAACTACACGCTGGTCAGGTATCAGCACGGCGAAACGAAGTTCGAGATACTCGTAGACCCAGACAAGGGGCTCGCATACAAGCGTGGCGAGGTGGGCGAGGTCGCCAACGTCCTCATCATAGACACCATATTCACCGAGTCAAGCAAGGGCGAGAAGGCCTCCGAGAGTAAGCTGAAGGCCGAGTTCGGCACCAGCGACCCGATAGAGGTAGCGAAGCTCATCTTCCAGAAGGGGACCTTCCTCCTCACCGCTAAGCAGAGGAAGGAGATGACTGAGCAGAAGCTGAGGCAGATAATCAACATCATTTCGCGCACCTACGTGGACCCGGCGACGAAGCTGCCCCACCCAGTCGTCAGGATAGAGAACGCGATGGAGTCAGCGAGGCTATCGATAGACCCGTTTAAGCCGGCGGAGGAGCAGGTCAAGGAGATAGTCAAGGTACTGAGGCCGATCCTGCCGATGAGCAGCGAGACGGTCCAGATAGCCCTCAAGGTCCCGCCTGAACACGCGTCGAAGTGCTACGGGATAGTGAAGAACTACGGGGAGATTAGGCGGGACGAGTGGCAGAACGACGGCTCATGGGTAGCCGTCGTGGAGGTGCCAGGAGCCATGCAGCTCGAGCTGCTCGACAAGCTCGGCAAGGCGACGCAGGGTAACCTCCAGACGAAGATATTGAAGTAGATGGAACTGAACCTAGATGAGTGCAACGTTTGAGACGAGAGATATAGTCGTCCCTGGGGATGTGCTGTACGAGGGACGCGTGAGGACAGGTGAGAACACCTACCGGAACGAGGGAAACGTCTACGCGACACGCGTGGGCCTCGTGAACTACGGGAAGGAGGACGTCTCGGTCATTGCCCTTGAGGGGGGATTCAATCCCCTCGTCAGCGACGTCGTGATAGGCGAAGTCGTGGACATCGAGCTGGGCCAGTGGCTGATAGACATAGGCGCCCAGACTGAGGCGCTGTTGAACATACCCGACGCCGTGGACCAGCCTTTCAGGACCGAGTTTGTCATGACCCGTGTCCTGGACGTCGGAGATACGGTTATAGCCAAGATCGTGGACCTAGACCGGAAGAGGACGCCCATCCTGTCCATCCTGGGGCCTGGCCTCGGGAGGGTCAGCGAGGGCTTCATCGTGAGGATAACCCCCTCAAAGATCCCGCGCCTCATCGGCAAGAAGGGGTCGATGATCAATATGATCCTGAAGGAGACCGGATGCAGGGTCTCAATCGGCCAGAACGGCCGAGTCCTGATAAACGGCCGCACCCGTGAACAGGAGGAGATGGTCGTGAAGGTCGTGCACAGGATCGAGAGCGAAGCCCATACGTCGGGGCTGACTAACAGGATTCAGGAATATTTGAGGAAGCTCAAGGAGGAGAGAAGATGAGTAAGAAAGGGAAGAAGAAGACCCAGTGGAGTAGGGTAGACGGAAGAGAGTACAACCAGCTCCGCCCGATAAAGATCGAGAGCGGAGTCCTACCGAACGCCGACGGCTCAGCCTACATCGAGATGGGCCGTAACAAGATCATATGCGGCGTCTTCGGGCCAAGGGAGATGCATCCTAAGCATCAGGCGAAGCCCAACGTGGCCGTCCTCAGGTGCAGGTACCACATGGCGCCTTTCAGCGTCGACCCGAGGAGGTCACCGGCGCCGTCCAGGAGGGACCAGGAGATTAGCATGGTGATGAGGTCCGCACTGGAGTCTGCGGTGTTCCTAGAGAGGTACCCAAGGGCATCAATCGACGTCTACGTCGAGGTGCTGGAGGCCGACGGCGGCACGAGATGTGCCTCGATAAACGCGGCGGCCGTCGCCCTTGTCGACGCGGGGATACCCATGAAGGATCTGGTCGTGGCCTGCGCCGCGGGCAAGTACGACGGCAGGCTTGTGCTCGACCTCGGCGACTACGAGGACAAGAAGGGCCAAGCTGACGTCCCCGTCGCCTTCATGCCGAAGCTGAACAAGGTTACACTGCTCCAGATGGACGGCGTCCTGTCACCGAAGGAGACAGAGGACTGCGTGGCCCTCGCCCTTGAGGGGTGCAAGCAGATCTACGAGGTCCAGCGTGAGGCACTGAAGAAGAAGTATGGCATAGAGAAGAAGCCAGAGGCGGAGCAGGTGGCCCCTGAGGAGGCCGCGGAGGCCGAGGAGCCGACTGAGGAGGCCGAGAAGGCCGAGGAGGATGACGAGAGATGAGCAAGCACAACATAGTTTCGCACCTGAAGCAGAGGAAGATACAGGACGTAGTCATGTCCGGCAGGCGCATGGACGGCAGGGGCCTGGAGGACTACAGGGAGCTCACGATCAGGTCAGGGATGCTGGAGAAGTCTGAGGGCTCAGCTGAGGTATACCTTGGCAAGACCCATGTCGTCGTCGGCGTAAAGGTGGGGACCGGCACGCCGTTCGAGGACACGCCGGACGAGGGCGTCCTGATGTGCAACGCGGAGTTCACGCCCATCGCGTCGCCTGAGTGGGAGCCCGGGCCGCCGAACGAGGACTCCATAGAGCTCGCCAGGGTCGTCGACAGGGGCCTGAGGTCAGCCGAGATCCTCGACACCAACGAGCTGAGCATCATACCGGGGAAGCTCGTCCACATAGTATTCGTCGACTTCTACGTGCTCAACTACGACGGGAACCTCATAGACGCCTGCTCTGCGGGCGCGCTGGCGGCCCTGATGAAGGCGAAGAAGCAGGTGTACGAGGTGAAGGAGAAGGAGCCCGTGCTCACCGACAAGAAGGTGCCGCTTACCATCAGAAAGCAGCCCATCGCGGTCTCTATGGTGAAGATCGGGGGCAACTTCATCTTCGACCCCTCGGCGGACGAGGAGGAGGTCATGGACGCACGCCTCACCGTCACCTTCGACGAGGACGGCAACGTCTGCACCATGCAGAAGAGCGGCTCAGAGGGGCTGACGATGGAAGAGATAAAGAAATGCATAAATACCGCAGCGGCGAAGGCGCCTGAGATAAGGGCTAAGGTGCTGGCGAGCACGAAATGACGAAGAAGAAAAAGACTTACGGGCTGAGGCTGAGGACGAGGGGGGGCGCCTCGGTCAGGAAACGGTGGACCCGCATAGAGGTCGCCATGAAGGCGGAGCACAAGTGCCCCAACTGCGCCAGCCCCTCCGTGAGGCGAGAGAGCGTCGGCATCTGGAACTGCAGGAAATGCGGGTACAGGTTCGCGGGCGGAGCGTATGTCCCATCGACAAAGACGGGCCTAGCCTCGAGCCGCACACGCGAAGAGGCTTAACCGACCATTTTTTGAGACAAGATTTTTCCTGAGGGATCGAGCCGATGAAGTCCAAATCGAGTCGGGCTGAGGCCGAAATCCTGCTGAAGGC
>CAZVMI010000120.1:0-4169 GCA_964628365.1 uncultured Candidatus Bathyarchaeia archaeon | reverse complement strand
CAGCCCAGCACCCAGACAATCATTGAGATCGTTGGCGAGATGGAGAGCACCGGCGTCTACACCTTCTACCTAGAACCCGGCTACTCAGACGTCTACGTCCAGACGGTGAGGGAGGAGCTCTCCTCGCGCACCGGCAGAGACGTGAGGGTACTGAAGCTATACCATATGAATGGCCCACTGGAGGGGCTGGACTACCTCCAGCAGATGGAGAAGAACCTTGAAAACCTGAGGCTGGGATTAGAAGCATGATGGGGAAGGTCGAGCCAATCATAGAGGTCGAAGACCTAACGGTCTCCCGCTCGGGGGAGAAGGTGATCGAGGACGCGAGCTTCAGCGTCTACAGGGGCGACTTCGTCGGCGTCGTCGGCCCCAACGGAGGCGGCAAGACTACCCTCATCAAGGCGATCCTAGGCGTTCTTCCCAGAGACTCGGGCTCGATCAGGCTCTTCGGCGAGAACGTCGACTCATTCAAGAGCTGGGGCAAGGTCGCCTACGTCTCTCAGGACGCCATAAACTTCGACCAGAGCTTCCCACTGAGCGTAAGGGAGCTCGTCGGCCTCGGCAGGATCAGCAAGGATAATGTTGGGAGGAGGCTCAGCCCAGGCGATTGGGGGCGAGTCGAAGCCGCCCTCAAGTTCATGGGCATCTCCGATATCGCCGATAAGCGGATAGGGCAGCTCTCAGGCGGCCAGAAGCAGAGGGTCTTCGTAGCCAAGGCGATCGTCAGGGACCCTCAAGTCCTCTTCCTAGACGAGCCCGTCGCAGGCGTGGACCCCGAGACCCAGGAACGCTTCTACATGAAGCTGAGCAACCTCAACTCCCAGAAGGGCGTCACCGTCATCGACGTGAGCCACGACCTCTCCGCCGTATTCTGCAGGATGAGCAGGGTCATATGCGTCAACAGGGAGGTGAACGTCGCCGAGATAGCGGACGAGGCGGGGTTCACCTCAGCGCTGAAGAAGGCTTACGGAGACCACTTCCACTTCGTCTTCCACGAACACATCTGCGAGGGGCTGTTCGAGGATGTTTGACTACCTCCTCAGCCTCTTCGGCTACAGGTTCTTCCAGTACGCCCTCGTCGGCGGCTCCATATCGGCGCTGACCTGCGCCCTCATAGGCCTATTCGTCATCCTGAGGAAGGAGTCGATGATCGGCGACGGCGTCGCCCACATAAGCTTCGGCGGCATAGCGCTGGGGCTCTTCCTCGGCGTCAACCCCCTAGTCACAGCGCTTGCCTTCTCGGTGGTCGGGGTGCTCCTCATCTCCTACATGAGGAGGAGGGGGCTCGCCCAGAGCGACTCCGCGATAGCCGTGATGCTCGCCGTCGGATTCTCGACGGGGCTTATCATCATAAGCCTCGCAGGCGGGTTCAACGTCGAGCTCTTCAGCTTCCTGTTCGGCTCCATACTGACGATAAGCGGCTTCGACCTCGCCCTGATCGCCGTTCTGGGGCTGTCGACGCTCCTCGTGGTCAGCGTCTTCTACAAGGAGCTCCTTTCCATCACCTTCGATGAGGAGGCCTCGAGGCTCATGGGGATACCCGTTGGCGTGCTGTCGATAGTCTTCAACGTCCTCGTCGCCGTAACCATAGTCCTCTCCATCAAGGTCGTCGGAATGATCCTGGTCGCGGCTCTCCTCGTGCTGCCCGGGCTCACGGCGCTCCAGCTCGACAGGCCGTTCAGGGGGACAGCCATCGTCTCCATCGTCGTCGGCGTCGCGTGCGTCCTCGCCGGTGTCCTCGTCTCGGCCCTCTTCGACGTGGCGACGAGCGGCGTCATAGTCTTCACCCTCGTCGCCGTGTTCCTTTTCGCCGCAGCTTACCGCAGGATATAGACACTTAATCACTTTTTCGGGGCAGCAGACTCTGAAACGTTTAAGCTCTTCCGCGTCGGTTTGAAGGTCATGATGGAAGGCGTCCGCAGGGGCTACACGCTCCTCGTCCTCTACGTGATGAAGACCATAGAGAGGCTCGGCACTGAGCCGGCGCTCGGCATCCTCGAGGAGGCGGCGGAGGAGCAGGGCGCCCTCATCGCCGATGAGATGAGGAGGACGCTGCCCGAGGGCTTGACGCCCCTGGAGACCGGGGCCGAGGTCTACGGGAGGTTCATGGCTGACGCCGGCTCCGAGGTGAGCGTCCACAAGAAGGACGGTGCGAGCGTCACCTTCCTCATCAGGCGCTGCCCCTTCTACGAGGCGTTCCTCGACGTCGGCGTCGACTGCGGCTACTTCCTCAACGGCCTCTGCAACAACCTCACCCTACCCTCGATCCAAGCGACGCTGAAACAGTTCGACCCCAGGCTCAGGGTCGAGTCGGTCCTGACGAGGCGGGCGGCCGAGGAGTTCTGCTTGGAGAGGGTTGTCCTCGCGGAAGCGTAAGCCGTTTTATCCACCCACCCCACCTCTTAACCCATGGCTCGCAGCGTCGACTCAGACGTCCTCGTCATAGGCACGGGGGGCGCAGGGCTCAGGGCGGCAATCGAGGCAAAAGAGAGGGGCGTGGGCGTGGCCATCGTCTCAAAGTCCCCGGCCGGCATGAACAACGCGACGGTGGTCGCGGGCGGAGGCTTCAGGGCGGCCATCGAGGGACTCACCCCCGAGGAGCACTACAGGGACACCATGGAGGTGGGGAAGAGGCTCAACGACCCCAAGCTGGCGAAGATATTCGCGGAGGAGGGGGGCGAACGCGTCCTCGAGCTTAGGAGATTCGGAGTCGAGATGCGCGTCCACCACGGCGGCGTCTCCGTCGGCACCATCCCCACCCTGAGGGGCCTCGGCATAACGAAGCCGATGGTCAAGCACTGCCGTTCGATAGGCGTCGAGGTGGTGGAGAACGTCGTCGTGACCAAGCTCTTGAAGAAGGGAGAGGCGGTCGTCGGCGCCGTCGGCTACGACGTCCACGTGGGAGAGCCTGTGGTCTTCTCCTCGAAGGCGGTGGTCCTCGCCACCGGCGGCGCCGGCGCCCTGTACAAGAGGACCGACTGCCCACTCAGGGTGACGGGCGACGGCTACAGCCTCGGCTACCATGCCGGAGCGAGGCTGAGGGACATGGAGTTCGTCCAGTTCTTCCCTATCGCCCTCGCCGAGCCGGGGGAGCCGCCTTTCCTCGTGGGCGGCGCTATAACGGAGGAGGGGCGCATCCTGAACACACTCGGCGAGGACATCCCCAAGAAATACGGGTTGACGGCTAGGCCCCTCGTCCTCAAGTCACGCGACCTCCTCAGCAGGGCGGTGATGATGGAGATAGCCCAGGGGAGCGGCGTCTCGGGAGCCGTCCTCGTAGACGCACGCGAGGTCTTCAGGCGCAGGAGCGTCGAGTACCTCGCCTCGACGGGGCCAGTCAAGTACCTCCTGGAGAAGCTGAAGGCGGCGGAGAAGCCCTTCAGGGTCGCCCCCATCTGCCACTTCTGCATGGGGGGCCTCGTGATGGATGAGAACGGCTACACGGGCGTGCCAGGCCTCTACGCCGCCGGTGAGGTCGTCGGAGGCGTCCACGGCGCCAACAGGCACGGGGGAAACGCCCTAACAGACATCACCGTCTTCGGGGCCAGGGCAGGCGCATCCGCCGCGAAGCGCTCGAAGAAGGTGAAGGCTAAACGTGTCGAGGAATTCGCGGAGGCCGAGATCAGGCGCTACGAGGTCCTCGCGGCCCGTGACAACGGCTACAACCCATACATAGTCATGGAGAGGCTCAGGGAGGCGATGTGGGCGAAGGCGGGCATAATTAGGGACAGCGCCTCCCTCGCCGAGGCGTTCGAGGAGATATTCGATCTGAGGGGGATGGCTGAGAGGGTGATGGCGGCGAGGGGGAGGGACATGCTCGTAGCCCTCGAGGCGCCCATGGCGCTTGACGCGGCCGAGATGATCGTCCGCGCAGCCATGGAGAGGAGGGAGAGCAGAGGCGCCCACTACAGGAGCGACTACCCCCTCGAAGACCAAAAATGGCTCAAGCCCGTGATAATAAGCGAGGCCAATGGAGGCGCGATGCGCCTGACCACGTAGGGGGATGCGGATGAGTTCCATCGCCGAGGAGATAAGGAAAGAGCTTAGGAGACACGCGAACCCGGCGGGAGTCGAGAAGGCGAAGAGGTTCTTCAAGGAGCCCATCGATACGCTCGGCCTCTCCACGCCTGAGACGAGGGAGGTGGCGAAGCTCTTCTATCCAAGGCTCA
>CAZVMI010000119.1:1861-4194 GCA_964628365.1 uncultured Candidatus Bathyarchaeia archaeon | reverse complement strand
GATCGGGCGAGGAGCCTCGGTGTCCCCGAGGGTGTCCTCTGGAAGAGGCTTCAGGGTGGAGAAGACGTCGAGCTGAGCGGAAGGGTTGTCCGATCATCCGAGGTCGTCGACCCGCCGAGGCCGGGCAGGAAGGTGGTCTACAGCGGGGATACGAGGCCGACCGATGGGCTTGTGAGGCTGGCGGAGGGCGCCGACCTCCTGATCCACGAGGCGACGTTCGGCGAGGAGCTCGCCGAGAGGGCTGCGGAGGACGGTCACTCGACTGCGAGGCAGGCGGCCGAAGTTGCGGCTAAAGCTGGGGTCGAGAGGCTGATCCTGACCCATATAAGCTCAAGGTATCCCGACGAGGTCCTCCTCGAAGCTGAGGCGAGGGCGGTCTTCCAGAACACCGTCGCCGCCCGTGACCTCATGGCCGTGGAGGTCCCCCTCAGGGAGTCCTAGTAGCCCTCAAGACCCCTCGAGGGTCCGCTAGGACGTTTCACATAAGCCTTTTATTCGATCCTTCCCGAGACCATTCTGTCGGTGAACTTTTTGATCAAGCTTAGGGAGGGCGTCTATTGGGTCGGCGCCGTCGACTGGGGCGTCCGGAACTTCCACGGATACATAACCCACAGGGGCACCACCTACAACTCCTACCTGATCGTAGATGAGAAGGTGGCGCTGGTCGACTTCGTGAAGGCGCCGTTCGTCGAGGACCAGCTGGACCACATCAGGGAGATCGTCGACCCCAAGGAGATCGACTACATAGTCTCGAACCACGCCGAGCCCGACCACTCAGGCAGCATGAGGAGGATCACGGAGGAGGCCCCTCAGGCGGAGGTTATAGCGACCGAGAGGGGCAGGATGAGCCTCAGGAAGTACTACGGCGACGACCTGAAGATCACAGCGATCGAGGAGAAGCCGAGTCTGAGCCTGGGTAAGAAGAGCCTGACGTTCGTCCCCGTGCCCATGGCCCACTGGCCGGACTCGATGGTCAGCTACATGCCTGAGGAGAAGCTGCTCCTGAGCAACGACGCCTTCGGTCAGCACCTCGCCTCGAGCGAGCGGTTCGACGACGAGGTCGACGAGGCGGTGCTCATGCAGGAGGCGACTAGCTACTACGCGAACATCCTGATGCCTCTCTGGAGGAGCGTCGGGAGGGCGGTGAACGCCCTATCCGGTGTCCAGATCGAGATGATCGCGCCGAGCCACGGCGTCGTCTGGCGGAGCAAGCCGGGGCTCATCCTAGGCGCCTATAAGAGGTGGTTAGCGGGCGAGACGAAGAGGAAGGCGGTCGTCGTCTACGACACCATGTGGGGTAGCACAGAGAAGGTCGCCAGGGCCATCGCCGAGGGCGTCGCCGCGGGCGGCGTCGATGTGAAGGTCTTCAGCCTCTCCTCGTCCCACAACAGCGACGTCGTGACGGAGCTCCTCGAGGCGAAGGCGGTCCTAGTCGGCAGCCCGACGCTGAACAACCACGTCTTCCCCACGGTCGCCAGCTTCCTCGCCTACATGAGGGGGCTGAAGCCCGTGAATAAGGTTGGCGCGGCCTTCGGCTCGTACGGCTGGGGAGGCGGAGCCAAGAGGTTCGTGGAGGCCGAGATGCAGGCGGCTGGCATCCAGCTCCTTGAGAGTGACCTCGACTTCGTCTTCAGGCCGGACGCAGAGGAGCTCAGGAGAGCCTTCGAATACGGGAAGATGGTCGCCGGGAAGGTCGGTGCCTGACCCCTTTCCACTCAGAACACGTGGTGGACGTAGAAGCTCATCTGGATCCACGTGAGCATCGTGCTGAGGACGGCGCCGGCGGCTATCTGCTTCATGTCATGGGCCTTAAGCTCCATCCTCGCCCAGGCGACGGGGATGACCATGAGGAACAGGGGCAACATCCAGTTTCCCAGAAGGTAGACCAGCGCCGTCACCGGGCTGGTTATTCCCGAGGCGTGGATGCTTATCTTCCACTTCGAGGTTATGAGAAGCAGAACGAAGCCGTTCACGAGGTAGCAGGCCATGAGGGCGGTGACGACGGTCGGCGCGTTCACTGCTATGAGCGCCCAGACGCCGAGGAGGTAGAAGACCATCGACCAGAGGAACGGGATCGTCCTCGTCGACCTCTCGTTAGCGTAGAAGTCCTTTATCACCCTCAGCCTCAGCAGCCCCCAGACCATGACGAGGGGGAGCACGGATCCGAATAGGGTGGTTATCGCTATCAGGGTGAATGCCTGCCCTGTCTCTTGCACCAGTATGAGGGGGATGAAGGTGATGAGAGTTATCAGGGGCGCGTTGAGAACGGCGGATACCCCTGAGGCGAGTTTTTTGCGATCCAAGCTCTAGCTCCTGATGTTTCGTATACGTCC
>CAZVMI010000119.1:0-1761 GCA_964628365.1 uncultured Candidatus Bathyarchaeia archaeon | reverse complement strand
TGGCGGGTTATCTCCAGCGCCTCGTCGACGGTCTTGCCCTTGGCGAGTTCCGTCGTCATACTGCTCGTGGCGATGGCGGCGCCGCATCCGTAGGTCTTGAACTTGATGTCCGTGATGCGGTCGTCCTTCACCTTGATGTACATGGTCATCATGTCGCCGCATACGGGGTTCCCGACGGTCCCCACGCCGTCCGCGTCCTTTATCTCGCCGACGTTCCGCGGGTTCTTGAAGTGGTCAAGCACCTTGTCAGAGTACATCTCACCTTAGCTCCTCCGGGGTTATCGGGGACATCGCCCTCAGCCGTTTGACTATTCCCGGGAGTTGCTGTATCACGTATTCGACCTGCTCACTATTATTGTCTTTCCTTAGGGTGAAGACGAGGCTCCCGTGGGCGTCCTCCGGCTTCAGGCCGGTGGCGAGGAGGCAGTGGCTCGGCTCGAGGGTCTTGGCGGCGCATGCGCTGCCCGTCGACGCCTGTACGCCGACCTCGTCGAGGCTGAGGATGAGGGACTCGCCCTCTATGTAGCTGAAGCGGACGTTGGCGTTGTTGGGGACGCGTCTGGTGGGGTGACCGTTCAGGTGGGACTCGGGGATGGTGAGCAGGCCCTCTATCAGGCGGTCCCTGAGCTTCGTCAGCCTCTCCGCCTCCTCAGCCATCTCGGCCTTGGCGAGCTCGGCTGCCTTGCCGAAGCCGACGATGCCGGGCGTGTTCTCTGTGCCTGAGCGGATGCCCTGCTCCTGTCCTCCGCCGATGATGAGGGGCTTGGGCCTGAGGCCCTTCCTGAGGTATAGGGCTCCTACGCCCTTTGGGCCGTAGATGTCGTTGCTGCTGAGGGTCATGAGGTCGACGCCCTGCTCGGCGGCGTTGAGGGGCGTCTTGCCGAGGGCGGCGGTGGCGTCTGTGTGGAATAGTGCGCCGTGATTGTGGGCTATGGCTGCGGCCTCCTTGATGGGCTGGATGGTTCCTATCTCGCCGTTGGCGGCCATGACGCTGACGAGGATGGTCTTGTCGTCGACGAGTTCCTCGAGCTTGTCGAGGAGGATTATCCCTTCCTTGTCGACTGGGGCGTGCTGGACGTCGAGGCCCTGGCGGCTTAGGTCCTTGGCGATGTTGATGACGCTGATGTGCTCTACGGCGGAGACGACGACGCGGTTTCCCTTCTTGGCGAGGCGGGGCGCCATGCCTGCGAGGGCGAGGTTGTTAGCCTCGGTGGCGCCTGAGGTGAAGACGATCTCCTGGGGGTCGGCCCCTATGAGGTCTGCGACCTGTCTCCTTGCCTTGTTGATGGCTCTGAGGGCCGTGAAGCCGAATGAGTGGAAGCTTGAGGGGTTGCCGTAGTGTTCCGTGAAGTATGGGAGCATCTCCTGCAGGACGCGGGGGTCGACCGGGGCGCCTGAGCCGTTGTCCATGTAGGCCTTCAAGGCTCTCCTCCTTACTTGAGTGGGGCTGCGGGTGAATTAAAACCTTGAGCAGACCGGCTGGTTCCTGGTTACAGGGAATATCGGTTCTCGGAGGCGCTCATGTATCACTACCGTAGATAATGAAAATTTTTTTTCTATTCTGCGTTTTTTTTACTGCATAAACAGCGTTTTTTATATGGATGGGGGTCTGAATGGCGTCCTTTTTGGTCCCCTTTCGCTGAGCGGAGCCTTTTAATAGAGAATCTATGGGAACTCCCTTCCCCTTTTAGCGTGGCTTGAATGGTTCAGCCTATTTGAGCTGGACGATGTTGCTCATGCCGTAGCGTTTCCGCTCCACCT
>CAZVMI010000118.1:0-4225 GCA_964628365.1 uncultured Candidatus Bathyarchaeia archaeon | reverse complement strand
ACCGTGATATCCGACTACGTGACGAGGCGCATGAGCGTCTTCGATCCCGGCGACACCGCCTCCCGTGTCCTCGGCGAACTGAAGGAGACTGGCCGTTACGAGGCCCTCGTATCATCTGGGACGAAGGTCGGCCTCGTGACAGTCAGGGACCTCCTCGACGTGGATCAGTCGACACAGACGAAGATCGAGGGGCTCTGGAGGACCCTGACGCCCATAGAGTCTGAGAGCACATTCAGGGGTGTCGCAGAGGCGCTGATAAGTGACAACATGAGGGCTTTCCCAGTCGTTGAGCACAGGAAGCTGGTAGGCATTATCTCCCAGGTCGAAATCGTTGCCGCCATGGTCGACGTTCCCGAGCTCAAGGCGTATCCGGCGAAGGACTACGTGAAGAGACCAGTAGCGACCCTCGATTCTGGCGAGAAGGTGGCGCAGGCGAGACGCATGATGCTCGAGAGGGGGATAAGCCATGTGCCTGTCGTCGACTCTGGAAAGCTCATCGGCGTCGTCACGGCCATGGATATAGTCCACACCTTCATCACCCCCGGCTCGAGAATGGCGATGGGCGACAAGACTGGGGAAAAGTTGACACGTTTCCCGGGGCAGGTGAACGGGGTCATGGACGACCAGCCCCTAGCAATCGGCCCGAATGCGTCGATCCTCGAAGCCGTCAAAGGCATGCGCGACAGGGGGAAGAGCGCCTGCGTCATGGTGGACGAGAACGGCGCGGTGCTCGGCATCCTAACTCCCAGGGAGGTCCTGGTCATCCTCAAGGGGGCTGAGCCGGAGGAGCTCCCGGTCTCCATCCTCGGCCTCGAGGGAGAGGGCTTCTTCGAGAAGGGAGTCGCCGAGGAAAAGGTGAGGAGGGTCGTGGCCAGGAACATGAGGATCCACCCTGATATCAACCAGGTCTCAATAAGGATCAGGAGGCAGCAGAACAGTGGGGAGCGCGCTAGGTACCAGATAGCGGCGAGGGTACTCAGCCCGACGGAGCAGTTTAACGCCTCGACCGAGGGGTGGGACCTCCTTGCCTCCTTCGACGACCTCCTCGAGGCACTGGACGCCACCCTGAAGCGCGCTAAGAGGGAGCAGCCGAAGACGGCGAGGCGTGGGCGCGGCCGGATCTAATCCCGGATACCTTATCCGTCCAGCATCCTGACTTTCTTCGGTGAACGGCGTGGCCAAGTTCACGGTCATCGTAACCGAGCCTATAAACGAGGCCGGTATTAGGCTCCTCGGCGAACGGAATGTAAATGTCATCCAGATGCCGCCCGGATCGAAGGAGGGCGACCTTCTGAAGATTGTCTCCAAGGCAGACGGCCTCATCACCCGCGGGAGCATTAAGGTGACGAGGGAGATGATGGCTGCAAGTCCCCAGCTGAAGGCGATAGGCGTCCACGGTATGGGTTGCGACCATGTCGACCTAGTCGCGGCGGGGGAGCTCAGGAAAGTGGTCTTCAACACGCCCGACGCCCTCACCGTCTCCGTCGCGGAAATGACCTTGGCGATGATGCTTGCCCTGACTAGGAGGGTCGTCGCTGCTGACAAGGCGGTGCGCGCCGGCGATTGGAACCGGAAGTACAGTGACTTAGTCGGCGCCGAGCTCGCGGGTAGGACCGTCGGCTTAATAGGCCTCGGAAGGGTTGGCGCCGCCGTCGCCCGGCGGTTGAAGATCTTCGACGTAGACCTCCTATACTATTCGAGGACCAGGCGCAGGGAACTCGAATCGTATATTGGTATTGAGTGGGCTGAACTCGACGACCTCCTCAGCAGAAGCGAAGTCATCAGCCTTCACGTTCCGGGCACCCCCGAGACTTACCACATGATTGGCTCAAGGGAGTTCGGCCTAATGAAGCAGGGCGTCCTCATAGTCAACATGGCGCGGGGCAGAGTAATCGACCAGGAGGCGCTGTTGGATGCCCTCATGACCGACAGGGTCGCCGGCGCAGCCCTCGATGTATTCGAGGTCGAGCCCCTCGACCCGGCCCACCCGCTGACAGCGATGGACAACGTAATTCTGACACCCCATCTTGGCGGGAGCAGCCTTGAGGGGCTCAGGCGGATGGCGGTCCAGGTCACCGAGGGTGTGCTAGCGGTACTCGAAGGCCGTCCTCCTGAGAACAGGGTGGTTTAAGGAATAAACTTTCACGCGTTACGCCGCCTACAAGATTTGATCATGGGCCGCGAGGGTATCCAACCTTACTAGAAAACATTTAAAGCAGTTCGTATTTGGTTATGGGAAGGTGAAAACAATGCCCACCGTCACAGTAGACAAGAATAAGTGCACAGGCGCAGGTGTATGCGCCGAGGTCTGCCCAATGAACGTCTACGACATCGTAGACAGTAAAGCCCAGGCGACGCGCCCTGACGACTGCATCATGTGCCTGGCATGCGTTAACGCTTGCCCCAACCAGGCAATAACCGTTGAAGGCTAAACGTATAGAGTCCCATTTCTTTGGTCTAGGTTTTTCTCATTATAGCTGCCTAGTGCATTCTGACGGCTACGGCCCTGACTATGTCTGCTGTGTTCTCGCACCAGTCCGCGACGGTCTCCAGGGCGCTCAGGAACTCGCTGAGCAGGATCATCGAACCGGTGTTGAATGCGGGGAACTCGAGGTTCGCGAGGTCCCTCCTCGCCACGCTGTAGAGCTCGTCTATGTCCTCCTCGAGCAGCTCGACCTCGTTTGCCAGGTTGATGGCCTCCTTCGGGTCCTTCGGCAGCGCCTTGATGCAGTCGGTGAGGATGGATACGCAGTCCCTGTTGGCCTTACACATGTTCTGGGCGGACACCTTCATCTCCGGCGGCGCCTTATCAAATTTCAGGATGTTCAGCACCCGCCCAGCCTCCTTCGACCAGTCAGCTACCCAGTCGACGGCTCTGACGAGCTCCATCATGTCATCCCTCTCCTCCGGGAACATCTCGCTCTTCGTCAGGGCTTCTACCATCTCACGCCTCAGGCTGTCTGCCTCCGACTCCCACCTTGAGATATTGGTGAACGCCTTCTCGCACTCCTCTTGCTTGCAGTCCGCGGCGGCCTCGACCATGGTGTAGAGGTCCTGGACCGCGCTCTTCGTCAGCTCGAGGTGCCTCTCCATCATGCCGAGGACCTCCTCGCCGCGCTTTGGCGCGAACCAGCCAAAGAGTCTCTTAGACAATGATACGCCCAAACCTATTCTTGTAACAGTATTATAATAGCTTCTGTTATTCATGCGACGTGTGTATAGTATAAGAGAATTATCAGGGCGGGAATTGCGTGGAAAATTATGGTTATGAAGAGTGTTAGCTTTGGCGATGCAGCGACCTTATCGGCCGAGTATTTCACGAGTTTGCTGAAGGGCTTCAACAGTGGGAGGAAGATCAGGGCGCCGATCACGTTCACTGAGAGGTGGACAAGCCACACTCCCATGGAGATCGGGTCGCCTGTGGCTAGGGCCGCGACCATGACGTCGAAGACGGTCCCGATGTTAGCTCCAAGGATGTAGGGTAGGATGTAATAGTCGGCGCTGAGGACGCCACTAGAAGCCAGGGGGATGAGGAGGGAGACCATGACGGTCGTGCTCGGCACGAGCATTGTGAAGATGAGGCCTGCGAAGAAGGCCCTTATAGGCTTCTTGAATGTTGCCCTGATGAGGTTCCATGACTTTGGCATGCTGAAGATCTCCGTCATGTACTTCTCGACTCCTCCTAGGGCTAGGATCAGCGTGACGCCGCCGATTATGATGCCAGCCCAAGCTGGGATTACATCTAGGAATGGTCCAACCCAGGGCGTGATGACGTCGAGGAGGCTGGGTATCTCTTTCAGCCAAGCCGCACGGACGAAGATGTAGCTACCCTGCTGAGCTATTTTCGTCAATAAACCGAAGAAGACCTCTCCAGAGTAGAATATGGCGACTGTAAAGAGGTTGTAGATCACATGAGATAATGTGACGTTGAAGACGGCCGCGTGTTCACCTTTTCCCCTCAACCTGCCGAAAACGGATATGAGGAAGGGAGTTACTGTGGTACCCAGCTCTGCGCCAAGTATCGACGCCACAGCAAGGGATAATGGCATCGCGCCAGAGGCAGTGAAAGCGACGACTATTGAATCGAATGCACCGCTGCTGTGGAGCAGCGCCGTGGTTATCCAGCCGGCGAAGACAGCGCTCGTGGTGTCCCTGACGACGAGGACGATGTTCTGGGCTAGGAACTCGCCCATCAGGGCGGCTGACTCCTTGATCAGGACTATGG
>CAZVMI010000117.1:0-4272 GCA_964628365.1 uncultured Candidatus Bathyarchaeia archaeon | reverse complement strand
GTTAACTTAGCTTAGCTATAAAATTCAATTTTTAGAAAATAGAGCACTAGAAGATGAAGAGGATAGTAGATGTAGAAAAAATATTTCCTCCATGGCGGATAATCGGTTTTCACACTAATTTTATTGAGGGGGAATCTTCCATCGTTGTGTAGGAGTATGAGTGGGAGGGCAAGTAGAGCCAAGGATTGGTATGGCAAATCAAAGAAGATGAATAGATTGAGTAAGATGAATAATACTATCCCTATGCGCTTATTTTTTCTGAGAGCGTAGAAGCACCCTATCGTCGCAATGCCATAGCCGTCAAAATCTAAGGGTAGCACAGCGGAGGCCACCAGAGGAATGAGAAATATGTAATTGTTTCTTTCAAAAAAATAGATGAAGAGGACGCCTAAGAATAATGTAAAAAATATGTTCAAATACTCCCAAGGTAGCACCCCTCTAGCAAGGTAAAATGGGACCTGGGAAATAAGTGCAAAAAGGAGAAGTCTGGTTAAATAATTCTTCGCGTTTCTTGTGCTTTCCAGGCCCAGCATGAGCAGGTAGGCGATCAGTGGGAAGGAGAGTCTCCCTATGTATCTGAGCACAATATTTTCAGGGTACAGGACTACCCCTACGTGGTCTATCGTCATGGTTGCTATTGCGAGCCATTTCAGGGACTCTCTTCCCAGGTCGTACCCTCTTTGAACTGTGTGCTCCATGACATGGTTCTATTGTAGAAGGTTGGATAAGAACTGACGTGGTGCGTCTGCACGTGCGTCTGGTTTCCGCCGTCGAGCACGCTTAATTTAAACATGATACGAAGAACATTGATGTGGATGTTGGATATGCCTGATAGAAGTAGAGTCAGGATAACCGTGCTGAGGAGATTCGCGCCTTCAGAGGTCTTCGAGGAGAGTCCCGTGACGCCTGTGGAGCCCCTCGAGGCTTGTGAGGCGTTCAGGGACAGGCAGGAGTTCATCGTCGCGGAGAATGGCAGTATGCCGGGTGGGTTCTGCACCTCGGCGTGGAATGCCATCTTCCCTACCGTCAGAACTCTGTCCTTCGGGGGAAACCCGCCATGGTACAGGGAGAAGGGCGTCGCGGTGGAATGCTGCACCGATGGACTGCGGCCAGTCATATTCAAGCTAGAACGAATCTGATGCGGCAGCATGGCTTGCGTCTGCGGTTTTAGACTCATCATCTTAAGAAAAGGTTCGGCTATTTGTTAACTGGGTATTTGATGAAGGTATTGGTTACAGGCGGGGCCGGCTTCATTGGCAGCCACCTGGTAGATTTTTTGATCGATGGCGGCAGGGAGGTTTGCGTCATCGATGACCTCTCGGCCGGGAGCCTGGACAACCTGAGGAGGTGGGAGAGCGACCCCAGGCTCTCCTTTGTGAAGGGTGATCTCCTGGATCCTGAGGCTGTGATCGGTGCTCTGGGCGGCTGCGACGTGGTCCATCACCTCGCCGCGAACCCCGAGGTGAGGGCGTCGAGGGCTTCGCCTGAGGATCATTTCAAACAGAACGTCGAAGCGACCTACAGGCTTTTGGAGGCGGTGAGGAGGGTCGGCGGCGTCGAGCTGTTCGTGTTCGCGAGTTCCTCGACGGTGTACGGTGAGGCGGACATGGTCCCCACACATGAGGATTACGGGCCGTTGAAGCCGATCTCCCATTACGGTGCCTCGAAGCTCGCGGCTGAGGCGCTGGTCTCCGCGTACGCCTCGATGTACGGGTTCAGGGCGGTGATCTTCAGGTTGGCGAACATCATAGGCCCAAGGAGCAAACACGGGGTGGTCTACGACTTCGTCGAGAAGCTGAGGGCTGACCCGGGGAAGTTAGAGGTCCTCGGCGACGGGTCTCAGTCGAAGTCGTATCTATACGTGGACGACTGCGTCAGGGGCATGGTTATGGGGGCAGAGGAGGCGCGTGATAGGGTCGAGGTGTTCAACCTTGGCTCAGATGACAGAGTCAGCGTCAAAGAGATCGCTAGAGCGGTGATGCTGGAGATGGGGCTGGACGGATGCGAGGTACGCCTGACCGGCGGCGTCGACGGCGGGCGTGGCTGGGCTGGCGACGTGAAGGTGATGCAGCTCGACTCGTCGAGGCTGAGGTCGCTGGGCTGGAGGCCCGAGCTGAGCAGCATGGAAGCCGTCAGAGAGACCGCCCGCGCCCTTGTGCGGGGCTGATGAACCTCCCCGCCTGCTTGGCGCCGCCTGGTATTTCTGGCTGGCTTTCCTCTCACCATAGGCATTGTTCGTGATTCAACTTTCGGCGTTCGCCGAGGTGGCGGCGGTAGTCGTGATTGTAGCCTTGATCGAGTACACGTTGACAACAACTCCTCCTCCCATGCCTCTGCCACTCATCTCTCAGGCAGATATCGCCAGCTCTCACAAACAACATAAGAAAAATGTGAGGAAGAGACCGCATGAATCAAGAGATGGGGGTTTTTTTCGCCATATAACAACTGGCTTGTTATACCATCCCGTGAAAAAACGTAGGGGGTACCTTGCCTTAGCCCTGAGTGCAGCCAGGGCACAATACTGAGTAACAGTCCGCACCCTCATCGATGCTGGTGAAAACAATTTTAATTACGCTAAAAAACAAAAATAGAGACATAATACAAGAATGCCCACCGAAGCCCATCCAAGTAGGACGAAACGCAGATGATCCTATGGAGGAAGAAAATCACAAGATCCGCGCCTAAAAAACAGCTTAAACCCCAAAAATCCAAATTCCCAGACTCCCACACCTAAACCATGACTAAACTCAACGCTGCCGTTATCGGCTGCGGCTCATGGGGGAGAAACCACGCCAGAGTCTACAGCGAACTACCAAACGTCAACTTGGTCGCAGTCGCAGACACCGCCCCCGCCGCCGCCAACGAGGTCGCCGAAAAATATCGAGTAAAACCCTACACAGAGTCAGCCAAGCTCCTCGAAGACCCTGACATCCAGCTGGTCTCAATCTGCACACCCACCGTCACCCACGCCCGCCTCGCCCTACAAGCCATAGAGCAGGGGAAACATGTACTCGTCGAGAAGCCGATGACCAACACCGTCAAGGAGGCGAAGACGCTCATCAAGGCCTCTAAAAAGCGCGGCGTCACCCTCACAGTAGGCTTCGTCGAACGCTTCAACCCCGCAGTCCAGGAAGCCCACAGACGAATAGCCAAAGGAGAGATCGGCGGCGTCATCCTCGCACACACCCGCAGAGTCAGCCAACGCCCCCTCCGCATCGGAGATGTCGGCGTCATAAAAGACCTCGCCATCCACGACATTGACATCACCTCTATCCTCTTCAACGAAGAACCGCGGACCATCTACGCCACCGCCGGCAGCATCGCCCACCAGTTCGAAGACTACGCCAACATCAACATCGGCTACCCCGAGAACCGAACAGCCTTCATAGAGGCCAACTGGCTCACCCCGAAGAAGGTCCGACAGCTCAACGTCACCGGCACCAAGGGCATAATGACAGTCGACTACATCACACAGCAACTCACCATCGAAAACGACCAGCGGCTCACCCAGCCCAACATACCCTACCAGGAGCCCCTATACTTAGAACTCAAATCCTTCGCCGACTCAATAATCAACGACACGCCGCCATCCATCACGGGCGAGGACGGACTGAGAACCCTCCAGATATGCGAAGCCGCCCTAAAGTCAAGCAGAACGGGCAAGCAAGTCAGACTCCCTTAGACCACCACGAAAAAAGGTAGGGCACATCGTCTAATGAATGAAAAAACCGCCTAGAAGAAAGAGTCTCCATAAAATCTACATGAACAGAAAAACCGATCAGTCTCACATCGAAAAGGTGATAGGAAGCTAGCTATTACCTCATCGGAGAGCACAACTATCAATAATTCCTCCTGTGAATCTGACGCAGGAAATAGGTTTAAACGCCTGAGTAGAGGCAGTGTAGCCTAACATCAGCGACCTTCTTGAGCGAGGCTGAAAAGACGGGGGATATCAGAGAGGCAGGTCGTCTCGACCTCACCGTCTTACACCTAGTCCAGTATCTCTTCTCAGGCGCCTCGATCCTCTACCAAGCATCAGCGAGGAACTGCGCCTCAGCTACACTCAGCTCGGCTCCATGATTGGCCTGGCGAACGTCCTCGGTAGTCTCCTCCAGATGGTCTACAGCGTCGCCTGCAGGAAGGTCTCACGCCTCCTCCTCTGCGGCTTCAACTTCTTCATGTCCCTCGGCTGCCTCCTGACAGGCATCGCTAACCGCTTCGAGGTCGTCGTCACCGGCAACGCCGTCGCCGGTGTGGGCTCGGGAGGCACCC
>CAZVMI010000116.1:0-4275 GCA_964628365.1 uncultured Candidatus Bathyarchaeia archaeon | reverse complement strand
ATCGGTACTTCGATGAACCTCGGGTACGACTGCTTGAAGGCGGCGAGGGCCGAGAGGTACGTGGGCGCCCCTATGATCAGCGTGTCGCCTTTTTCTATGAAGACCCTGGTGACTAGGTCGATCGCCTCCTGGCTCCCCGTGGTGACTATGATCTCCTTCGCCGGGTCAGACTTTATCCCGGCTCCAGCCATGAACTTGGAGAGCTCTGCCCTGAGCTGGCTCATCCCCTGGGTGCTGCCGTACTGGAGCATCTCGGCCCAGTCCTTCGCGGAGGCCTCCTCGTAGATCTTCTTCACCTCGGCGACGGGCAGCGACGGGACGTCGTAGCTGCCGCCGGTGAGGCTGATGATCTTCTTCCCCTGCTTCGCCATCTCGAAGGCGGCGAGGACGACCTGGGTGATGATCCCGGGCTTGAAGCCCGCACCAAGCCTGGAGTAGAACCTATTGGTGTCAAGCATCGCGATCATGAAGGCTAGCCCGTTGCCGCTATATCTCTTTTAGCTCTCCTGTCGGCATTAAGCTGGCTTCAGATGAATAATTACGGTAAGTAACCTAATATCGAAGCTTCAATAAACCTTTTATCCATTCGCCACGAAGACTCAGAGAGTCGAGGATGACTGGACGGCGACACGCAGCCTCGTCCGCTTCCGATGCCCCGACTCATTACTTTTCATGAGGTGAATGACGTGGTTGAAGAGATTAGGCTCCACGGCCAGGGCGGCCAGGGAGTGGTCGCCGCCGGGGAGCTCATAGCGATCGCCGCCTCGTACGAGGGGAAGTTCTGCAGGGCGTTCCCGATGTACGGCTCCGCTAGGCGCGGTGCCCCGGTCCTCGCCTTCGCCCAGATCGGGGAGGAGTCCGAGGCGACGAGGTCCATGATCTACTACCCGAACTACCTGATGCTGCTGGATCCTCCGATGCCCGAGATAATGGACGTGACCACAGGGCTGAGGGAGGGGGGAACCATAATCTACAACACGACTAAGAAGGCCGACGAGGCAGCCAAACTCTTCGCCAAGGTGAAGCTAGGGAGGCTAGCCGTCCTCGACGCGACGGGGATAGCTCAGAGGACCATCGGCAGGCCTATCCCGAACACCGTGATGCTCGGCGCCTTCGCCAAGGCTACGGGGCAGCTGAGGATGGAGTCGATCGACAAGGCGATAGATAAGAGGTTCCCGCCCAAACTGGCCTCAAGCAACAAGGGGGCGGCGAAGATCGGCTACGAGACGGTCGAGGTGAAGACCTTCTAAGGTGATTGTATGAGCCAGGACAAGAGCGTGATTAAGGGGTTCGCGCTGGCGGACACGACGGTGAGGGGGGGCCAATACGTCGGTAACTGGCGCGTCTTCATGCCTGAGGTCGACTACGAGAAGTGCGTCGGCTGCCGCCTCTGCCTGCTCTACTGCCCTGAGGGAGCGATAAGGGCCGACGAGGCGAACAAGCCCGACATAGATATGCGCTTCTGCAAGGGCTGCGGCGTCTGCGCCAACGAGTGCCCGCAGAAGGCTATCGGTATGAAGCGTGAGGAGGAGGCGAAGAAGTAATGCCCGAGTTCGACGTCATGCCCGGGAACAAGGCGCTCGCTCACGGAGTACGCCTAGCCAGGGTAGAGGTGATCCCGGTGTTCCCGATAACGCCGCAGACCACCATCATAGAATACTTGGCCGATTTCGTCGCCAACGGCGAGCTCGACGCCGAGTACATCCACGCTGAGGGCGAGCACAGCTGCATGGCGATGGCTGTAGGCGCGAGCCTCGCGGGCGCCCGCGTCTTCACGGCGACCTGCAGCCAGGGACTCGGATACATGCACGAGGTCGTCGCCCAGGCGGTCAGCTTCAGGACACCCCTGCTCCTCGGCGTCGCCGACAGAACTCTGGGATGGTACTGGAGCCTCGGACCGGACTACAGCGATATAATGCCTGAGTTGAACCTCGGCTGGATAGTGAACTTCGCCGAGACGAACCAGGAGGTCCTCGACATGACCCTGCAGCTCTACAAGGTCGCCGAGGATTACCGCGTCCTGCTCCCGACGATGATGAGCCTCGATGGCTTCTACCTCAGTTACAGCCAGGAGCGGGTCTGGATGCCAGACCAGGAGGTCGTTGACAAGTGGCTGCCCCCATACAAGGCGCCCTACCCAGTCGACCCTACCATAAGCGACAAGTTCCCGACGACAAGCCTCCCGCCACCCCTCCACACGACCTACCGGAGGCTCTTCGAGGAGATACTCCAGGACGCGAGGAAGGTGATAGAGGAGGTGGACAGTAGCTACGGGAAGACCTTCGGCCGGAGCTACGGTGGCCTCGTCGAGGAGTACAAGACGGAGGGCGCCGAGACGCTCCTGGTCACCATGGGGAGCATGACGACAGCGGGACGAAGGGCCATCGACAAGCTCCGCTCGGAGGGCGAGAAGATAGGACTCGTGAAGCTCAGGTTCATGCGCCCGTTCCCGGACCTCGAGTTCAGGAAGATAGCAGAGGGTGTCAAGGCGATGGGCGTCGTCGACAGGATGATGCTCCACGGCACCCGTGGAGGCGGCGCCTTCCAGGACCTCAAGAGCGCCCTCTACAATTCGGGCATAAGGGTCCCCGTCCAGGGCTTCGTCACAGGCATGGGCGGCGAGGACATCCCTATAGACGACATGTACCTGATGGGCAAGAAGGCGCTCCAGGCCGCGGAGCGAGGGCGCGTAGAGAAGGAGGTCGAGTTCGTCGAGCACAAGTTCCAGGCAGCCGCGAAGCCGGTGGCGATGGACTGGGGTGAGCCAATCTTCCCGGGGAGCGACGGCTGCGCCGGCTGCGGCACAAGCATCATCATCCGACACCTCCTTAAGATCCTCGGCAAGAGCACAATCATAATCAACCCGCCGAGCTGCAGCGGAGTCAACTTCGGCGCAGTAGTCAGGGTCCCATGGATACTGGCGAACTTCGCGGCGGGCGCAGCCTACGAGACAGGCGTCTACAGGGCGCTGAGGAAGAAGGGAAAGGCGGACAAGGTCTACATCACGAGCTACAGCGGCGACGGAGGCACAGTCGACATCGGCCTCCAGTCCATCTCGGGCGCCGCCGAGCGCGGCGAGAGCATGATCTGGCTCTGCTACGACAACGAGGCATACATGAACACGGGCATCCAGAGGAGCGGGAGCACACCGCTCTTCAGCGCCACGACAAGCACGCCGGCCGGCAAGGTCTGGCCAGGGAAGCAGGTCCGCAGGAAGAACATGTTGATGATCATGGCGGCCCACAGGATACCCTACATAGCTACTGCGAGCCTGAGCTACATCCCCGACCTCGAGAGGAAGATCAAGAGGGCGGCTGAGATCACCCGCGCCGGCGAGGGCCTCGCCTACCTACACATCCAGCAGCCCTGCGCCACGGGCTGGTACTTCCCGCCTGAGAAGACGGTGGAGATCGGGCGGCTCGCCGTCCAGACCGGCGCCTGGCCCATCGTCCACATCGACCACGGCGACTTCAAGATAGACGTGAAGCCGAAGGAGCTGAGGCCGATTAAGGAGTACCTCCAGCCACAGGCGCGGTTCCGCCACCTGAAGGACGAGCAGTTCGAGATCATCCAGAGGGACGCCCAGTACGAGTGGGATGCCCTTCTTGAGCTGGAGAAGAGAGGTAAGTTCCCGGGCTACTAGCCCCCTTCACACATTTCTTTCGCTGCCATTATAACTCCCCAGCCCACACTATCTTCACGATGATGTATGCCTAGGGCAATAACGAGGGAGGATGTCGAGGCGCTGGCCGTCGGCGGCACCATCCTAGGTGGCGGCGGCGGAGGCTGGCCCCACACGGGAAGATCCACGGGCAACCTAGCCTTGGACATGGGCGAAGTGAAGCTCTACAGCCCCGAGGAGACGCCGAGGGACTGGAGGGTCATCACGATGGCGGCCCTCGGCGCCCCGACTGAGAGCGGCGGCACGAGGCCGAGGCACTTCATAAGGGCTGTGGAGCTCCTATGGGAGGCGGGCGTAGAGTTCGACGGCGTAATCGCGGCCGAGAACGGGGGACACAACAGCTTCGGCGGCTGGATACCCGCCGCGGCCCTCGGGCTGCCCGTCGTCGACACACCTGCGGACGGCAGGGCTCACCCGACCTCGATGATGGGGAGCATGGGGCTCCACAGGACAGGCTACCGCTCCGTCAAGGCGGGCGTCAACGCCGAGGGGGAGGTCATATGCTGGGGCACCCTCCAGAGGACGAGCAACATAGTCAGGTTCATGGCGGGTGACACGAAGGCCTTCGTCGCCCTCGCCAGGGACCCTGTCCC
>CAZVMI010000115.1:0-4344 GCA_964628365.1 uncultured Candidatus Bathyarchaeia archaeon | reverse complement strand
GCCGATCCTGCGGGCGATCTCGCGGCCGACCCGGACCTCGTCCCTGCCCTCGCCGCGGGGCTCCACCGCCCTCTCAGAGAGACGGACGTAGGGGTGGCTGTCTGAGACGACGACGTCCCTCTTCTCGAGGAACGTCGGGGCGGGCAGGACGACGTCCGCGTACTCCGCGGTCTCCGTCAGGTGGGTGTCGTGGACGACCACGAAGACGTCTCCCCTTGAAAGGCCCGCTCTGACGGCGCCAAGGCCAGGCAGGGTCAGGGCGGGGTTCATCCCCTGGACGTAGACGAAGCCGAACTCGCCCGCCTCGAGCCTCCTGCCGACGGCGACCTGGCTCACGACCCCGGGCTTCCTGTCAGCCAGCGCCTCCCCCGTAAGGTAGCCAAAGTCGATGTACCTGCCACGGCTGTTGGTGTAGTAGAAGCCCCTGTGCTCGCCCAGCAGGGCGGGGAGGAGGCTCACCGCCCTCACGGACTCCGCCCCCTCTGCGCACTTCTGCAGGCCTATGCCGATCATGAAGGCGGCGGGCTTCCTCGCCGCGAGCGCATCCGCGAGGGCCTCGACGCTCTCCTGCGGGACTCCCGTGACCTCCTCGACCCTTCCGGGCGTCCACCTCTTCGCCTCCTCAGAGTAGGCGTCGAAGCCCGATGTCCACCGATCCAGGAAGGCTCTGTCGACTTTTTCGCCGATTATGAGGCTGCGGGCGAGCCCGTAGGCTAGGGCGACGTCGCTCCCCTGCCTCGGGGCTAGCCAGAGGTCCGCGGCCTCCGCCGACTCGCTCCTCCTCGTGTCGACGACGACTATCATGGTGCCCCGCTCCCTCCTCGCCCTGAGGGCGAGGGCCCACTGGTGGGCGGAGCTGATCCTCGGGTTGAATCCCCAGAAGACTATCACGCCCCCGCCGAGGAGCTCCTCCGGCTGTGTGCCGTAGCTGAGCCCGTAGTGGAGCCTGAGGGCGGCGTGGCCCGAGGCGCTGCAGACTGCGTAGTCGGTCCTCGTCGCGCTGAGGGCGTTCCAAGGCCTGAGGCTGAGCTGCGAGGCGAGGAGACCTGTGTTCCCGGAGTGGTCCAAGAGGAGAACACCCCCTGGTCCCTGCTCCATGAGGACCCGCCTCAGCCTCGTCGCGACAACGTCGAGAGCCTCCTCCCACGACGCGCGCCTCAGCCCCCGCCCCGGCTTCGGCGCCTCCCTGACGAGGGGGTGGAGGACGCGCTCGGGGCTATAGACCCTCTTGGGGTCTGAGGCGCCCCTCTGGCAGACGAAGCCGGCGGTCACAGGGTTCTCGGAGCCGCCCGAGACTGAGACGAGCCTCCCATCCTCGACGCGGGCATCCATGAAGCACGAGTCTGGGCAGTTCCTCGCGCACGTCGTCTTCACGATCAAGGCGGGCACAGGATCAGAGTACAGTCGCCGATTTAATAACGAGACCCCCCGACAACCTTCAGACGGCGCTGACCCAAACCTATATAAGAGCCCCGCGGCGAGTTGCTTCTAAAATTGTTGGTGTGGCTTAATGGGTTTCCGTGAAAAGTTCGAGAAAGCGGAACAGGCCCTAACCTTCAACGATGTCATCCTTCTCCCCGGCTGGACGACCATAGAGCCCTCCGAGGCGAGTGTCTCCACCAGGGTCACGAGGAACGTCAAGCTCAACGTCCCCTTCATCTCCTCCCCGATGGACACGGTCACGGAGAGCGAGATGGCGATAGCCCTCTCCCGGCAGGGCGGCTTAGGAGTCCTGCACAGGAACTGCAGCGCTGATGAGGAGGTCGACATGGCACGCGCCGTGAAACGGGCAGAAGCCCTCATCATCAGGGACGTGGTCACCGTCGGCCCTGAGAGCACCGTCGAGGACCTGCTGAAGCTGATGGACGAGCACCACATCAAAGGGTTTCCCGTCGTCGAGAACGGCGACAGGCTAGTGGGCATCGTCACAGGTAGGGACGTGAGGCTGGCGGACAACAAGCTGAAGGTCAAGGACGTGATGACGAAGGAGGTCGTCACGGGCACAGAGGAGACGAGCCTAGAGGAGGCGAAGCGGGTTCTCCACGAGCACAGGATAGAGAAGCTCCCCATCGTCGACAAGGCCGGCAGGGTGAAGGGTCTAATAACGATGAAGGACATCGGCCTGAAGGGCACCTACCCGGACGCGGTCAGGGATGAGGAGGGGCGCCTCATCTGCGCCGCGGCGGTGAGCCCGTTCGACCTCGACAGGGCGAAGAAGCTCGACAGGTTCGTCGACATCATAGTCACCGACGTCGCCCACTTCCACAACAAGAACTGCTTCGAGGCGACGAAGAAGATGATGAAGGCGGTCTCAGCGGAGGTCGTCGTCGGCAACATAGGCACGTACCAGGCGGCCGAGGACTGCCTCACGAAGCTCGACGGGGTCGCCGGCCTCCGCGTGGGCATAGGCAGCGGCAGCATCTGCAGCACGAGCATCGTCACACGCGCCGGCGCGCCGACCCTCTACGCGACGAGTAGCATCGCAGACGCCGTGAAGGACTACAAGGCCGACGTCCCGATAATCGCGGACGGTGGGCTTAGGAACCCCGGCGACATAGCGCTGGCCCTCAGCGTGGGCGCCTCGTGCGGGATGATGGGAAACGTCTTCGCCGGCTGCAGCGAGTCGCCCGGCCGCCTCGTCGCCATGGAGGGGCGATACTACAAGGAGTACTACGGCATGGGCTCGGCCAGGGCAAGGAAGAAGCGATTCATCCAGGACAGATACAGCCAGCCGAGCAAGGCGGTCTCGGAGGGCGTGGAGGGCTGGGTACCGTACAGGGGGCCGGTCGGCGACATAGTCTCGGAGTTCGTCGGCGGTCTCAAGGCGGCGATGGGTTACATAGGCGCCTCGGCGATCCCGGAGATGTGGGAGAAGTCGCGGCTCGCCCTCGTCACCGAGCGGGGCTTCCACGAGATCGCGCCCCACGACATAATGCTCCCGGGCGCCAACAGGAGCACATAAACCCGTTTTCCTCATTTTTTGAAAAAGCATATAGCCGCTCCCAGCGTAGCCTTTCCCCGAGACAGGGGTGGCTTCATGGCGGTGAGGAGGGCGCTCATAAGCGTCTACGACAAGTCCGGTCTCGAGGAGCTGGTGAAGGCGCTTGGCGAGTTCGGCGTCGAGATCGTCAGCTCGGGCGGCACGGCGAAGAGGATGAGGGAGCTCGGCTACGGTCGGCTGACCGAGGTCTCAGACTACACGGGCTTCCCTGAGAGCCCCGGCGGGTTGCTGAAGACGCTACATCCGAGGGTCCACGGCGGGCTGCTCCTGAGCCGAGGCGTCCCCGAGCACCGCGCCTACATGGAGGAGCACGGCATAGAGCCCTTCGACCTCGTCGTCGTCAACCTCTACCCGTTCGAGACGACGGTCGCGAAGGGGGCGGGCCTCGAGACAGCGGCTGAGAACATAGACATAGGCGGCCCGACGATGATCAGGTCCGCGGCGAAGGCGGCGCTCCTCTACGGGAGGGTCGCCGTCGTCACCGACCCCTCCCAGTACCCTGAGGTCATAAAGGCGCTGAGGAGCAACAGGGGCGAGGTGCCGAGGGGACTCGTCAGGGGCCTCGCCGAGAAGGCGTTCAGGCGGACCTCGACATACGACTCGGCGATAGTCGCCTACCTGGAGGGGGAGAAGAAGTGAGCAGCATAAAGAAGCTTTACAGGACGAAGCTCGAGGAGAGCTTCCCCGACACGGTCAAGCTGGTGATCGGGGACGAGGAGATAGAGTACGTGAAGGCGCAGAGCCTCCGCTACGGCGAGAACCCGCACCAGCCGGCGGCGTTCTACGCGCCGAGGAAGGGGGTCCTCACCGTCGGCGCCATGAAGATACTGAAGACTGGGAAGGGCGGCCTGAGCCAGACGAACATCCAGGACATGAACAACGCGCTGAACATCGTCCGCTACTTCGATGAGCCGGCCTGCGCCGTGATGAAGCACGTCAACCCGAGCGGCGTCGCCGCCGCCAGGAAGGGGGACAGCCTGAAGACGGTCTTCCAGCGCGCCAGAGACAGCGACAGCGTCGCCGCATTCGGGGGCGTCGTCGGCTTCAATTGTAGGGTCGACGCCGAGACGGCGAGGGAGATGCTCGCGGGCTACGTGGAGGCGGTGATAGCGCCTGAATTTGACGCCGGTGCGATGAAGGTCTTCGAGGAGAAGAAGGACCTCCGCGTAATACAGGTCAACAACATCTATGCTCTGAGCCGCTTCGTCGGCGAGGAGCAGTGGCCGCCCCAGATCAGCACGATGACGGACGGGAGCTTCGTCCTCTCGGCGCCGATGTTGACCAAGATCAGGGGTCCGGATAACCTCCGCTGGGTGACGGAGAGGAGGGGCACCGCGAAGGAG
>CAZVMI010000114.1:0-4466 GCA_964628365.1 uncultured Candidatus Bathyarchaeia archaeon | reverse complement strand
GAACCGTCTGTAGACTCTGACCCAGGTAATCGACTTCACCGAAATAATAGGGATATTTTGCCTTGAGGAGTTCTGTGGTGTCTTCGATGTCGTATACTCGACGATACCTTTTCCCTCGATGAAGTCTCTCGCCTGCAGGATCAGGGATGTATCTGAGGTAGGCTATCACCCTGCCTCGGGGATGGCGGAAGCCTTTAACTGCGAAGAAGAGACCCTCCACCGTCTCCAGGTAGTCCCCCTCGATGAACTTCGCCACCACGATCCAACGATATTGGTGAGAACCATATAAGTAGGATGTGGACGAGAATAACGATTGGTCAGACTTGAGGAGAGACGAGGCAGGGGACTACGTGAGCGGATGCGCACAGCTCGCCACCCTTCTAGAGGTTTCAGCGTACCCTAAGCCTGGGAACGTGCACAGGCTCAAGAACTTCCCGTCGACCAGGTACGAGCACTTCCTTGCAGGAAGCGTGGCTATTTCCCCTGTTATAAGGGAACTCGCCATGAGTGGCTACGATGTAGGAATCGGTCAAAAGACCTGGGAGAATGTTGGAGTAGGTAGCAAGATCCTGGCTGCCGTAGAGGCTTCGACAAGGTGGCAAAGCGGTGGTAACGTGAACCTCGGCGTGATTCTCCTCTTCACACCGATCTCTATAGCGGCCGGGTGCGCCTTGAAAGACGGTCCCCTAGACATGAAAAAAATCAGGGATACGGTAAAGATCTTACCAAAATCTACAACCCCCATCGACTCGATAAACCTGTACAAAGCCATCCGCATAGCGATGTCTGACAGGGTTCTGGGACGAGTTGAAGAGCTCGACGTCGGGGATGATTCCTCGCTTGAACGGTTGAACCGCGAGGTGATAACTCTTCAAGGCGTCTTCGAGAGGTGCGCCAGCAGGGACGCCGTATGTAGGGAATGGGTGTCGGGTTTCGAGACAACTTTTACGAAAGGCTATCCGTACCTGTTCAACGCCTTAAAGGGCTCCGGAGACATCAACGTGGCGGTCGTGGATACGTTCCTCTATCTCCTCTCCGAAGAGCCAGACTCGCTTATCTCTAGAAAGAAAGGTCGGAAAGCTGCCTTGGATGTGAGTGGGAAGGCCCGAGCTATCGTGTCCGCCGGTGGCTTCGGCTCAAAAAGGGGAAGAGAGATGACGTCAGCGCTGGATCGGGAGCTCCAGAGATCTGCAGGTTTGATGAATCCTGGGACAACGGCTGACCTTACGGCGGCGTCGATCTTCCTCCTCCTGCTTGAGGGCTGGAGGCCCTAAACCGTGGTCCCTAACTCATTCCGGAAAATACTTGAGATCTCTCCAGGTTTCTCGAACACTGTAAGGCCGTCCATGGTCTGCAGCCTCTCGACGTTCTCCGCGTCTTCCTTCCTGACCCTTAGTCTCAGCTTGCGACCATCGGGGAGCGTAGTCGTCGTCCTGCCCTCGTGGTAGTCGCATGGCATGATGTAAACCGGTACATTTGCCTTTAGCGCCTGGATAACGCTGTTTGTCAGGAGCGTGTCGGCGATTCCGTGTACGATCTTTGCTACAGTGTTTGATGTGGCTGGCGCCACGATGAGGAACTTGAAGTCACCCATCTGCGCTCGCCCCGCTAGGAAGGGCGTGTTCGCGTCCTCTTCAGTATAAACTTTGGCGAAGCTTTCCCTTAGCTTGTCGTATATCTTATAATACTTGGCAACCTGTTCCCCTGCTTTGGAAAGAAAGACCTCGATATCTAAAGCCTGATATTCTTCTTTAACTAGCGTCATAGCTTCCACCGTTTCAATTATCTTATCTCCACTACCTGTGATACCCCAGGCAACCTTGACCCTAACTGTCTTCATTGATCGTCCGCCTGCTCTTTCTTACGCTCGTCTTTCTCGTTCAGGAGCTCGATGAACCTTTTGACAGTTTTTCTCAGGCTCCTGAACCCCTCCTCATCCTCTTTCACTCCCTCCAAGGAGTCTTTTGACCAGAAGGTTGCGCCGATGTTCGCTCCGAAGGCGCCGCCGCTCACGGCGATGATCCCGTTGAGCATGAAGAATGTTATGATCTGCTGAATAGCGAGCTCCTGGCCGCCCACTCGGTCCCCGCCTATCGCTATAGCCATACCCTTCTTACCTCTAAAGGTCCGAGGGTCAGCTGCCACCAAGGCCCTAGTTCTGTCTATGACGGCCTTCGTCTGAGCGGTAACGCCGCCGTTGTAAACGGGGGAGGCTACGATGATTCCTTCAAATTCCCTCAGTAGTGGGTACAACTCATCCATATCATCCTTGAAGGTGCACCCATTCTTCTGTAGACAGTAGTCGCAGTGGATACAGTAGTTGATCGTCTTGCCCCTGACCGAGAAGAACTTGGTCGAGTAGCCTTCTGCCTCGATCATCTTGAGGGCTTCACGCAATACATACTCGGTAGCGCCAGCTCTGGGGCTCCCGCATAGGCCTAGGATCATCGGTTATCTCTTCAGATTGAAGATAGAAAAATTAATCGTTATGTTTTGTGGCGCTACAAATTTGTAGGAAACGCCAGCAACTCCAGAACCGACAACCTCTTCGACGGGTCAGGGTTAGAGATGTCCAAAGCGGTGGATGGTCGTAGAACTAGAGCTGTGTCGAGTCTCCTCTTGTTGCCAGCTACGGCAATGACCTTACCCTCTACAAGCTTCTTCTCAGCGGCGACAGCTGCGACTTCTATAGCTGACTTCACGCCGGGGCCGAAGATAAGGAGGGCATCCCTCATCTCACTCCTATCTTGTATAGGTAGCTCGGATTTCTCTACGAAACTGATACCGAGCTTCTTCATCTCCTTCTTGACATCGTCCGTGTAGGTAAATTCAGTCACGCTCACGACTTTCACACCTTTTAGTTTGCCGGCCATCTCGATGGCTGTTTTACCGTTCCTGCTAGCCATGACGACCGACGAAATGTCGCCCTTCAAAACTCTATCGTTCAGAGTTGCGTAGAGATCTTTGGGGCTTCCCTTGTCGGACTTAGTGAAACCCTTTTCTTTTTCGGCCAAAATTGATCACTGGATATTTACGAAGTGAATTAGCTTAAACAATTTTCCCATTATTCTAACCATTTCTGGTTATCTTTTTCATTAGAATAAAAGAGCCATGACGTCATCGATATTCTTGCTTACTCTAAATTTTCTCCGGAAGAATCGAAGAATGTTAGCCATGTCTTTCCTCAGGGTTATCTGGGCGTTTGGGTCGCCTCGGGATATGTACTGCGGCCAGTCGATAAGGTAGATCTTTCCCTCGCTTGAGGCTATCAAATTGAACTCGCTCAGGTCGTTGTGGATTACCCCTGCATCGTACGATTTTTTTACATTGGTCAGTATCTCATTTAGAAAGGCTTCTGGGTCGTCCAGCTCCGAGACCTCCGAGAGCTGATGACCTTCTATGAACTCCATTACCACGACATGCCTGTTTTGGAGGATGGGCCTAGGGACGGAGACGTCGGCTTCATACGCCTTCGTGAGTGCCTCAAACTCCCTCTCGGCCGCCAGCCTGGATTGGTAGAGCCAGGACATGTGCCTGCGTTTGCCTATGAAGTTCCGCTTCCTCCGTGTGTCTCGGAAGCTGACCCTTCCGAGTCTGTGAAACTTCACGGCGACCTTCTCTTCCCGCGGCGTCATAGCCTCCAGGACGTCAGCCTCCTTCCCCATGCCCACGGGCATGCCGAGTGCCTGCAGCACGTCGCCCTTGACGAGGGCGTTCAAGGCGAGTAGATCGTAACTATTATAGTTCAGAATATAGCCCGAATAGGACTCCGCCTGACCGTAGAGTAGATCCTTCTTGTCAAGCTCGCCTAGCCAGAACTTGGCCTCTTCCTCGCTCAGACCTGAGTATTTCGTCAGAACATCTATCGGCACGAACTCATACTTGGACATTCCCAGTTCGATTCCTAATAAGACCCTCAGCTCACGCGGATCTAGGCGTGTTAGCAATAGAGCCGCCTTTTCAGCTGAGGACACGTTGTATAGATCCGACTACTTGATTATATCCTCGTTGCCCACCGATCCTATGATAGCGTGAAGTATAATATTATAGTAGAAACTATTATATCTCCTCGTAGGATCTAGTTTAGCCATGAGCGAAAAGAGAAGCTCGCCGTTCATGCTCTCGGTGACTGCCATATTCACCGCTCTTGTCTGTGTAGTTACTATGTCATTTTCAGTCTACGTCCCCGCGACCAGGGGCTTCTTCAACATCGGCGACTCGATGGTCTTTCTCTCAGCTCTTCTGTTCGGTCCCTTGGTCGGTGCGTTCGCTGGCGGAGTAGGTTCTGGACTCGCTGACCTGCTCCTCGGATACTTTTATTACGCGCCAGCCACACTGGTGATAAAAGGATTCGAGGGCTTCATAGTAGGAGAACTGAATAAAAGGAAGCCGAGCTTCTCCGTCGGCTCATGGAGGATCTACACCCTGACCTTGGGGTTGATCATAGGAGGCCTCCTAGGCTACTT
>CAZVMI010000113.1:0-4475 GCA_964628365.1 uncultured Candidatus Bathyarchaeia archaeon | reverse complement strand
GGCCTCAGTCGTCCGACCTTCTACTTCGACGCCCACGGGGAGGTGAACACGGATAAGACCATCGAGCTCGCCAGGGCTAGGGCGGAGGAGCTTGGCCTCAGGCACATCGTCGTCGCCTCTGAGACAGGACTCAGCGCCCTCAAGGCCGTCGAGGCAATGCCAGGCCTCGACCTGATAGTCGTCTCCTCGGCGGCGGGCACAAAGGTCGAGGGCTCCCCGATAGGAGACCTAAGGATAGGTATACCCGACGAGCAGACACTCGAGGAGCTGACCAGGAAGGGCGCGAAGGTCGTAAGGGGCACAGACCCGTTCTGGAACCTATGCGCCCATACCCCCGTCACGGACACGTGCAAGCTTGGAATGATGTTCTACAAGGTATTCTGCGGCGGCCTCCACGTCTGTCTCACTGGAGTCCTTGAGGCGACCGACGCGGGCCATCTGAAGGAGGGCGAGGAGGTCGTGGCGATGGCGGGAAGCTTCGTTGGGCTCGACACGGCCATGGTGGTGAGGGCGGCCAACTCCGTCAACTTCTTCAGGTCTCTGGAGGTCATGGAGATAGTCTGCAAGCCTAGAGCCGCTCACTACACCTGGCCGATAAATTACGTCGACTGGAAGGGTGACCTAGAGAAGTACAGGAGGTTCACGGAGCCTCGCTAGTTACTTCTTGATCTTCTCCAGGGCAGCCGCGATTATCAACGGGAAGATGGTGGTGACCTCGCCGAAGATTGTGCTCGTCATCTCCATCTGCCCCACCTTCAGCTTCCCCCAGCTCAAGGACTCCTTCAGGGGGGCACCGCTCAGGCTGCCGTCCTCGGCCCTGGCCGAACTTATCTGGACAGCGGCGTCGAGCCCCTCCCTCAGCGTATTCATGTACTGGGTGTGATGTTTGGGTGTCCCACCGCCCAGAATAATAGCGCCCGTCTTCTTCGCGTCGTAGACGACGTCGGCGAAACGATCGAAGTCCCTCAGGGGGTTCATGGTGAGCCTTCTACTCTTTGAGTACATCCAGAGGGGGATTCCGAGCATCGAGTCGAGTAGGCCGGGACTGAAGATCGGCACGTCCCTCTTCGCGGCGTTGTAGAGGATAGAGTCCTCGTCCTTCAGCCGTAAGCCGATCTCCCTGAGGAGGCCGTTGATGGGTATATCAACCCTCTTCTCCTCCGGGATCTCGTCGAGGATCTTGCCGATGAATGCCTCGAGGTCGGAGAAGACCTTCCCCTCAAAGTAGATGTCGTAGGCACGGTTGATGCCCTTCTCCAAGAGCTCCTCGTCGTCCACATCCACTCTGCCGATGTAGTGGTGCTCGCCCATGGCCTCGATGAGGTCGCCGACGATGTTGGCGCCGTTGGTCACGACGGCGTCCACGTAGCCTTCCCTGACGAGGTCCGTGAATATGAGGCGGAGGCCGCCGTGGACGAGGGGGCCCGACAGAGTGATGAACGTGGTGTAATCTAGGTCAGAGAACATCTCCGCGACTATGTCGACGGCCCTGCCGACCCTGCCCGCGCCTATGACCCCCGACCTGCGCATCTCCTCGGCGAGCTCGCCGACGGTCATCCCGGGTTTAAGGCGCATCTGCTCGACGCGCTTCATCCTGAGGCCTTCAGTCTAGCCCTTGATGCGGTTGATCTTGTACCGGCCCATGATGATCCAGTACTCGACCTCTTTCCCGGCCGCGACCCTGGACGCGACATCCGGGTCTGTGGACATCGGGACGTCGAATACCTCGTAGGTCTCGAGGTCCATGAGCTGTATGCCCGTCGGTGTCGTGGAGACGATCTGGCCGCTCCGCTTGTCGACTATGGGTACCTGGATGTTGGCGTCTACTTGGCCGACGTAGCTCCTCTTGGTCCCGTCGAAGAGGCTTATCGCGCTAGCCCTCACCTTGGCGCTGCCGTGCTTCCCGGGCTTGCTCTTCTGTATGTCGGCGATCTGGCTCGGCTCGTTGTCGATGATCGCGTAGGACCCAACCTTCAGGTCCCCGACCCTGCTCATCTTGAAGGACAAACAAGTGCACCTTGGAACTTTAGAGACAACATGAGCTTAAAAAGTATAAACGTTATGCAGGAAAATGACTCGAACCAAGCCAAAGCCGCCCAGAGCATCTTTTAAAACAAGCTGACAGATAGATCTCTGGTGTCGGCGGCTGTACGGCTTGAAGCGCCCGAGCATGATAGCGAACTTCGCCGTAACTTACCGATGCGACAGCCGATGCAGAAACTGCAACATATGGAGGACGCCCGATCCTGGGAGAGGCGAGCTGACCCTAGGCGAGATCGAGGGACTCTTCGAAAAGAACATGGGATTCCTAAGCGGCGTCAGGTCGATCCAGATCACAGGCGGCGAGCCCTTCCTGAGGGGAGACCTCCCGGAGGTAACAGCCGCGATACACCGCAGCCTCCCTAGGTGCAGCTTCTGGATCCCCACCAACGGTCTGCGCCCAGATCTGGTGGGCGAGATGACCGAGGAGATCCTTGAGGGGCTCGATGGCTGGGGACTGGGAGTCAGCGTCTCCCTGGACGGCGTAGGCGAGACACATGAAGCCATGAGGGGCGTTGAGGGGAGCTATAGCCTAGCCCTCGCCACCCTTGAAAGCCTAAGCAGGCTGAGAGGAGACTACCAGGCGCTGAAGGTATCTGTGGGCATGACGGTTTCGGCCGATAACAGCGGGGAGATCGCGAGGGTGCTCGAGATAGCCCAGCGTTACTCCGCGGACTTCAGCCTCAGGCCAGTGAACTTCAGCGGCATCTACTACAGGAACTTACCAGCCTCGAACCAGCTCAAAGCAACGGGCCTGGTCGATGCGCTGCGGCTCGTAGCGCGGAGACAAGTGGCTGAAAGGGGACTCCTCAGATCCCTGCCCACATTGAGGTACCTTCAGGGCATCCTTGACTACCTGCGGAGGCCCGGGGTGAGGGTTCAGGCCTGCTCGGCCGGCGAGGACTCCATGTTCCTCGACCCATATGGAGACGTTTACCCATGCATCGTCATGGGGGACAGGCTCGGCAACGTCAGGGAATCGACGCTGGAGGAGATATGGTCCTCGACGGGGGCCAAGGAAGCACGAACGAAGATCAAGAAGGGCCGGTGCCCAGGATGTTGGGTCGAGTGCGAGGCTTACAGAGACATCCTACGAGACCGGCTGGGGCTCGTCGGGACGGCCCTCAGGGCACTCGCCGATCCAAGGGGCCTCGGCGTAGGCTGAGGTCATCCTGTACGCTTGATGATATGGTAGCCGAACTTGGTCTTGACCAGACCCGACACCTCTCCGACCTTCAACGCGAAGGCGGCCTGCTCGAACTCCCTCACCATCTGGCCTCTGTCGAACTGGCCGAGGTCGCCCCCCCTCTTCCCTGAGGGGCATGTGCTGTATTTTCGGGCCAGCTCCTTGAAGTCTGAGCCCGCCTTCAGCTCCTCGAGCGCCTTCAGGGCCTGGGACTGCTTCTCGACCAGTATGTGGGACGCCCTTATCTTCGGTAAATCGTTCACCTTCAGGAACATCTGCTCGGCACCCTCATAAGGGTTGAGGAGGCTCACCGTCCTATGGCCTGATGCTAGTACTCGACCTTGTAGATGAGGACGAAGCCATAGTCTGACGCGTATTCGAGCTTGTAGTGGTCCGGGGAGGCGGTGCCGAACATGAGCCTCGCCAAGGTCGAGTTGGTGTAAGCGCTAGAGTAGCGGTAGCTGCCAGTCGAAGGATCCTTTTCATAGAAGGTGGTGACGTTGAAGCCGCCGATCTGGGCCATCGCCTGCCACTTCCCTTCATCGCCGTAGCCCCACAGCTGCTGGCTCGATGGATCGTAGGTGATGAAGACGATGACGTAGTCAACGTCGTATTTCTGCATCAGCGGAAGGGATTCGTTGTGGGGGAGCATCATCATCCTGGCCAGGTCCTTGAGCTGATGGGGGTTCTGGGTGGCGCCGTCGGCGAGGGTGGTCTTGTTCGCCATCGCCTCTATCCAGTAGCCGTAGTCCCACCAGGCGGCGACGACGGAGCTGCTCGAGACGTTCTCCTTCAGCCACGCGAGGGCATGGGGCCAGTCCTGGAAGTAGTGGCCGCCTATTAGGCGGTTTTCGATTCCGCTTGAGCCGAAGGTGGACGGCGCGCTCGAGGTTCCGGAGGTGAACAATAAGATGTTTGGGAGGAGGGTGAGGAGTATGAATACCGTGAAGATGACGCTGAACTCCCTGCTCACGCCGAAGACCTCCTTCCGCCTCCTCCTCCGCCTGTCGAGCGCGGCCGGAGCCGCAGAGACGGCGGCGAATGGCCTCAGCAACTCGACTATCCCGTAAGCCGCCAACAGGCTGACGGGGAAGGCGAGGATGATGTCGATCCTCGTCAGGTTGGCGGTGAAGTAGAGGGAGGTCAAGAGGGCGACGAGGAGGTAGAGCTTCACATCGTCCATCTTCTTCATCGCGAAGTAGATCCCCATGAGGGCTAGGGCTAGGACTATCCCGAAGTCCATGAAGAA
>CAZVMI010000112.1:0-4550 GCA_964628365.1 uncultured Candidatus Bathyarchaeia archaeon | reverse complement strand
GTGCGGTACATGTCAGCCTCATGGTCGTATGCGGCGGCGAGGAGGGCACCGTAGCTGCCCGCCCTCCTCCCACGCCCGTAGAATGCGCCTACGACGACGAGGTCGACTGGGTCCGACATCTTGCTCTGGTAGCTCCTCTTCAGCTTCACCCAGAGCCAGCTCCTGGCGCCAGCCCGGTAGATGGAGTCCTCCGAGAGGCTCTTACAGACGAGCCCCTCCGTGCCGTCCGCGATCGCCTGCTCGAAGAAGCGCTCTATCTCCTTCGGGTCATCGGTCTCTATGGCCTTGACCCTGTGGAATCTGTCGGATTCTTCGATTATCTTGGCGAGCTCCGCCTTCCGCTTGGGGTAAGGCTCGAGGGTGTAGTCCTCGCCGTCCGCGTAGAGGCAGTCGAAGAGGAAGACGGTCACGGGGAGCCTCTCCACCGCCTCCTCGACGCCGTGCTTCCGCCGCCTCTGCATCAGGGTCTGGAACGGGTGCATCTCCTCGGTCTCGGGGTTGATGGCGACGACCTCCCCCTCGATTATGGCGCTACCCGCCATGATCTGGCGCTCCGCCATCTTCACCACATCGGGGTACATGTGGGTGATGTTCTCCAGCCGGCGGCTGAATATTTGGACCTTCCCGTCCTCTTTGTGGATCTGGAGGCGTTCGCCGTCGAGCTTGTACTCAGCCGAGAGCCTGCCCAGCTTCTCGACTATCTCCTCCGCGGTGCTGAGGCGCTGGGCGGCCATCGCCATGATCGGCTTGCCGACGGTGACGTGGAACCCCTCGATGGCGGGCATCCCCCTCTCTACGAGGGTGCGGGCGACGTCGCCGAGGTCGCTGCTCAGGTAGTAGGCCCGTTCAAGGGCCTCCCTGGCGTCCTTGGAGCCCGTCTTCGCCTTGGCTAGGGCGTCGAGGATGGTCATGTCGCCTATGCCGAGGCGTAGAGCGCCGACCACTGTCCTGGCGAGGTAGCGGGCTCCGAGGGGTGACGCATTCACCATCAACCTCACGAGCCTGTCCACCTTCCTCCCGGCGCTCCCCTGCCCGGACTCATTCGAGATCTGGTCGAGGGTCGTGTAGACGTCTGAGACTGTTAGATTCCTCGCCCCGAAGCTCCCCTGCTTCTTGCCGCGGAGAGCCGCCTCAGCCGTGTGGCCTATGTCGCCCTTCTCGGCGAGCAGCTTCTCCACCTGAGCCCTCGGCAGCCCAGTCGCCTTCGCGATGGTCTCGATCACCATCTTCTCGGCCATGCCTATCTCGGGCTCACCGGTCCAGTCTGGGTGGATCTTCCCCTGGGTGAGGTAGATGACCTGCTCGATCTCGTCCGGGTCAGCCTCCCTGAGGAGGCCAGCGAGGATCTCCGTCATCTCAAGCCGTTTAGTTGTAGCCTCTAGCCTCTCGTAAGTATCGACGAGGGTGTCGTAGAGCATCCGGGTCCCATGGAAGAATGGCTCGGCTCCCGATTAAAATCCTATGCTAAACCGTGTAACCGTTCGCCCGCTTCTTCCCTATCTCCTCGTACTCGCTGAGGGCGTCGATCAAGCAATATTCCCCTATGCGCTCCGTGAAGAGGCTGAAGACATACTCCACCCCCTTTTGGAGCTCTATGCAGGTGAGGATGCACGGGGAGAAGAAGTCGTCGCTGAGCCGAGACCATATGTCGTCGAGCTTAGGGAGGCCGCCGTACCTGAGGACAACGTAAGACCTGTAGTGGGTCACCATATCGACGTACTGCATGGCCCAGAGCTCGGCGAGGTCCTCGTAGTTCCTTATCGAGTCGCAGCCGCCCTGTCTCCTTATAATTTCTAGCGCCTTCTTCAGCTTGTCCTGGTGAGCCTCTAGGATGTGCTTCCTCGTCGCCATGAGGAGCTTCTCGCCTCCTGTGTGGTCGTCGGCGTGGATGACCTCGTGGACGGCGGTGTAGAGGCTGAGAGTCGAGGCGAACTCGGGGACATCCATAGGCCTGTCTGAGAGCGGGAGGTTCTTATCCAAGATCACCATTGAGGGCGGAACGAAGGCGCCGAACTCCATCCTGTATGGACTGTTCCATGGCTTCGGCATATCCTCCGCCCTGAACTCACCCTCCAAGAGCCTATCCCGTGTCTCAAAGATATTTTCCCCGATAAGCAGGTGAAGCTGGTCTTGGGCTTCCCTAATCAGATCTACAGAGCCAAAGACTAGACGCCTGACATCGTCGTGCGTCAGCTCTTTGCGCTCAAGCAAGATATATCTAATGAGTGAGGATAGCGGGAGATAAAAGGGCACTGGTTACATAATTTGAAGCGGAGAAGATATCATCTTTCATGGAGTGATAGCAATGAGTTTCTTCACAACGGAAGAACCAGGCCTCAGTTCACAGCCATGGTCTTCTGGATCTGCTGCCTGTCACCGTACTCCTCGAAGATCTCACCATAGGCTCTACAGAAGTAGGCGCAGGCCTTTTCCGCCCCATCCCTGCCGCTGGGGGTGAGGCTGTAGACCTTCCTCCTTCCCTCCCTCCTCGCCTCGATGAGACCGGCTGCCTCCAGCTCCTTGAGTGCGGGGTAGATTGTACCCGGGTTCGGTCTGGTCCCCTTCCTCCTCTTGAGCTCCTCGCCTAGTTCCTGCCCGTACATATCCCTCTTGGTCAGGAGCCAGAGGATCGTGAAGGAGAGGAGCCCCCTCATGTCGCAGCAGCCCGGTATGGCCTCGTCGCAGCAGTTCTCCATCGTACCTGAATATTGGGTGACCGATACTTTAATATATCGCCACGCATTATTGGATGCCCGATAATAGGGTGGGGTTTGAGTGGCTAAGGGAAACGAAGCCATAAAGGAACACGTCAGGAAGAACTACTCGAAGGTAGCGAAGAGGGCCCAGGCGTCCGAGTGCTCGTGCAGCTGCTGTGGGCCGGACACCCACGCGGGCAGCATCGGCTACGATCTGAGCGAGCTCAAGGATCTCCCTGAATCCGCCGTTCAGGCGTGTGCGGGCTGCGGTAACCCGACTGCTATCGCGGGCCTCATGAAGGGGGAGGTCGTCCTCGACCTCGGCTCTGGCGGAGGCATAGATGTCCTCCTCGCCGCGAAGAAGGTGGGCCCCAAGGGCAGGGCAATCGGCGTTGACATGACACAGGACATGATAGACCTCGCAAGGAAGAACGCCGAGGAGGCAGGCTTCGACAACGTCGAGTTCAGGCTCGGGGACATCGAGGACCTCCCTGTGGAGAGCGGCTCAGTCGACGTCATAATCAGCAACTGCGTAATCAACCTCGCCCCAGACAAGGACAGGGTCTTCAAGGAGGCCTACAGGGTCCTCAGGGCGGGTGGTAGGATGATGGTCTCGGACATCGTTACGAAGGGCGAGCTGCCCAAGGAGATAAGGGAGGACCCTGACGCTTGGGCGGGTTGCGTTGCAGGTGCCCTCGACGAGGCCGTCTACGTCGATAAGCTGAGGGGCGCGGGATTCAAGGACGTGAAGGTGCTCTCCAAGACCTCCTTCATGGACATCGTCTCGAGCGCCCAGATCGAGGCACACAAACTTTAGACAGCCGCACCTCCTTTTTTAAGGGAGAAAATCTTATCGTCGTCGAGCGCCTAAGAAGTACAAGGTTGACAGCATGAAGTTCGGCGCTCAGACAGAGTATGGAAAGCTGAAGAAGGTCCTGATGCACAGGCCGACCGAGGAGAACCGAAGGATAACGCCTGGAAACAAGGACGCATATCTCTTCAGGGACGTAGTTTACTGGAAGGAGTTCCAGCGGGAGCACGATGTTTTCTCGGACCTCCTCCGAGACGAGGGGGTCGAGGTCGTCATGCTCACAGACCTGCTGGACGAGGACCAAGCGGGGATCGCGGAGACGCTCCCGAACATGGTCTACACCCGCGACGTCTGCATGGTCTCCAAGCTCGGAGCCCACTGCCTCAGGATGACATACGCCGCGAGGCAGGTCGAGCCGTTCCTCGTCGAGAAGGCGATGGAGAGGCTAGGCGTCCCCGTCGCCCAGAGGATAACGCCGCCGGCCCTCGTGGAGGGAGGCGACTTCGTTTGGCTCAACGGGGAGACGGTGATGATGGGCTTCATCACCCGTAGCAACGAGGCCGGCGTCAACATGGTCCGGGAGAAGCTGATGGGCGGCGGCGCCGTGAAGGAGTTCGTCGCTGTGCCGCTGCCAAGCTTCCGAGTACACCTGGACGGCGCCGTGATGGTGATGAGCCCAGACATAGCCCTCTTCCACGAGGCGAGCCTCGGCCTCTACCCCGCCTACGTCTACGACGAGGAGGGGGTAAGGCTCCAGTACCTCCGAGACTACCTCGAGGGCAAGGGGCTCGAGGTCATAGAGGGAAACGACACAGAGGTCCGCGTCTTCGGCACCAACATCGTCGGCCTCGGAGACCACAAATGCGTCAGCTACGAGTGGAACGAGAGGATCGTCGGCATCCTCGACGACAGGGGCTTCGATGTCCTCACCATCCCCGGGAGCCAGCTCAGCATAGGAGGCGGCGGCCCCCACTGCATGACCTGCCCGATACTCAGGGAATGAGCCCATCCGAAGTTCGTCGCTTTTTTAAGCTATATGAAAT
>CAZVMI010000111.1:0-4604 GCA_964628365.1 uncultured Candidatus Bathyarchaeia archaeon | reverse complement strand
ATAATAAGATAAAAAAGCCAATAGTAATTAAGCCGTTGATCGATCGAACAAATATACTTATTAATTCCTGCAAATTCCTCTGCATAACATTTTTAATAAAAAATATTTATCTTTTGTTGATTAAGCGACCTTTAGCCATCATCGGTTTCTAAAAGTCTCTCATTCTTCATGGCCTTCATAAACGCATTTAAGTTAAAGGTTTGTAGTTATCCGTTACAGGATAGAGGGGGCTCATGGGGATGCCAACGCTTCCAAAACAACCTGAGATCAACATCGGCACGATCGGGCACGTCGACCACGGCAAGACGACCCTAGTCCAAGCCCTCACAGGCCAGTGGGCCTCCCGCCACAGCGAGGAGCTGAAAAGGGGCATCACGATAAAGCTCGGCTACGCTGACTTCGCCATATACAAGTGCCCAGACTGTGACGAGCCCCAGTGCTACTCCATTACCCCAGAGTGCCCAGCCTGCGGGAAGAAGGCCGAGTTTCAGAGGGCACTCAGCTTCGTCGACGCCCCGGGCCACGAGATACTGATGGCGACGATGCTCAGCGGCGCCGCAGTCATGGATGGCGCCATCTTGGTGATAGCGGCGAACGAGAAGTGCCCGCAGCCCCAGACTCGCGAGCACCTGGCCGCCATAGAGACCGTCGGCCTGGACAAGCTCATCATAGTCCAGAACAAGATTGACCTTGTCAAGCGCGAGGACGCGATCAGGAGCTACAACGACATCCTCAAGTTCGTGAAGGGCAGCATCGCGGACGAAGCACCCATCATCCCCGTCTCGGCGCAGCACAACGTGAACATCGACCTCCTGGTCAAGGCGATACAGGAGTACCTGCCGACGCCGAAGAGGGACCCATCGAAGCCGCCGAGGATGCACATCATAAGGAGCTTCGACGTCAACAACCCGGGCACCTCGATCGATGAGCTGAGCGGCGGAGTCCTGGGCGGATCCATATACCAGGGCAGGTTCAAGGTGGGAGACGAGGTCGAGATCAGGCCAGGGCTCCCCACCAGGGATAAGAACAGGCTGAAGATGAGGGAGCTCTTCACCGAGATCATGAGTCTCCACGTGGGAGGCGGCCCGGTTCTTGAAGCCATGCCGGGCGGTCTGGTTGGCGTCGGCACCATGCTCGACCCCTCGCTGACCAAGTCTGACGGCCTCGTCGGCAGCCTCGTCGGCAAGCCAGGCACCCTACCAGTGGTCAGGGAAGAACTCTCGATAGATGTCAAGCTGTTCGACAGCGTAGTCGGGAGCAAGGAGCAGGAGGACGTGGCGAAGATAGCGAAGGGCGAGAAGCTCCTCCTCAACGTAGGCACGTCGAAGACGATGGCTGACGTGGTCGTCGTCAAGAAGGATTACTTCGAGGCGAAGCTGAGCATCCCCATCTGCGGCGAGGAGACGGACAGGGTGGCGATAAGCAGGAGGCTCCAGGGCCGGTGGAGGCTCATAGGCGCCGGGACCCTGAGTGGGTGAATTGTCCAGAAAAGCTAAGGCGTCGGTCCTCATCGACACCAACTTCCTTTTCATCCCTGCGAGGTTCGGCGTCGACATCTTCGAGGGGATAGAGGGGCTCCTCGAGGTCCCTGCCAGGTTGATTGTGACCACCTCAGTCATCGAGGAGCTAAGGGGTCTCGGCTTAGACGAGAAGCCCTCCCGGAGCAGGGAGGCTGCCTTCGCGCTCGCCCTATCGGGGCGCTGCAAGGTCCTAGACCTCCCCCTCGCCCCGGGCGAGACCGTGGACGACTCCCTCGTGAGGGTGGCCAAGGAGAACGGGTTCTACGTGGCGACGGCCGACGCCCAGCTCAGGAGGAGATGCCGTGGGGAGGGAGTCCCGGTGATCTTCCTCAGACAAAGGTCCCACCTCGCCCTGGACGGCCTTAAACCCTAGCCGACTTCGTCCACAAAAATCGCCTAGGGCGGCCGAAGGCTCGCACCGTAGGGCAGGTAGCCTACATATTTTTATAGGGTTTCATTGGTATTGGTGTAGGGTTTGGAAGGCTATTCGCTGAGGAGGACTGGTGTTTGGCTGTATTAGCTACTTGGTTCATTGCCCCCGCTATGGCGATGCTCTCGGTCTTGACCGGGTTTTATATTCTCAGATTTGTTAAGCGTCAGGACGCCGGCACGGAGCGCATGCAATTCGTCTCCGGCGCGATAAAGCAGGGCGCACAGACTTTCCTGAACAGGATGTACAGGACCCTCGCCCTCTTCGTCGTGGGCATGGCCGCCGTGCTCCTGATATTCCTGCCGCACCCCATCTGGGCGACGTCTAACCCACTTGCGAACGTGACGCTTATGGCCGCCTACATCTTCGGCTCCGTTTGCTCAGCCTTGGCAGGCTACCTCGGGATGGACGTGGCTACTGACGCGAACGTGAGGTCCGCAGCGGCGGCTAGGAAGGGGATCACTCAGGCTTTCCCGATAGCCTTCAGGGGGGGCGCTGTGATGGGGCTGAGCGTGGTCGGCCTAGCCCTCCTCGGCGTAAGCGTCGTCTACTTCCTGACCGGCGACCCGAACGTCGTCATCGGCTTCAGCTTCGGCGCCAGCGCCTTGGCTCTCTTCGCCAAGGCGGGAGGGGGCATATACACGAAGACGGCGGATATAGGGGCGGACCTCGTCGGGAAGGTCGAGATGGACCTCCCGGAGGACGACCCGAGGAACCCCGCGGTGATCGCGGACAACGTCGGCGACAACGTCGGCGATGTCGCGGGGATGGGGGCGGACCTCTTCGACTCCTACGTCGCCAGCCTCATGGCGGTGATGCTCCTAGGCAGCGTCCTCGGAACCTACCTCCTGGAGCTTCCACTCGTCTTCGCCGGCCTAGGCGCATTCGCCTCCGTGGTCGGTGTCTTCATAGTCAGGGTCAAGGAGGGAGGAGACCCTGGATCGGTGCTTAACAGGGGAACATACGTTACGTGCGTCCTCTACATGGCGCTGACTCTGGCGGCCTCGTACCTGCTAGGCTACGACCTCAGGATCTGGGGCGCCTCGGCGCTCGGGCTCTTCGCCGGCATCATAATAGGGGTAACCTCAGACTACTTCACGAGCATAAACAGGCCGCCGACGAAGCTGACGGCGGAGTCCAGCGTCACCGGGCCCGCCATCAACATAATCACTGGCTTCAGCTACGGCCTCATAAGCGTCCTGCCTCCCCTGGTCGGCATCGGCCTCGCCTCGTGGGCTGCCTACGCCCTCTGTAATAGCATAGGGCCAAACTACGGTGTCTACGGGGTTGGGGCCGCCGCCTTCGGGATGCTGAGCATCGTCGGCATGGTCGTCGCCAACGACAGCTTCGGCCCCATAGGCGACAACGCCAAAGGGATCGCAGAGCAGTCCGGCCTCGAGGAGAAGACGATCGAGATCCTCGACAAGCTCGACGCCGCCGGCAACACGAGTAAGGCGATCACGAAGGGCTTCGCCATAGGGGCGGCCGGCCTCACGGTCATCAGCATCCTCGCCGCCTTCAAGGAGGTCGCAGAGGTGCAGTTAGGCAGGGCTGTAGTCTTCGACCTGATGAACCCCATCGTCATGATGGGTGCCCTCATCGGCGTCGCCATACCGCCGGTCTTCTCGGCCCTCCTCATGCTGGGGGTAAGCAGGAACGCCTTCAGGATGATAGAGGAGATCCGCCGCCAGTTCCGCGAGATCCCCGGCCTCAGGGAGGGCAAGGAGGGCGTCGTCCCAGACTACGCCAAATGCGTCGACATCGCCACAATCGGGGCTCTCAAGGAGCTGCTGCCTCCAAGCATAGTGATCATCGTGACCACGCTGGTGGTCGGCTTCGTCTTCGGCGTCGAGGGACTCGGAGGGTACCTGGCAGGCACAATATTCAGCGGCCTCGTCTTCGCCCTCCTCATGTCTAACGCGGGAGGCCTCTGGGACAACGCGAAGAAGTACATCGAGGAAGGAGCACTCGGCGGGAAGGGCTCTGAGGCCCACCACGCCGCAGTAATAGGCGACACGGTCGGCGACCCGTTCAAGGACACGGCGGGGCCAAGCCTCAACACGATGGTCACGGTGATAGGGCTCGTCGCCAACATATTCCTCCCCCTCTTCATCCTCTACGCCATCTTCTAGGCACCGGTTGAAGCACCCCTATACATTTATTAGCCTGTTCCGGTCTCTTGTTCGGTAGCTTCGACAGGAGATAACCCCGTTGTACAGGCACCTCAGGGAGGCGTGGAAGACACCGTCCAAGAGCTTCGTCCAGGACGTGATGCGCCAAAGGGTCGTCATTTGGCGGAGGCAGCCGACCATCGTCAGGGTCGACAAGCCCACGAGGCTCGACCGCGCCCACAGGCTCGGCTACAAGGCTAAGAAGGGGTTCGTAGTCGTCAGGGTCCGCATCCGCCGGGGCGGAGGCAACAAGCTGAGGCCTATCCTCGGCCACAGGCAGAAGAGGATGGGCGTCACGAAGATGACCCGGGCGAAGAGCATACAGGCCATCGCCGAGGAGCGGGCGGGGAGGAAGTACCCGAACATGGAGGTCCTGAACAGCTACTGGGTCTGGCAGGACGGCGTCAACAAGTGGTACGAGGTCATCATGGTCGACCCGAGCAGCCCGAGCATCAAGACGGACAAGGTCGTCGGCTGGGTCAG
>CAZVMI010000110.1:2089-4627 GCA_964628365.1 uncultured Candidatus Bathyarchaeia archaeon | reverse complement strand
CACGCGTTAGAAGAGGGAAAAGTTTCCTGAGCCGAAAACCATCCTATCCTATAGAATAATGTGTTCTCCTGGGATTATTATTTGTGTCGAGGCTTGAAGATCTCGATAAATGGACCATACCTGGTTACGATTCTTCTGCTTCTAAGGCCTAGAGTACCCAAGAAGGGCGAAACCTTCTCGAGGGAGGTGTCCATGGAGGCTTTGGCGTCGATGAGGATCTTGAAGCCCTCGGCCTCGGGGTCCCAGAGGTGGGGAGGTTCGATGAAGCAGCCCTGGCCTGGAGCTAGGTTCTTTAGGCCGCACTCTAAGGCAAATAGCTCCACTAAGCGGAAGACGTCACGCTTCTCCAGGAGATCCATACCTCGAGGCTTAGATCAGCAGCTCTTAAGGTTCGCTTATATCTTTAGAGGAGCCCAGGATGAAAATGGACAATATTCATAATGAAGAGGAGGGCCTGATACGGAGGCGCGCACACTAATAAATGTCTAAAATACGAGTCTTGGGCAAGTGTTTAATAATCCTAAATGTTTATGAGGGCTTCTTCCGATTAGTTCCACATGTGTTGCCCACACATAGTTGATGGATTATGTTACGCGATTATACCTTCAGAATTCATGGATTTGAGGAAGATGTCAGTCAAGGAGGAGTATAGGAGGAGGGTCTGTTCTTCGGAGCGTTACCTTGAATGCCCCAGATATAAGCGGCTTCAAATCGACGATGACGTAATCCACGATTCATCACGAGTACCCCTCTAAATAGGAAAGGGCTTGCGCGTGCGAGGGCTAAACTATATATTTTATTAACTATCTATATAGAGTTATTAGAATCAGGGCTGAACTTTAACTTACTCAATCGAGCTCTTTTTCACTATCAGAATAAAAGGATTATGACTGTGAGTAAGTCAAAACCACCGCTCTATGACGACCTTCTTCTCGGTGAAGAACTCGACGGCGTCCATGCCCTGGCCGTGGAGGTCGCCGAAGAACGAGTCCTTCATCCCGCTGAAGGGGAAGAACGCCATCGGGGCGGCGGTGCCGACGTTCACGCCGACGTTGCCGCAGGCGACCTCGTACCTGAACTTCTTGGCGTCCCTGCCGCTGGCGGTGAAGATGGAGGCGGCGTTGCCGTAGGCGCTCCCATTCACCATCCCTATGGCCTCTTCGAGGTTCCCGGCGGTGAGTACGCTCATCACGGGGCCGAATATCTCCTCCCTGGCGATGGTCATCTCTGGGGTGACGCCCTCGAAGATTGAGGGGCCGAGGAAGCAGTCCTCGGGGTAGCCCCCGTGGATCTTGAACCTCCTGCCGTCCAGGGTGAGCCTCGCTCCCTCCTCGACTCCCTTCTCCACGTAGCCGGCGACCCGCCTCTTCCTCGCCTCGGACTGGAGGGGCCCCATCTGGGTCGCCTCGTCTAGGCCGTACCCTATCCTGATCTCAGAGGTCGCCTTCGTGACCGCCCTCATCATCCTCTCGTTGAATGCCTTGTCGTCGCCGACAAGGACGAGGTTCGCGCCGGCCAGGCAGCGCTGTCCGGTATTCCCCCAGAAGCTCCCCATCAGGTTGGAGACCGTCCCGTCGATGGAAGCGTCAGGCATCACCACTTGGAAGTTCTTCGCCCCGCACTGTGCCTGGACCCTCTTGCCCCCGGCGCATGCCTCCCTGTAGATGATGTCCCTGCCCACGGCGGTGGAGCCGACGAAGGAGACTCCCTTCACGGCGGGATGTTTGAGGATGGTGTCCACGGCCTCAGCGTCCCCGTGTACCATGTTTATGACCCCTGGCGGGAAGCCCGCCTCCTCGACGAGCTCCACGAGCTTGGTCTGGCTCAGCGGCGTCCAGGGGCTCGGCTTAATGACGTACGTGTTCCCGGTGGCCACGGCGTACGGGAAGAACCATAGTGGTACCATGAATGGGAAGTTGAACGGCGCGATGCAGGCGAAGACGCCGAGGGGCTGCCTGACGACGTACTCGTCGATGTCCCTGCTGATGTCCTCGAGGTTGTACCCCATCATCAGGCTCGGGATGCCCGCGGCGACCTCGACGTTCTCTATCCCCCGCCTGATCTCGCCCCTGGACTCGTCTATGATCTTCCCGTGCTCCTGGGTGCATACCCTGCTAATCTCCTCGAAGTGCCCCTCGAGCAGATCCTTGAGCCTGAGCAGGTAGCGGGCCCTCGTCAGCGGCGGTGTCCTCCTCCATGCGGGGAAGGCCCCCTGAGCCGCCTCTATCGCGGCCTTCGTGTCCTCCAAGTTGGAGAAGGGCACCCTGGCTATGGTCTTCAGGGTCGCCGGGTTCACGACGTCCCTGTAGGCGCCAGACGAGGGGTCGACCCACTCCCCGTTTACGTAGTTCCTCAGCTTCAGGACGTCTTTGATCGGCTCCTCAAGCAGTACCAATCTAGGCTGCCTCCTTCTCCACCTTCGTAAGCGAGCCCTCGAAGACCTCAAGCGCCCTGTCGAGCTCTTTTTCGGTGATGATGAGGGGCGGCTGGAACCTGATTGTGCAGGCCTTGACGCCGCCCGTGCCGACGAGGAGGCCG
>CAZVMI010000110.1:0-1989 GCA_964628365.1 uncultured Candidatus Bathyarchaeia archaeon | reverse complement strand
CCCACATCCGCCCTCGCGATGCAGGCGCTGAGCGGGAAGCCGGCCGCTATCCCCTTCCCCATCGTCATGATGTCAGGCGTCACGCCGTAGTGCTCTATCGCGAAGAACTTCCCGGTCCTCCCGAAGCCGCTCTGCACCTCGTCCACGATGAAGAGGCTACCGTGGGCGTCCAGTATCTTCTTCAGCACCTTGAAGTACTCTGGCGGAGGAACTATGATGCCCCCCTCGCCCATGACAGGCTCCGCTATCAGGGCGGCGACGTTGTCCGACGTGTGATAGTTGATCACGTCTTCCAGCCTTCTGGCGCAGAGGACGCCGCAGCCCGGGTACTCCTTCTCGAATGGGCACCTGTAGCAGTAGGGCGCCGCGGTGAAGGAGACCGCTGAGAGGTAGGGGCCCATGTCGTAGCGTTTCCTCCGTGACTGGCCGGTGATGCTCAGGGTCCCTATCGTCCTGCCGTGGAAGCTGCACTCGAGCGCCACTATCTCCTGCTTCCTCGTGAACTTCTTAGCAAGCTTCACAGCTGTCTCGTTCGCCTCCGCGCCGGTGTTGCCGAAGAAGGTCTTAACGAGCCCCTTCGGAGCGACCTCGGCGAGCTTGACGGCGAGATCAGTCACCACTGGGTTATGGTAGACGTACGAGCCGAAGTGGATGAGCGTCTCCGCCTGCCTCTTGACGGCCTCGACGACCCTCGGCGGGCAGTGGCCGGCGTTCACAACCGCTATGCCAGCGTAGCAGTCGATGTACTCCCTCCCGTCGGCGTCCCTGAGGGTCGCCCCCTTCCCCCCGACGACGACAATCGGCTCGAGCTTCGTGAAGCTTAGTATCCTGTATTTCTCGTCCTTCGATAAAACATCTCCAGACATGAAGAATCATGACATATTGACCGCTCAGCCTATAAAACAATAGGCGGGGGTGCATGTGCAGGCAATGTCAGAACTTAGGCCCCACGGCCTCGACCATCTCCCTGTGTAGGCGGCGAAGCCTATCGACGGCTGAATGGTCCGCTCCGAGTTCCTCGGCGAAGTGGTCTACCGTGACCTGTATGTCGACCTCGTGGTCTCCCTCGACGAGCTTGTCCGCGTAGGTCACGATCTTCTCCTCCAAGGTCTCTGGGATGTAGTCCCCGTCCGGGATTCCGAGCCTCTTCGCCTCGTCCCTTGAAAGCCCGGCGCCAACGTGCCTCTCCACTATTCTCGCGACCTCTTCCGGGAGTCCGATCTTTCTAGCGAGTCTGCCACCGACGGCGCCGTGCTCGGTCCCGTGGGTCTTGGAGCGGCCGAGGTCGTGGAGGATCGCGCCCGCCTCGACGAGGGGCAGGTCGACCTGGTATCCCTTCCTCTTGAACGCCTCCGCCAGCCTCAAGGCTACCTTGGTGACGTTGAGGCAGTGCTCCACAACCCCGTTTGAGCACCCCGAAGCCTTCAAAATCTTAATGGCCTCGTCCCTGGATGGCGGATTCAGTCCTCGAGGTCCCCCTTTATCTCGGATATCTTCTTCTCGAGGAACTCGATTATCGGCCTGTTGTCGACCCTGTGTAGCGGCTCGTCGCAGTGGGGGCACCTGAAGACGGTCTCCATCGCGACCTCGAAGGTCGTCTTTGGGCAGGTCGAGTTCCCGCAGTGGTAGAACTCGTGGCTCAGCTCGTACTCGAGCCTCGCCTCGAGCTTCTTCAGTATCTTGTGCTTCATCCCCTGGATGTAGGCCTCGACGAGCTCCGGCTGGAGGCGCCACTGGAAGATGAACCAGCCGGTCTCCTTGTCCCTGAACCTCCTGCTCGTGACGAGGCTGTGATTGTAGAACCTGTAGAGGAGCTTCCTGACATCGTTTATCTGGATGTTCGTCTTGGTCGAGATGTCCTCTACTGTTATGTCCTCGTTCTCCTTTAGGATCTTGATTATCTCTATCCCCTGTTCGCCGCCGAGGACTTTGGCTATGTTATAGAGGGTGTCGTCGCTGACGCTGATCAATGCCTGCGCTGACCTTCTC
>CAZVMI010000109.1:0-4639 GCA_964628365.1 uncultured Candidatus Bathyarchaeia archaeon | reverse complement strand
AACTCCTTAATCCGAGTCCTCACGGCCGTTCACCATCAAACGTCTTCCTTTCTCCCTAAGTACGTCATCATGACGATGACTGTTACACCCATGATTATGAGCGCCGAGTTGATGACTGGCATCGACTCCAGAGGCCCCCCTCCGAGGAACTCGATGCTTATGATATTGTAGAAGTTGAGGGCGATTAGGTAGTAGGCACCGATCAGGAAGCCGGCTTGGAATGCTTTGCCGGATATCTTTGCGGTCCTCTCATCTGCGAGGGGGAACCCGGACTTTTTCGACTTGGTTATCGTCCAGATCGTGTAGATAGCCACAGCGGCTATCGTTAACCCTATGACGGGGATTCCGATTAACCAGATGTCCATTCATCCCATCTCCTTTGTTGTCTTAAACACACTATTTGTTGTGTCATTCTAACACAATGTTAGATTAACCGCATCTCATATTTAAGGGTTACTGGATTACGTACACGCGTTGAGGCTAATGACAACCTTCGCAGCAGCCGCACTCATGACTACAGCTTTTTACCGAATTCAACTCCACCTCACTGGCTGGAACACTCGATCACTTTGATTCCCCTGTTTTCATGCTCTTACCATATCTGTACTGATGGTAGCCAAAGAAACTCATCATGACGAAGAAGGCAACCACTAGAATGTTGCCATAGAACTTTGAAATCAAGTACCCGTACCAGTTTAAGCCAGCGCGCCTAGGATGTAGACCCCTGCGAATATGATGGCTGAGCCGAGAAGCCTCTCCCGGCCGTAGCTCTCCCTGAGCAGTGCTACGCCGAGGAGGGCGCCGAGTACGACGCTCACCTGCCTCAGGGCGAGGATGTAGCTGACCGGGGCTAGAGTCATCGTGTAGAGGACGAGGAGGTAGCCGACCCTCATGATGAAGCCTGAGACGGATATCCTGAGCCATCCGCCACGCCACTCGCCCACGAGGCCCCCCAGGCCCCTCCTCCAGATGATGACCGGCGCCAACATCATGGAGACGAATATCTCCAGCCAGAACGCGTACCGCACGGGGTCAACGACGGCGACTCCAAGCTTGTCCATGAGGGAGTAGACGGTGGTGCCGAGGGCGGCGGCGAGGGCGAACAGGGTGGGGCGTCCCCTCAGCGAGCCGAGCGGGTCAAGGAGGTTCCCGGCCCCCCTCAGGTGGAGGACGTAGACGCCCGCGACGATTAGGAGGATGCCGGCCACGCCCCAGGCGGAGAGCCTCTCCCCGAGGAGGGCGAAGGCGAGGATGGCGACGAACATCGGCGAGGACCTCGCGATCGGGTAGACTACGGAGAGGTCTCCCTCCTCATAGGCCCTGCTGAGGGAGAGGAAGTAGATTACTTCGGCGGCGCCGCTGACCAGCAGGAAGGGCAGCGCCGCCGCCGGGAAGCCCCAGTCGCCGAGGATCAGGAGAAAGACTGGCAGCACCGTGACCTGTGAGGAGAGGTTTATCAGCAGCATGTAGGAGTCCTTGTCGCGGCTCCCCTTCGCCAGGAAGTTCCAGAGGGCGTGTGATGCGGCTGACACCATGATCAGCGCGAAGGGGAGGGCATCCACGTGGAATACCTGCACCCATGGGTTAAAATCATTAGCAGGTAGAGCGTACTCTTCCAGCAGGTGAAACGTGCCGTGTCGGTCAGGTGCTTCGTCGCCGTCGACATAGAGGACAGTGAGCTCCTCGAAGCCTTTGAGAAGGCTCAGGCGGTCTTCAAGTCAACCGGAGCCGACCTGAAGAGCGTCGAGACTGGGAACATGCACATAACCCTCAGGTTCCTCGGCGACGTGCCTGATGGCGAGGTCGAGGGGGTCGGCGACGTCATAAGGAGGCTCGAGTTTGAGCCCTTCAGCCTCGACGTGAACGGAGTAGGCGTATTCCCGAGCCTGAGCAGGCCGAGCGTCGTCTGGGCCGGCCTAGAGGGAGAGCGGCTTCCTGAGATGCTCAGGATCTACACGGAGCTCGAGAAGGGACTGAAGAGGCTCGGCTTCGAGCCTGAGCGTCGGGGCTTCGAGCCTCACCTCACGCTCTGCAGGGTGAGGAGCGGCAGGAACAGGGAGCAGCTCGCCGAGGCGGTCAGGGGGCTCGCTGACGAGCACTTCGGCGAGCTTGAGGTCAGTCATGTGAGGCTGAAGAAGAGCGTCCTAACGAGCAGGGGGCCGATCTACTCGACGCTCGCCGAGTCTAAGAGCATCTAAATAGATGTGGGTACCAGAAGTTTTTATTGGCGAAGAGGTAATCAGAGCACGCCGCGTTCTGAATGTCGGAGAACCGTGATGACTGCTTCTGACGCTTGGACCCGAATGCGGGGAGAGATACTGGCGAGGATAAGCCCCAGCTGGGAGGAGGTGAGGGCCATGAAGGCCTTCGCCGCGAAGGTCGCAGAGAAACTCTATGATGCCCTCAAGGCTGGGGGCTTCAAGGCCGAGGTCGAGATCCACGGCTCAGCCGCTAGGGACACCTGGATCTCGGAGCGCAAGGACATTGACATGTTCATAGTCCTCGACCGGGCCCATGGGAGGAAGATCCTGCATGAGGTCTTGGAGGCCGTGAAGGCGTTCGTCGGTGACGGGTGGGTCGAGGCTTACGCGGAGCACCCCTACATCCGGGCCAGGATGGACGGCTACGACGTCGAGTTCGTCCCCTGTTTCAGGGTGGAGAAGGGTAAGCCGATGCTCAGCGCCACGGACAGGACGCCCCTCCACACCCGGTACCTGAGCACGAACCTGAAGCCTGAGCAGAGGGACGAAGTGAGGCTGCTGAAGAAATTCGTCGTCGGCACAGGCGTCTACGGCGCGGAGATGAGGACGGAGGGCTTCTCGGGTTACCTCTGCGAGCTCCTCATTCTCCACTACGGCTCATTCGAGAGGCTGGTGGAAGCCGCCGCGGGCTGGAGGGAGACCCCCGTCATCCAGCTCAAGGAGGCGAAGCCGCCCGAGGAGCTGAGGAAGCTCTTCAAGGAGCCGCTGATAGTCGTGGACCCGGTCGACGCCGATAGGAACGCCGCATCCGCGGTCTCCGAGACGAGCCTCTGGACCTTCGTCGCCGCCGCGAGGTCCTTCGTCGTGAAGCCGGGGGAGGCCTTCTTCTTCCCGAACGACGAGCCCGTGGACAGGGAGGCCCTGCTCAGGTCGCTCGGAGGCGAAAGGGACATCCTGTTCCTGGTCGTAGACGACCCAAGCCCCGACGTCCCGGATACCCTCTGGGGGCAGCTCCACAAGGCGGAGAAGGCTCTCGCCCGCCACCTCAGGGACAGGGGCTTCCGGGTGACACGCTCAGTCTCCTGGAGCGATGAGAGGAGTAGGCATGTCATCTGCTTCGAGCTGGAGTCGGCTGTGATCCCTTGGACGATGAAGCAGCTCGGTCCGCCGGTCTGGCTAACAGAGGACAGCGGCAGGTTCCTCGAGGCCCACCTGGCCTCAGGCGACGTGGTCAGCGGCCCCGCCGTCGAGGGGTCGAGGTGGTGGGTCGTGACGAGGAGGCGCTACAACGACGCGAAGAAGATGCTCGGCGAAGCCATCGTCGACGGCGGCGTCGACGAGGGCGTGCCCCGTCGGCTCGGCGACAAAATCGCCTCAGGCGGGAGGGTCCTCCTCAACGGCGAGGTCGCCGGATGCCTGGAGGGGGACTTCCCGGCGTTCCTGCAGAGGTTCCTCAAGGGCAGGCCTGAGTGGCTTGAGTGAAGCCATTTCCATCGGGTCGTTGCATGGTTCCAAGGCGTTCAGGCTCCTGAGCTGGCCCTCCTTCGACGAGGCCATGGCCGAGGAGAGGCTCAGGGATCTTCGGCTTCTAGGTGTCGACGCCCTATTGCTTGGCGGCCCCCACCTGGTGGGTTCCTTGAGGATCCTCGGCAAGGGCCACGTCGGCATCGTGGTCGCGGCGAAGATGGGTGAAGTGAGGGCTGCCCTCAAGGTCCGCAGGACGGACGCGGACAGGGCGACGCTGAGGGATGAGGCCGAGCTTCTTGGGCTGGCTAACAGCGTCCGTGTGGGGCCTGAGCTCCTCGGCTGCACAGACGACCTCCTCCTGATGGAGCTCATCGAGGGCGTCTACCTCGGCGACTGGCTCGAGGGGCTCACCCCCTCAGACGGCGGCCCGCTGAGGGATGTCCTGGGTAGTCTCCTCGGCGACGCGAGGAGGCTGGACGAGGTCGGCCTCGACCACGGCGAGCTCGTGAGGGTGAGGAGGCACATAATAGTCGCCGGCGGGGTGCCGAGGATCATCGACTTCGAGTCCGCGAGCACCGGGAGGAGGGCCGCGAACGTCACGACGGTCGTCCAGTCCCTCTTCCTCAACCAGGCGACGAGCGCCAAGCTGGGGAGGCTGATGAGGCTCCCGGAGAGGGAGGGGCTGCTCGCGGCGCTGAGGAGGTACAAGGCCGAGATGAGCGACGGCGGCTTCGGGGAACTTTTACGGGTCCTAGGGCTTTAACGCGTCGGCGAACGCCTTCAGCTCGGCCTCGCGCGCGGGGGGTCTTCATGACTGGTTGTCTTAGATGTTGTGGTTATAGACCATTTTCCGGGTCCAGAAGGCTTTCGCAACCTTTTTAGTTTGGGGGAGGCTGTTAGACTTACTGTTTCGGGACCGTGGTCTAGCTTGGTAAGATTCGCGCCTGGGGCGTGCGAGTTCGTGAGTTCAA
>CAZVMI010000108.1:0-4648 GCA_964628365.1 uncultured Candidatus Bathyarchaeia archaeon | reverse complement strand
TCTGCGGCGGGGTCGATGACTATCACAGGCTTGTCGTACTTCTTGTAGCTCTGGATGAGCTGGCCATCGAGCCAACTGTAGATGCCGGCGAGGTCAGCGGGCGCGACGTCGGGGAACATCGTCTTCAAGATAGCTGTCCCCAAGCCTATTGTGATGAGGCCGTCGATCTCCGGCTGCTTCAGCACGATGCCTGGGACGTTGAGGAAGCTGTTCATGTCGAGGCTCGCGGTCAGGTCGACCGGATTCCTCGGGTTGCCGAAGGCGGGGATGATCGCCTTGATCTCGCTCTGGACCGCCTCGCTCAGGGTCGGGATCTTCATCCCGTTCTCGACGAGCCTGTCCGCGGTCTCCACTGCGACTCCGCCGCTGTTGCTGACGATGCCTATGTTAGGCCCCTTTGGCAGCGGGCAGTAGAGGAGCCCCTTGACGTAGTCGAACATCTCTGTGGCGTCAGAGGCCCTTACGACGCCTGCCTGCCTGAAGGCTGCGTCGTAGACCTTGTCGCTTCCGGCGATGCTTCCGGTGTGGCTGGCCGCTGCTTTGCTGCCGGCTTCGGTGACGCCGACCTTTATGGCGACTATCGGCTTCTTAGGCGTGATCTCCTTGGCGACCTCGAACCACCTCCTGCCCTCCTTCAGCCCCTCGATGTACATGGCGATGAGCTTGATGTCTGGGTCTTCGCCGAAGTACTCGCAGTACTCCCAGCCCTTCAGGTCGGTCTCGTTGCCGCTGCTGATGAACTTGCTTATGCCGACGCCGAGGGCGTTGGCGCGGAGGTAGAGCTGGAGGCCGTAGCCGCCGCTCTGGCTGACGAAGGCGACCTCCCCCTTCTCCGCGAGGAACGGGACCATGAGGGCGCTGAACTTCGCCGGGCTGCTGGTGACGCCCATGCAGTTGGGGCCCACGAAGCGGAGCTTGCCCGTGGTCATCTCCATTATCTGGGCGATGGCCCTTGCGCCTTCCTCGCCTGTCTCGCTGAAGCCGCTGGTTATGACGACGGCGCCCTTCACGCCCTTGGCAATGAGGTCCTGGAAGACGCCTGGGACGAACTTGGCCGGGACGACGATGACGGCGCAGTCTATGTCGCCGGGTACTTCCCTCACGTTCGCGTAGACCTTCAGGCCGAGGATCTCATTGATCTCGGCGGCCTTCACGTTTATCGGGTAGATCTGGCCCGGGAAGCCGCCCTTCTGGACGGCGTTCAGCAGCATGTAGCCCCACTTCATGGGCTCTGCGCTGGCGCCCACGACTGCGACGCTCCTGGGCATCAGGATACTGTCGAGAGCCTCCTTGGTCTCCATAGACATTCGACCCGGGTAGTTTCACTGATATTGCACTCATCCGTATATAAGAATACACTTTTCGCGACATAACTCCTCGGCCACCGGACAACTGTAGCTCTGAGATGAGGGCGGCCTACAACTTGGGAAGCGAAACGGTTCGATATTATAAAAAAAATTGTTTAATGGGCGAAGGTCTCAGTAGTTTTCTACGAAGAGCTCGAAGTAGGCCCTCGGGTGGTAGCAGACCGGGCACTTCTCCGGGACTTCAGCCGCCTCGAGGATGTTGCCGCAGTTCCTGCACTTCCACTTGACCTGCTTCGACCTCTTGAACACCATCACTGACTCGACGTTCTTGAGGAGCTTCAGGTACCTCTCCTCGTGGTGGGCCTCGACCGAGGCGACCTCGCGGAAGGTCTCCTCGATCTTCTCGAAGCCCTCCTCCTTGGCCACATCCGCGAAGTTCGGGTAGAGCGCCGTCCACTCCATCTTCTCCCCCGCGGCGGCGGCCTTAAGGTTCCCCGCGGTTGTACCTATCACCCCCGCGGGGTAGGATGCGGTGATCTCGACATCTCCCCCCTGCAAGTGCTTGAAGAAGAGCTCGGCGTGCTCCTTCTCGTTGTCCGCCGTCTCAGTGAAGATGGCGGAGATCTGCTCATAGCCCTCCTTCCTCGCCACGTTCGCGAAGTAGATGTACCTGTTCCTCGCCTGCGACTCTCCGGCGAAGGCCTTCAGGAGGTTTTTCTCTGTCTCACTTCCCTTCAACTTCATATGCTTCCAACCAACCTGCCCGATAGAGCATTCGCATAAACAATTGGATTTAATCAGATATAAGCACGCGTGAAGGAGCTTCACAGTGCCCCCGGTTTCAAGGGGATCTGGCTTTCAATCGCCAGGGTCGTCGGCACATCGTGGCTCTGAAAAGCGCTTTAAGGGCTATGGGTTGATAGTATTCAGGGGATTCCTTGAAGATCACAAGCGTTGAGATAATACCCGTGAGGGTGCCCAGGAGCAAGGTGCTCACCCTCGCCACCTACGGGCAGCTCGGCGGAGGCTGGTTCGAGTTCGTCCTCGTCAGGGTCAACACGGACGAGGGGATCAGCGGCGTCGGCGAGGCGCCGCCCCTGCCGCCCCTCTCGCCTGAGTCTCAGCCAGTCATCGTCGACATGATTAGGAGCTGGATAGCGCCCCAGCTCATCGGGATGGACCCATTCGACCTTGAGGGCATCTGGGCGAAGATGGACTATGTCGCGCCGACCTACCCGATGTCAAAGGCGCCCATCGACATGGCGCTGTGGGACATCAAGGGGAAGGCGCTGAGGATGCCGGTCCACAGGCTCCTCGGTGGAGCCCAGGTGAAGAGGTTCCCCAACGTCGGCCTCATAGGCATCGGCTCAGAGGAGGAGGTCTGCAGGGAGGCTAAGAGGTTCGTCGACTCCGGCTACAGGGGGCTCAGGCTCAAAATCGGTCCCAAGCAGGATGTCGGAAACGTCAAAGCGCTGCGGGACGTGGTCGGCGACGACGTCACCATCAGGGTCGACGGGAACCAGAGCTACTCTGTCCACGAGGCCGTCCGCGCAATAAAGGCGATGGAGAGGTACGACATCGAGCTCGTCGAGCAACCGACCGTCTGGTGGGGCTTCAAGGCCCTAGCCGAGGTGGGTAAGAGGGTGGACACGCCGATAATGCCCCACGAGTCCATCTTCAAGGCCTCAGACGTGAAGGCACTCTACGACCTCGGCGCCATCGGCGTCCTAGGCCTCAAGACCTACAGGCCCCTCGGAGGGATCACGAACGCGGTCAAGCTCCTCGACATGGCTAAGCTCCTCGGCATCCCGTGCCTCTTCCACGACGACGTGGAGCTCGGCGTCTCCCTCGCCGCTGCCGCCAACATCATCGCGGCGAGGCAAAGGGACATCAAGTTCAAGTGCGAGCTCTCGGGCAACGGCGAGTGGATGAAGGACGACGTGACTGAGCCCGTGTTCGCGGTGAAGGACGGCTGCGTCGCGGTCCCTGAGGGTCCGGGCCTCGGCGTAGAGCTAGATGAGGAGAAGATGAGGAAGTACTCGACGGGCGTCATTCAGGTGAAAAAGTAGGGGCTAGACGCCCCTCCAACGCTTCAGCGCCTCTGCGGCGCCGAACTCCAGGAAGCCGTCGGCGTTGCTCACCGTGTTGAAGGTGAAACCCTTCTCTGCGGCCCAGCGGATGTTGTCCATGTTGCAGTACATGCCGGCCGGCTTACCGTAGTCCTCGGCGACCGCCAGGACGTGCTCCAGCGCGCCGAGGAAGCGGGGATTATCGAAGGCGGGTGGGACGCCGAAGCCCAGGTTGTTGCTCAGGTCGTATGGGCCTATGTACAGCGCGTCGACCCCCTCGACTGCCGTGATCTCCTCTAGGTTGTCTATCGCCTTCTGTGTCTCTATCTGGACCGAGACTAGCATCTCATCGTTCGCGGTCGCCCTGTAGTCGGGGTCGAAGCGCTCCGCTCTCCTCGGCCCCCAGCCCCTTATGCCGTCTGGCGGGTACCTGCACGCCTGGACAGCGGCCTCAGCCTCCTCCCTTGAGTTGACCCATGGGACAAGGACGCCGTGGGCGCCAATGTCCAGCACACGCTTGATGATGACCGGGTCGTTCCACTGGGGCCTGACGATCGGCGTGCAGCCTGAGCCATCCATCGCCATGAGCATCTTCTCCATCGTCTCGAAGCCGATGGGGCTGTGCTCCCCGTCGATGAGGAGCCAGTCGAACCCCGCGTGGCTCAGGATGTTCGTCACGTCGGGGTGGCCGAGCTCGACGAAGGTGCCGATGACGGCCTTCCCCTCCCTGATCCTCTCCTTCAAGAGATTCTTCATGAACGTAACCTCACCTAAACTTCGCCGCGCCATAGAAATCGTTTCTGGTCACCGGTAGCAATCTATTTAAAAACATAGTGCGACACTATTCGACCAGTCAAGGTGTATCTAAATGGTCCAGTATCTTGGTCTCGACTACTGGAAGAAAGTCGAGGAGATCGCCAACACCGACCAGGAGTTCGGCATCAAGGCGAAGATGTTCATTGCAAGCTTCACGTTCAAGGTCACGGACAAGCCCGACCTCCAAGCCGTCTACACGAAATTCAACGACGGTAAGATCATCGAGGTGAGGGCGCTGGGAGCAGGGGAGAAGACGGATTTCACCCTTGAGGGCCCATACGTGACCTGGGTGGCGGTCAACAAGGGCGAGGTGGACGGCGCAAACGCAATCATGACCCGCCAGCTCCAGTTCAAGGGGAACATGAGCGCCATAATACGGTACAGCAAGAGCTTCCTAAGGCTCTTCCAGCTGATGCAGCAGGTGCCGGTGGAGTACTAGCCCCACCCAACCTTTTT
>CAZVMI010000107.1:0-4660 GCA_964628365.1 uncultured Candidatus Bathyarchaeia archaeon | reverse complement strand
GACAGCGTCAAGCCGGGCGGCGTAGTCCTGCTCAACACGCCGATGAAGCCCGAGGACAGCAAGCTCGCCGGCGACATAAAGATCGCCACGGTCGACGCCACGAGCATCGCGCTCGAGACGCTCGGAAGGCCGATCACCAACACGGCCATCCTCGGAGCCTTCGTAAAGATCACTGGCATCCTTAAGGTCGAATCCATCAACAAGGCCATACTGAAGTACTACCCGGGCAGGGTAGGCGAGATGAACATCGCAGCGGTCAAGAAGAGCTACGAGCTAGTTAAGGGGCCGGTCCAAGCGAAGGTCAAGGAGGCGCCCAAAATCAAGGTCGACCTCAACGTCGGCGGCTACGGCGTCCTCAAGGATGTCAGCAGCTGGCGTGTATTCACCCCGAAGGTCGACGAGGCGAAGTGCACGGGTTGCAAAACCTGCTGGATCTTCTGCCCTGAGAACGCCCTCGAGTGGGGCGAGGACAAGAAGCCCCACATGGTCTCGAGGGTCTGCAAGGGCTGCGGCGTCTGCGCCAACGAGTGCCCGGTGAAGGCAATTGAGATGGTGAGGGTCGAGATCTAGGAGGAGATGAATGGGTGTCATACGAAGTAATGGTCGGAAACAAGGCTTGCGCCACAGGCGTGAAGCTCGCTAGGGTCAAGGTCGCTTCGGCCTTCCCCATCACACCACAGACCACCATCACGGAGTACCTCTCTGACATGTACGCGGCCGGAGAGTTCGACTTCGACTTCGTCAACGTCGAGGGGGAGCTCACTAGTCAGGTCGTCGTCCAGGCGGCCACAGCCGTCGGCGCTAGATCATTCACCTGCACCTCCGGCCCTGGTCTGCTCTACATGCATCACCCGATGCAGGAGACGGCGAGCAAGAGACTGCCACTGGTCATGGCGGTCGTCCACAGGGGCGTCAAGGGGATGCAGCCTGACCACAGCGACCTCATGTCCCAGCAGTGGCAGGGATGGATCCACCTGTACGTGGAGAACGCACAGGAGATCCTAGACACCTGCGTTATGGCCTACAAGATCGCGGAGGATAAGAGGATACGCCTGCCCGTCGCCTTCGGCTACGACGGATACGTGCTCAGCTACACGGCGGAGCCGGTTGAGATACCGGCCCAGGAGGAGGTCGACAAGTTCCTTCCACCCTACAAGCCGATGCCGAGCATTCTGCCCGACGAGGCGGACCCGGCGACGTTCGCGAGGGGATTCGGCGACGCCGATCCCCAGAAGCCATGGCAGGTCCACCACGAGGCGGCTCTTACGGCCGAGCCCGTCATCAAGGAGGTATTCGCCGAGTGGGCCAAGAAGTTCGGCCGCAGCTACGGGAACGGTATGATCGATCCGTACAGGATCGACGACGCCGAAGCAATCATCACCGCCATGGGCACAATCGCCGGTTCGGCGATGTCCGCGGTAGACAAGCTCAGGGCAGACGGCAAGAAGGTCGGCCTCGTGAAGATCAGGAGCTTCCTTCCCTTCCCCAGAAACGACTTCAGGGAGATAGCGAAGAGGATCGGCGCCTTCGGCATCATAGACAGGAGCTGTCAGCCGGGGATGGGCGGCCCGACGTGGCATCAGATGAGGAGCACCCTCTACGGCCAGCCTGGACCCCAGATACTTGGATTCTACGCTGGACTAGGCGGCAAGGAGGTCAGGGTCGACGACATCATAAAAATCGGAGAGAAGACGCTTAAGGCGGCCAAGGGGCAGAAGGTTGAGCCCCTGGTCGAGTGGGTTTGAGGTGATATGAGATGAGTCAGAGGATAACGAGAGCTCAGGTACCCCTAGAGGAACTGACCATCGTCCCGGGCAGCGCCTGCCAGGGATGCGGAGCGGCGCTTGCCTCAAGGCTGACGTTCAAGGCGCTAGGGCCCAACGTCATAAGGCATGGAATCCCTTGCTGCCCCGACGCCGTGACTAAGCACCCGAGGGCTGGAGCGGTCTTCGAGGGCGGAGGCGCCTCACTTACAGGCACAGCGAGGGGCCTGAAAGCCATCGGGAGAACCGACGTCAAGGCCGTAGGCTTCTTCGGCGACGGAGGAGTCTACGACATAGGCTTCCAAGGTCTCTCAGCCGCGGCCGAGAGGAACGAGAACATCCTCGTGATCTGCAAGGACAACGAGGCATACATGAACACTGGTAACCAGAGGAGCAGCGGCACACCCAAGTACGCGGAGACGAGCACGAACCCCATCGGCCCAAAGAGCAGGGGCAAGGAGACGCAGAAGAAGAACGTCCCCATGATCTTCGCCGCCCACTACGTCCCATACATAGCGACGGCTAGCGTGGCCTTCCCCGAGGACCTGATAGCTAAGGTGAAGTACGCGAGGGACATCGAGGGCTTCAGGATGGTCATCATCCAGAGCCCGTGCCCCGTCGGCTGGAACTTCGACTCCGCCAAGACGATAGAGGTCGCAAGGACGGGCGTCCAGTCGGGGATCTGGCCTCTCTACGAGATAGAGCACGGCACCAGCTTCAAGCTGAACTACAAGCCCAAGGAGCTGAAGCCCGTCGTAGAGTACCTTAAGCCGCAGCGCAGGTTCCGCCACATGACCGAGGCCGAGGTCAACGAGATACAGACCTACGTCACGGAGCGCTGGCAGAAGCTGATCAAGGCCGACGAGGTCCACCAGGTCGTCATTTAGACCCCGTTTTTCCATTCATCCTTTTTTAATTAAGCAGCCCAGGGGCGACTGGGCTTCTCATGGCTCCGAAAGTCTTTTCTCCCGGTCGTCAATCCCTGTTTAAGCCTTGACGAGGAAAAGTGGGCTGAGGGGCGGCCTACCGTGGGACTTCTACGGCATCGCCTTCTCGGGTTTCCTGTTCGAGATGGGGCTCTTCATGACTCAGCCCATCCTCACCCTCCACTACCTCGACGTCGGCGCCTCGATAATGTTCATAGGCTTCATCATCTTCCTCCAGTCCTCCCTGCTGATAGTCCTCAGGATGCCACTGACGCTACTCGCCAAGAGGGTAGGTGAGAAACGGCTCCTCGCCGCGGCCTACTTCGCCCAGACCCTTGCCCTGATAGTGATCGGGCTGGCGCCGAGCCCAATCTGGCTTTACCTCGTGCCCGCGACGCAGATGCTAGCCTCAGGCAGCTTCTTCCAGCTCATAACCTCCATGAACTCGAACCAGGCGCCTCCTGAAAGGCAGGGAGACGCCCTTGGCAGGCACATGACGATAGTCTCCATAGGCATGTTCGTCGGCCCCGCCCTCTGCGGGGTCCTAGTCACAAGCCTCGGCTACAGGGACGTCTTCTACGTTGCGTCGGTCTTCCCGGCTGCCGGGCTTGCGCTGCTCCTCTACTCGACGAGAGGAATAGAAAGCGCCGGCCACGCCCTGAGAAACTTCGAGGTTCCCTCGTTCACTTCTCTTAAGGTGCTGTTCAGCGACAGGAACGTGGCTATACTCGCCTTCATCAGGGCCATCTACTCGATATCAAACACCCTGTTATTGACCCTATTATCCATATACGTGGTGAGGGTACTCGGCTATAGTCCGACAGACGCGGCCCTCCTATACGCCCTCGTCGGCATCGCCAACACATTTATCAAAATACCATCTGGCTGGGTCTCGGACAGGGTCGGGTATAGGCTCGTCCTCTTCGCCACCTTCTCAATCGTCGTCGTCGACTACCTGGCCTTCGCCTACTTCAACTCCTTCATACTCCTTGCCTTAGCAGTGACGTTCTTCGGGGCTTGCTGGGGGGCGAGGGCCGTCACGGAGTGGGCGTTCCTAGCCAGTTTCATCTCGCCGGGGCTGAAGAGCATCGCCATGGGCTACATGGAGAGCTTTTGGGACATGGGCGCTAGCCTTGGGAGCCTCCTCGCCGGTGTCGCTGCCGGAGTATTATCGTATCCAACCATCTTCACGCTCCTCGCCTTGCTGAACCTCCCGACGTTACCCGCCATCTACGCCCTGAGAAAGCCTTCGAAGACGATCGAGATCGAGCCAAAGCCGATTTAAGGCGGATGAGAGGTTTGAGTGAGGATGGCTGGTGAGGGCTCAGGGCTGCTCCGCTATCCCGGGGTATTGTTCGGAGGGTTCCTAGGGCTCGCCGCGCTGTCCGTGATGAACGCCTCTTACTCTTACATATTAGATGCTATCAAGGCGGAGCTTACGCTGAGCTACACGGAGGCGGGCGCCCTGATGTCCGCCTACTTCGTCGGCTACGCGCTGGGGCAGATACCGTGGGGGCTCCTCGCAGACAGGTACGGGAGCAGGAAGGTGATGACGCTCAGCGTCGTAGGCGTCTCTGCCTCGAACCTCCTGTTCGGCTTTACGTCCGGCTTCCTTGTGGCCGCGACGACGAGGTTCCTCGCCGGCCTCCTAGGGGCAGGGGTCTTCGTCCCCGGCGTCCGCCTCGTCGCAAGCTGGTTCGGGGAGCGTGAGAGGGGGACAGCACTTGGCTTGCTGAACGTAGGTGGAAGTCTGGGCCTGATGGTGGCTACATGGGCGACGCCGTTCCTCGGACTCCTCGTAGGCTGGAGGCTCTCGATGATGGTCATCGGTGTCTCGGGGCTCGTGGCGGCGGCGATCATATGGGCCACGCTGAGGGACGGGGAGAGGACGGTACCCGTCCTCGGGGGCGACTTCTGGGCTCCCCTCAGGCTGCCGACCTTCTGGGTACTCGCATTCGTCCAGTTCATCAG
>CAZVMI010000106.1:0-4662 GCA_964628365.1 uncultured Candidatus Bathyarchaeia archaeon | reverse complement strand
GGGACGATGCTTATGATGGCGGGCTCCCCGACTCCCTTCGCGCCGAACGCCCCGTACCTGTAGGCGGACTCGACGATGATCGTGTCGTCTATCTCCGGCGTGTCCATCGCCGACGGTATCACGTAGTCCTTGAAGCCGGGGTTGAGGACGACGCCGTCCTTTAGCTGAAGGTTCTCCATCAGGGCGAAGCCTATCCCCTGCGAGACCGCGCCCTGGATCTGCCCCTCTACCATGAGGGGGTCGATGGCCTTGCCAACGTCCATCGCCGGCCAGACCTTCACCACCTCGGCCTGCCCGGTCTCGAGATCGACCTCGACCTCAGCGACGCTCGCGGCGAAGGTGTAGACGGAGTAGTTGACGCCTAGGCCGGTCTCGGGGTCGAAGAACCGTTTAGGCGAGGCGTAGAAGCCGTAGCTGCCGGGGTTCTCGCCCCTGACGTGCATCTCCTCGGCGAGCTCCTTGAAGGGTATCTTGACGCCCGGCTTCCTCCTGTTGTACGCGACGCTGTCGCGGAGCTCCACCTGCTCCTGGGGGCAGCCGAGCATGTCTGCGGCGACCCTGACCATCCTCTCCCTGAGCTTGATCGCGGCGTCGGCCGCGGCGGTGCCCCCCATCATGAGGCCCCTGCTCCCGTGGGTCGGCTTGGAGTCGGGGGTCGAGTCCGTGTCGGGCTGCTCGATCTTGATGGAGCCGATGCTTGCGCCGACGATCTCCGCGACGATCTTGGCGTGTCCGAAGGGGCTGCCCTGCCCGATCTCGCAGATGGCGGTGCGGTAGGTGAGGGTGCCGTCCTCGTGGAGCATCAGGCTCGCGGCGCTCCAGTCGGGGGTGCTCCGGCTCGTGCTGTTCCCGTGGTAGGCGCAGCCGACGCCCCAGCCCCTCACCCTGCTCCCGTTCCTGACCGGCTCGCGGTGCTTCGCCCACTCTGACGCCTCGGCGACGCCTCTGAGGCACTCCTCTAAGCCGACGCTGCTGTCGAGGACCTGGTCGCACGTCGTGTGGGAGCCCTCCCGCAGGATGTTCCTGAGCCTGAAGTCGACCGGGTCCATGCCGAGCTCGTAGGCGAGCTTGTCGACCTGCTGCTCCGCGGCGAAGTGGAGGGCCAGGTTGCCGAAGCCGCGGAAGCTGCCGCCGTAGACCTTGTTCGTGTACACGGCTCGTCCATCGACGGAGACGTTCTCCACCTCGTATGGGCCGCAGGCGTGGGCGGTCTGCCTCCATAGCCAGAACGGGGCGCGGTTCGCGTATGCGCCACACTCAAGCGTTATGTCGACCTCAACGGCGGTCATCTTGCCCTTCCCGTCGGCCCCGCTCCTGTACTTGAACCTGACCGGGAACCTCTTAGGCGTCGTCGCCATGACCTCGCTGCGGTCGTAGACTATGGCCGCCGGCTTCCCGGTCTTCACAGCCGCCAAGGCAGCGTAGGCGCTTATCAGCGGACCCGTGTCGTCCTTCTTCCCGAAGGCACCGCCGGTAAGGGCCTGGATGATCCTGACCTGGTTGAGGCCCCAGCCTAGGACGTGGGCTACTTTCTCCCTCACCAGGTGGGGGCTCTGCATGCAGGCGACGACGGTGACCTTCCCGGCGCCGTCAGGCACCGCGTACGCGGCTTCCGGCTCGATACACATGTGCTCCTGGTACGGCGACCAGTACGTGTCCTCGACGATGACCTTCGCCTTCTTGAACCCCTTCTCGGCGTCGCCCTTCCTGATCTGGGTCGTGACGGCGACGTTGTTCTCCTTGTGGATCACGGGGGCTCCTTCGGCTAGAGCCGCGTCTATGTCGAGTACCGCGGGAAGCTGTTCGTACTCCACCTGGATGGCGTCGAGCGCCTCCTGGGCTATGTCCTCGTCTCTGGCGCAGACGAGGGCTATGGGGTCGCCGACGTAGTGGACCTTCACGTCGTTCAGAAAGGGCTGGTCGGGCAGCGCGTAGCCTATCTGGTTCTCGCCCGGCACGTCCGCGCCCGTCAGCACCGCCTCCACGCCCTGCACGTCGAGGGCCGCTGAGACGTCCACGCGCCTCAAGAGGGCGTGGGGCTTTGTGCTCCTGAGAACCTTGACGACCGTGGTCCCCCTCGGGATGTAGTCCGCGGTGAACCTCGCCCTGCCGAGGCACTTGTCCAGGGCGTCGGTCCTGACCACGCTCTTGCCGACGACGAGGTACTCGTCCCTGCCGAGCAGGTCCCCGAGAATCTTATCGTACTCCATCCTGCGCCCACCGTGTAGGATAGAATCGCATACGGGATATTTCAAGGCTTCAGCCCTAGGCATCCGGCGACGATCCTCCACGCCGCCTCATGGTCGCCCGCCTCGAGGCAGAGGACGCTGTCGACCTTCCCCGAGGCGAGGGCGACGACCTCGTCGACCCTTTCAGTCCTGCATAGGAAGACGGCTGCGCCCCCCCTGCGGAGGGAGCCGAGGACAGCCTCCGCGCCTCGGCGCAGCCCGAGCCCCCGTGACTCGACGCCGCCGTACTCGTCGAGGATGATCAGGGTCGAGGCGTCGGGTCTCTCGGCCGCCTCGGAGAGGAGCATGTTCGCCTCGCTTAAGCCTGCGAGGGAGAATGTGTAGAGTGGGTTGCCGAGGGTGTCCCACCCCTCTCCGGTGACCATGTCCCTCAGCCTGACGAGGGGGAAGAGGCGACCGCTCTCGGCGTCCTGGAGGTCGTAGCCGATGAGCCGGTCCGCCTCGAAGACGCGCCTGCTCAGGACGCCCCTCACTTGGATGTCTCTCATCCTCGCCCTCTCGGCTAGCGCGGTGGCGGTCGTCGTCTTGCCGGCTCCTATCTCCCCGTGGATGATCAGCAGGCAGGGCATCCCAGCTCAATCCTCTACTCAGGCTCCCAGACCTTATGAATGGCGCGGCTGCGCGGTGCTTAAAAGGGCTGAGAAGAGGATCAAACTTTGAGGGCTGAGGCTTGTCGGGTGAAGGCTACGTGCGTTCTAAGATTGTCTGCACTGTAGGGCCTGCTTCGAGTTCCCCCGAGATGCTTGGGGCGATGGTCGAGGCGGGCATGGACGTCGCGAGGCTCAACCTCTCCCACGGCGCGGAGGAGGAGCACAGGGAGGTCGTAAGGACGCTCAGGGGGATCGGAGGCGTCGCCGTCCTCGTCGACGTCCCTGGACCAAAGATGAGGCTCGGCGAGATAGCCGGCCCGGCGGTGCTCAGGAAGGGCGACGAGGTCTACTTCACCACGGAGCCCGTCGTGGGCGACAGACGCGTCCTGCCCGTGAACTACGACAGGCTACCGGCCGAGGTACGGGTGGGGGGCCGAGTATTCATCAACGACGGCCTCATCGAGGTCACAGTCGACTCGATAGACGGCGACCTCAAGGGGTTCTCCGGAAGCGTTGTCTCAGGTGGCGAGGTCTCGAGCCACAAGGGCGTCAACGCGCCGGGCGCGACCCTGTCTGTGAGGCCGCCGACGGAGCAGGATCTTGAGGGGATCAGGTTCGGCGTCGAGGAGGAGGCCGACTGGTTCGCGGCCTCGTTCATCAGGGACGGGCGCGACGTCGAGAACTTCACGAGGGCGGTTAGGGACGCCGGCGGAGACCAGCCCGTCATCTCCAAGATAGAGCACGGCGAGGCGATCAGGAACATAGACGAGATCATAGCCGCGAGCGACGGCGTCATGGTGGCACGCGGCGACCTCGGCATCGAGGTGAAGCCGTGGGAGGTGCCGCTGCTCCAGAAGAGCATCATAGGAAAATGCAACGCCGTGGGTAAACCCGTCATAGTGGCCACCCAGATGCTCGAGTCGATGGTCCTGAACCCCCGTCCGACCCGCGCAGAGGCGAGCGACGTCGCCAACGCGATCCTGGATGGCGCAGACGCCGTGATGCTGAGCGAGGAGACGGCGACCGGGCTCTACCCGCTGGAGGCCGTGAGGGCGATGGACAGCCTCGGCAGAGCCGTCGAGGAGGGCGCGCCGCCGAGGAGGGTCGAGGGGCCCAAGGCGGGGCAGCGTATCCCCGACCTCATAGGCAGCCTGGCGGCCGAGGCCGTCGAGTCGGTGAAGCCGGCGGCCATCATCGTCGTGACGAGGAGCGGGTTCAGCGCCCTCATGGTCTCCAAGTACAGGCCGAGGACGAGGATACTCGCCGTGGCGAGGGACGAGAAGGTGGCCCGGCGCATGCACCTCTTCTGGGGCGTGCAGCCCCTCGACGTGCCATGGACGGAGGATAGGAACGAGCTCATATTGAGGGCGGTCACCGTAGGACTGGAGGAGGGCCACCTTGAGAGGGACAGCGTCATCATGCTCGTCTCAGGCTCCACCCTCGAGGCGCCCGGCAGGACGAGCACACTGGAGATACTGAATATCGGGGATATCCTGAGCCACGCCTCGGGGAAGAGCGGAGGACCCGCCTAGTCCTTTAATTTGCCTCCTCCCCCTCTCGGCGCAGAACATGCTCAGCCTCTCGTACTTCTCACATGAGCCGTCCTCGAAGCAGGGGCACTCGTGGCAGAAACCGTACCCCTTGGCCTCGAGGCATGATCGGACGACGCACTTACGGCAGTTTTGCCACAGCACGTCGAGGGGGCCGAGGCAGCCATGGCACCTGACCTTCTCCCTTGGCGCCTTCTGCCACGCCGCGACGTGGTCAAGGAACTCTCCGCCGTCCCTCTGGGCCCTGTAGATGTAGCAGGCGCCGCAGTAGAT
>CAZVMI010000105.1:0-4676 GCA_964628365.1 uncultured Candidatus Bathyarchaeia archaeon | reverse complement strand
GTCTGAGCCGAGGATCACCTCCTCCCAGATGGCGGCGGCGATCCTCTCCATGAGCAGCCCCCTCGGGTCGCCAGGCCAGACCCTGTTCATGTTCAGGTTCTCGTAGCCGATCTCGGGTGGCGTCTCCCGACCCGACACGTTGAAGGCGAGCGGGTTCGAGACGGGCACAGCGACGACGGCGCCCGAGAGGCTTCTAGGCTCCAGCGATTCCATCAGCCTGTTCGCGATCTCCATGCCACTGTACTCGTCGCCGTGCTGGACGCCGAGGACGGCGACCCTTGGCCCCTTCCCCGTCCCCACAACGGCCCTTACCTTCAACCCGATCGGCGTGCCGTCCGGGTACTCGGCAACTTTGACGTCGAGGACCGTGGACTCGCCGGATTCTACCCACTTGCCGAACAAGGTAAGCGTCATGGATGACCCTGTGATCGGGCGACGATAAAAAGGCTGCAACCCACTCGACGATCTTATAACACCCTGAGCCGAATCTCATCTAGTATGGCTGAGAGAGGCAAGGTCGCCGACCTCGTCAGGTGGCACCTTGAGAGGCGGCCGCTCATCAGGGCGGTGGATGTCTACAAGCTGCTCTATCAGGGCGTCTTCGGGGTCAGCCACCTCATGAAACCCGAGGCGTTGACCTACCTTCAGGAGGAGGCGAAGGGCCTCAACCTCTCGGACCAGCTGAACGATCCCCTCTGCGAGGATGTCTCTATGGACGGCTCAGTCATCAGGGTCAACCTCCGCCCCTACCTCAGGAGGGGGCTGAGCCTCGACGGGCTGTTCGACGCGATGAAGGAGACGAGGCTGAGGGAGGGGAAGCCCGCTGCCTTCCTCGTCCAGTGGAACTCGTTCGTCAACCTCGTCAGGGGGAAGGAGCTCCCGTTCAGCCTCCTCGAGGTCGAGAGGCTCGACAGGGAGCTTAACCGCGTCAACCCTCAGCCCAGGCACCACTCCAAGGAGTACAGGGAAGCCTACAAACCAGCGTACAGGGTGGTGAGGCGGAGGACAGTCGAGAGGATCATCGGCGCCTAGTCGGCGCTCGTGTTAAAAACAACCTCCACCAAGTATATGGGAAACGTGTTGTCTGAGAAAGTTAAGACGGCAGCGGTTGGGTGGGTTGAGACCAACAAGAGGCGCCTGATCGAGGTCAGCGACGCCATCTGGGAGTACGCGGAGCCCGGGCTCATCGAGCACAGGTCGGCGAAGCTCCTCGGAGACGAGCTCGAGTCACACGGCTTCAGGGTCGAACGCGGGATCGCGGGGATGCCCACTGCCTTCGTCGCCTCCTATGGAGAGGGGAAGCCGGTCATCGGCGTCATGGGGGAGTACGACGCCCTCCAGGGCGTCTCACAGAAAAGGGTCCCCAACAAGGAGCCACTCATCCAAGGCGGCCCCGGTCACGGCTGCGGCCACAACATCCACGGGACGACTGCCCTTGGCGGAGCCCTGGCCGTCAGGCACGCCATGGAAGAGCACAGCCTGAAGGGCACCATCAGGTTCTACGGCTGCCCGGCCGAGGAGAGCGGCAGCGGCAAGGTCTGGATGGTCCGTGACGGGGTGTTCGACGGTGTCGACGCCGTCCTCAGTCACCACCCGGGCGCGATGAACTATGGCTCTATCGGCAGCAGCCTTGCGAACAACAGTGTGAAGTTCCACTTCCACGGGACGACGAGCCACGCCGCCGGCAGCCCCGAGCAGGGTAGGAGCGCCCTCGACGCCGTGGAGCTGATGAACGTCGGAGTCAACTACCTTCGCGAGCACGTCGTTCAGGACGCCCGCATCCACTACGTCATAGAGGAGGGGGGCGGACAACCCAATGTCGTGCCAGACTACGCCCGCAGCTGGTACCTGATCAGGGCGCCTGAGAGGGACCAGGTCGACCAGATATACGCCCGAGTCCTAAAGATAGCCGATGGAGCAGCCCTCATGACTGAGACACGCCTCGAAGTCGAGTTCATTAAGGCGATCTACAACAAGCTGCCGAACAAGACGCTGAGCGGGCTCGTCTCGGAGAACATGAGGCTCGTAGGCGCCCCGGAGTACACGGCAGAGGAGCTCGAGTTCGCTAAAAAGATCGCTGAGCAGATAACCCCTGAGTCCAAGAGGGAGACCCTGCGGAAGTCGAAGCGCCCGGGCTGGGAGAAGCTCATGGACACGCTCCTCGACTGGAGCTTCCCGGACGCCTGGGACGAGGGGGAGGTGAGCCACGGCTCGACGGACGTCAGCGACGTCAGCTGGATGGCTCCGACGATGGAGTTCTCCACGACGACTTGGGTCCTCGGCACGCCCGGCCACCACTGGATGAATGTCGCCCAATCCGGTACAGGCGTCGGCCATAAGAGCCTCGTCTTCGCCTCGAAGGTCATTGCCGCCTCTGCCGTGGACCTCCTGACGAAGCCGGCTCTCCTGGAGAAGGCTTGGGATGAGCACAGGGAGAGGACGAGGGGGAAGAAGTACGTCTCGCCTCTGCCGCCCGAAGCGAAGCCGCCCCTCGATATGTGGGAGAAGTGAGGGGCCTCAATCTCTTGGAAAAAGGGGTGGAAGCCCGGTGTCGATAGGCTAGAGGCTGTAGGTCTCCCCCGGCTTCATTATGTTTACCTTCGTCCTGCCGGCGGCCTCGACCTTCTTCTTGAAGACCTTTGGATCGGTGTCCCAGATGTGCATCGGGATGGCGGCCTTCGGGTTGACTGCGATGGTCGCCTCCGCGGCCTCGTCGCTGTCCATCGTGTAGGTGCCGCCGCTGGCTACGAGCATCAGGTCGATCCCCTTGAGGTCCTTCATCTCGGGGATGAAGTCGGTGTCGCCCGTGTGGTAGAGCGTCTTCCCCTCTGCCCTGACGAGGTACCCGACGCCCAGGCCCCTCGGGTGGAACGGCACGCCGGGGCTCCTGAACCTCTTATAGTTGTACGCCTCGACGGCCTCTATCTCGACGTCGCCGATCTTCGTCTTGGCGCCTGGCTTCAGGCTCTTAACCTTCGCCCCTACCTTCTCGGCGCAGTCGGCTGGGGCGATGACGATGGTGGCGGGGTCCGCGGCGGCCTTGACCTTATCCGGCTTGCAGTGGTCGTTGTGCGAGTGGCTCACCAAGATCACGTCGGCCTTCTCGTCGTACTCTCCCTCGTAGGGGTCGAGGTAGATGACCTTGCCCCCGGCCTTGAGCTTCCAGCTCGCGTGGCCAAGCCATTTAAGCTCCAACTAAAAACACCCGTTAGATGTGTGTCCTAGAAGCCTTATCTAATTTACTTCTATTCTTCACGGGCACGCTTGTCGGGGCCGGTGAGGGTAGCGGGCCGACATGACTCGACGGAGGGATTGCTGTTATGGTTGTTGCGTCGTCTCCGGCCTCGACTCGTGGGCCGTGAGGAAGAGGAGGCCCAGGGTGAAGCGTAGGGCTCCTGCGACGAGGAGTCCGGCGCTTATGCCGGCGTACCCCGCGGCGGCTATGTAAGGTTGGGCGATGGCGCCCGTGACTGAGGAGCCTATGAACGTCGAGACGCCGACGGCGGTCATGCTGGCGGCGAGGTAGGTAGCGCGGAGCCTCGGCGGCGCAAGGTCGATCACGTACGTGGATTGTCCACTGAACCAGGCCGCCAAAGCGACGCCGATGAAGGCCTCGACGGCGACTATCTGGGTCCAGTCGGAGGCGAAGGCGTAGACGAGGCAGGATGATGCTAGGGCGGCCCGGCTGAAGACGATGACCGGCCGGCGCCCCACCCTGTCCATGAGCCTGCCGATGGCCCTCTGGCTGAGGGCGTTGCAGGCGAGGTTGGCTGCGGCGGCGAGGGCGACCTGCCAGACCGTCATCCCCAGCTTCCCGACGGTGATGAAGGAGGAGAACGGCATCGCGGTGGCGGAGCCGACGCCGAAGACGAAGCTCAGTAGGATGAAGCGCCTCAGCCTTCTATCTTCGAGGATCAGCCCGAGCTCCAGCTTGCCTCTGCTCCCGCTTGGGGGCTTCTCCTTCGTGAAGGCGACGAGAAGCGCCGAGAGGAGGCTCGCCGCCGAGGCGAGGGCTAGCAGGGCCGAGAACGATGCCTTGGACATCGGCCCGCCCTGGCTCAGGGTCAGCAGCAGCGCTGTGACCGTCGCCGCGAATCCGCCGACCTGGGCGACGCTGTTTATCCATCCGATGATGGCTCCACGCCTCGCCTCGCCGGCGTAGTCGCCGAGGAGGCTCCCCCAGGCGGGGGTCGCCATGGACGTGAAGAGGCTGACGGCGACGACGAGGGGGAGGAGCCACGATGGGGCGTCGACGAGGACGAGGGCGGCGAGGGCCGCCGCGTTTAGGAGCCGGCCTGCCGCTATCACCCTCCGCTTCCCGAGGCTGTCTGCGACCCGGCCGAAGATTATCTGGGGGAGGTTGAGGCTCAGCTGCCTTGAGCCGTTTATCAGCCCGGCCTCGGCGACCGAGGCGCCTGCGGCGACGGCGATGGTCCCTATGAACCTGTCTATTATCGTGTCAGAGAAGGACTGGGCGGCGCCGGTCGCGGCCAGGGCCGCGGAGGTCCTCAGCGGCTTCTCGTCCCTCTCCATGGGTTCAGTCCTCGCCGCGCCGGTATTAGGGGGTGTCGATGGTCGAGCAACCTTTTAATCCTGACCGGCTTCTAACTATCTTCGCCGTGCGGGGGTTCCCGAGTGGCCAAAGGGGTCAGGCTTAGGACCTGATGGTTAGTCCT
>CAZVMI010000104.1:0-4683 GCA_964628365.1 uncultured Candidatus Bathyarchaeia archaeon | reverse complement strand
GGGCGTGAAGAGAAGGGGCTGATCCTGGGATACAACACGCTCTCCAAACTGATACCTCCAGGAGAATGAACACTCGTTCAATAACCCCGTCGCGTGCGCGGGGACGCTGTGATCGACTTTGAAGGGAAAAGAATCGTAGAATCGAATAAAACGTGTCTACGCGCGACCTTCTATTAATGAAGAAAAAACTAAAAAACGATTCTCCGCGGGCGTAGCCCGCTTGCGGCTCACTGTCCGGTTTAGAACCTTCTCGGTGGCCTGTGCTTGGCGTAGCACTCCTGGCAGTAGACCGGGCGGCCCTCTGTCGGCTTGAACGGAACTTCACATTCCTTGCCGCAGTCAGAGCAGGTCACCTTGTGCATCTCGCGTGGTCCGCTGTCGAAGCTGCGCCTTTCTCTATATCCCATTTCATTCACTCCTTTGCTTTCGTATAACGGTCACCTAAAAGGCTCCCATTGTACTGATATGGGAGCGTGTCCCCCGCCTTTAAAGATATGCATTCGTAAAGGCACCGACGACCTTGAGCCCCAAAAGCTTGGATTCTCCCCTGCGACATGTCGAGCAGCCCGATGCGTTATGATCGGCGACGGTTCGAGGCACGGCAATCCTCTTAATCTGTCGGGCATAGTAGGGGTGGGTGAAAGACACGGTTCTCGGCGAGCCATACGGGCACAAGCCACGGTGGACCTACGTCTTCATGGCGGCCATCGTCGTCGTCTTCCTGATCCAGCAGTTCACGGACAGCTGGGTGTACCTCGCCTTCTTCCCCGGCCTCGCCCTAAGGATGCCCTGGATGTTCGTCACCAGCGTCTTCCTCCATTCCGATACGTCGCACCTGCTCCTGAACATCGTCGCCCTACTCTTCTTCGGGACCACCCTCGAAAAGGTCATAGGGGGCAGGAACTTCGTCGTCCTCTTCCTGGTCTCCGGCGTAGTCGGGAACGTCGGCTACATGCTGACGGCTTCGAGCCCGTACGTGCCGGCGATAGGGGCCTCTGGGGCGATCTACGGCGTCATGGGGACGCTGGCGGTGATCTCCCCGCTCACCCTCGTCTGGATCTACGGGATGATGCCCGTGCCCCTCGTCGTCGCCGCATTCGTCTGGGCGTTCCTCGACTTCACCGGCCTCTTCATGCCATCCGACATCGCCCACGGGGCTCACCTCGCCGGGATGCTCATCGGCATCGTCTACGGCGCCTACATAAGGTTCACGTACCGTGAGCCCGCGTAATGCAGAAATCCTCGGGAAAGGAGGCTCCCCGCGGGGACTCTGAGCAGCTAAGGAATTTATCTGTCTGTCTCGTGGAACTGGATCGAACCAGATAAATCCCCGGAACTTGTTGGTTTGATCGGGTTTGACCGACAGGATGAGGAGACGCCTTCTTCCTCTTGTGCTCGTCCTTCTACTGTTCTCACCCCCTCCAACAGCCTCATATGCCTGGGGCAACGGTGGCTACAGCTCGGACCCGTCGAACCCTGACTACGGGACCCACGACTGGGTCGCGGAGCACGCCCTGGAGATGCTGCCCTCGGCGAAGAGGCAGTGGCTGGCGGACAACCTGAAGGCCTACCTCTACGGGACGGAGCTGCCGGATAACAACAGGGTGGCGGACGGCATAGGGGACACGGCTAACCACCACATCTACTTCCGTTCAGGCGGCTCACTGCAGGACGACGCCGCGGCGAGGAGGGCGCAGGAGGAGTATCAGGCCGCCTTAAGCTACCTTAAGCAGGGCGACTACGTGAACGCCGCCAAGCGCGCCGGCGCCATGGCCCACTACGTCTCAGACGTCGCGGTCTTCAGCCACGTGATGGGCTCCTCGACGGACTGGGGCGCAGAGGTCCATCACAGCGAATACGAGGACTATGTCAACGCGCAGACGTCGACCTACTCCTCGAGCTTCCGGAGCTACCTGAGCTTCGACGGCGGGCTCGAAGACACCACCGCATACGAAGTTGCGCTGAACCTGGCGCGCGACACGACCTTCGACTCCGGCGGAACCTACACAGCCACGTGGATGGACAGCCACTACGATACCTCGAGCGTGGCCTTCTTGGACAGGGCTGGTGAGTCCCTGAACCTCGCGGTGAACGGCGTCGTCGACGCCCTCTCAGCCCTCTACGACGAGGCTCATGCGGGGCGGGGCGATCAGGGAGGCAGCTCGATGATCTTCTACCTCATCGGGGGGCTGGGCCTTGCCTTCATCGTCGCGCTCTTCGCGAGGAGGCGTTGAACTCAGCTTCGCCTCCGACTGGCCATGAGGCCCAGGGCCCGCTCCCTCGTCGGTATAGGTGCTACGGCTCCCAGCCCCGTCGCGGTGAGTGCGCCGACGGCGTTGGCGAAGGCAGCCGACTTCTCCATGCCCCACTTCTCGAGGAGGCCGATCATGAAGGCGGCGTCGAAGGCGTCCCCCGAGCCCGTCGTGTCGACAACGTCGACGCTGTAGCCGGGGGAGTCGAAGGACGCCTCCTCTGATGATACATGGCACCCCTCGCCGCCTTGCTTGATGACGGCGGTGCCCGCTCCGAGGCTCCTCAGCTTCTCGGCGGCCCCCTCAGGCTCCCCGACGCCGTAGAGGGTGTGGGTGTCCTCGACGCTGGCGAAGACGACGTCTGAGTTCCCGACGGCGCGCCCGCAGGCGGCCCTGGCGACGTCGAGTGGCCAGAGCTTCGGCCTCATGTTGACGTCGAAGCTGACCCTGCCCCCTGCCTCTTTGCAGATCCGCATGGCCTCTAGGCTCGCCTCCCTGAGGCTCCCGCTGACGGCCAGGCTTATTCCGCTCGTGTGTAGGACCTTGGCCCTCGCCACGTACTCGGTGTCGAGGTCCCTTGGCGAGTATCGGCTCGCCGCGGCGCCTGCGCGGTAGTAGGTGAAGTCGTGGCCTCCGCCCTCGGTGAGAGAGATGATGTAGACCGCGGTGAAGCCGTCAGGCTCTACGATTACGCGGCTCGCGTCCACGCCCTCCCGCCGCCAGAGGTCGAGGAAGCTGCGGCCGAACTCGTCGCCGCCGAGCCTGCAGACGTAGCCAGCGCTTCCGCCGAGGCGTGCCGTTGCCACGGCGAAGTTCGAGGTGTCGCCGCCCCAGCCGCGTTTGAACTCCTCCACGACGCTGAGGCGTCCTGGCGATGTGGCGCAGAGCTCGACCATGGGCTCTCCGATGCTCAGGACGTCGGGGGTCTTCATGGCGGGTTAGCCTATGGTCGCTCGGCTGATAAGTTTTAGTCGAGCATTATTTAGGCTGATTCGCCGGCTATCTTACAGGTGCTTAGGCTTTGAAGCGTCTTGAGGGTATCATCACAGCCCTCGTCACTCCATTCGACGCTGAGGGAGAGGTAGACGAGGAGGCGCTCAGGGAGCTCGTCGACTTCCAGGTCGACGGCGGCGTGGACGGCCTCTTCGTCTGCGGGACGGCTGGCCTCGGCGCCCTGATGAGGCCGGACCAGAGGGAGAGGGTCTTCGAGGTCGCCGCCGACCACTCCGGGGGCAGGGTTCAAATCCTGGCGGGCGTAGGGGCGCCTTCGACAGAGGAGGCTGTATCGCTCGCCAGGGCGGCCGAGGCGGCTGGTGTCGACGCCGTCGGTTGCGTGACTCCCTACTACGTGACGCCTGACGACGAGTCGATGGTCAACCACTACAGGGCGGTCTGCGGGGCGGTGAAGCTGCCCGTCTACGTCTACAACATCCCCAGGAACGCGACTAACAACGTCTCGCCTGAGCTCATGAGGAGGCTCTGCGAGATCCCGAACCTGGTCGGGGTTAAGGACAGCAGCCGCGACTTCGTCCAGGTGATGGAGTACCTGCAGGCTCTGCCCAGGGAGGCCTCTGTGATCTGCGGGACGGACTCTTATATCCTGCCTGCTTGGCTTATGGGCGCCAAAGGAGCCATTACGGGCTACGCGAACGCCTTCCCGGAGGTCTACGCCGAGCTCTACGCCTCGTTCAGGGCGGGCAGGCTCGAGGAGGCCCGAGAGAGGCAGTTCCTCGTCAACTCGCTCCGGAAGCTGCTCCAGAAGCCGCCGATAGCGCCGCACTACGAGGCTCTCAGGATGAGGGGCGTCGACGCCGGCAACCCACGTGCGCCGCTGAGGGGGATGACCGAGAAGGAGACCAAAGCACTCAGGGAGGGTCTCGAGAAGCTAGGGGTCCTCTGAGGTCCCACTCATCGATCGTTTCCGCGCGTTCTCCCGGCTGCCCGGACGATCGGTTTACCGCGAGCTTATCCTACGCTACTATATGTAGCAGGAGCTTTTTTTCCTTGGGTGGGGATTTTAGGGAACTTACTCAGTATGTTAGGAAATGGCGTTTTTAGGCCGCAGAATGCAACCGTTTTTAAGCCCCGCAGCCCGCCTATAGCTGTCAGAGGTTAGCGTTTGGGTAAGAAGAAGGTGCTGAGCGAGAAGAGCCTCCACACTATGGTCCTGCCCTCTGTGAATGACACTCTGGGCATCGCGCAGAAGATGCTCGGCTACGACCGCGTCATGGTGAAGTGCCAGGACGGCCACACCAGGGTCTGCAGGATCAGGGGGAAGATGAAGCGCCGCACCTGGGTCAGGGAGGGCGACATAGTCCTCGTGAGCCCCTGGGACATGCAGAGCGACGAGAGGGGCGAGATATTCTGGCGTTACACCCAGGGCCAGGTCGAGGAGCTCAAGCAGAAGGGCATACTGAGGATAGATTAGACC
>CAZVMI010000103.1:0-4902 GCA_964628365.1 uncultured Candidatus Bathyarchaeia archaeon | reverse complement strand
GAGTTCAACCTGTGCCCGTACTGTGGGGAGAAGATCATCAAGGGGTAAGCCGGCGATATGGAGCTCTGGCGGCTCTTTGCCCACAAGCACTGGTTCACCCTGAGGGCGTTGGGCCTGGAGCTGAGGCTCTGCGCACGCTGCTCAGGGTATTTAGCCGGGTTCCTCTCCTACACAGTGCTGGGGAACGTCGCGGGACTTCCATCCTTCCTGGCGCTCCCTTTTCAGCATCAGCTGTTCATCTGCGCGATGCTCACGGCTCCCACGGGGGTTGATTGGCTCACCCAGTCATGGGGGCTGAGGGAGAGCAACAACGCCCTGAGGTTCATCACCGGAGCGTCCCTGGGGGCGGTCGTCTCACTCTACTCGTCGATCACGTCTATGCCTAACTCGATGCCTATCTTCGTCTCAGCAATGTCCGCCGTCGCCGTCGTAGGCCTGCTCGGTAAGCTTAAAGGATGTAAGATCGATCCATGACGAAGGTATCTGGCTGACACCTTAGGAAGAAAAAAGGACTCTAGTAGTTCCCAAAGTTGGCGTGGGCTATCCTCCACTCCCCGCTCACCGGGACGTAGACGAGGGTGACGGGCCCCTTCTGGACCTTCTCCGAGCCTCCCCGCTTGAAGAACCAGATCGCCGTCACTACGGCGACTCCCGGGAAGGCTTCTATGTCGACGTCCTCGAGCCATAGCCTGTTGGGATGGTCCTTCCCGCCCCTGACGAAGCCGAAGCCCTCATGGTGCTTGATCAGCGCCTCTATCCCCTTGACGACGCCCTGCTTCTCAGAGGAGAAGTAGGTGACACGCTCATCGTTTACGAAGAGCTTCTCGACCATTGACAAGTCGTAGCTGTTCCAGATGGCGACCCAGGCGTCCACGAGCCTGAGATCAAACTTTGGCATTCCCCAACACCTTAGATTCAGGTACGCTTAATTTGGTATAAAGATAATCGCCTCTTTGCTGGCTACTTCAATTTCGTCGCGCGCGTCGAGGCGAACAGTTTAAGGAAACGGAGGAGCGGGATAGGGTGATGAACCTCCCAAGGATGGTCGAGGCAGAGCAGAGGATAGCCAAGCAGAGGCTCGACGACTACGTCTCAGCGATAAGGAGGGAGCTCTCCCCAAAAATTAGAGGCAGGGTGAAGACCGGTTCCAGGATAGCCATCACGGCGGGGAGCAGGGGGATAGCCCACTACCCTGAGATCCTGGCGACCGTCGTCGACGAGGTCAGGAAGGCCGGAGGAGAGCCTTTCCTCATCCCCGCGATGGGCAGCCACGGAGGCGCCACGCCCCACGGTCAGGTCGAGGTCCTCAGGAGCCTCGGAGTAACCCAGGAGACGGTATGCGCGCCAATAATCTCATCCATGGAGGTCGACGAGGTCGGGGTGCTCAAGGGGACGCCCGTCTACGTCGACAGGAACGCCCTGAGGGCGGACGGCGTAATCGTCGTGGGCAGGGTGAAGCCCCACACCGACTTCAAGGGCGCGATAGAGAGCGGCCTCATGAAGATGATCGCCATCGGCCTCGGCAAGCAGAAGGGAGCAGAGATGATTCACTGGCACCTCTACGAGGGCTACCACGAGCTAATCCCAGCCGCCGCGAGGCTCATAATGTCGAAGGTGAACATCGTCGCAGGCCTCGCCGTCCTCGAGAACGCCGGCCACGAGATAGCCAAGGTGAAGGCCCTCCTCCCTGAGGAGTTCGAGGCCGAGGAGCCGAGGCTACTCGAGGAGGCGAAGGAGCTCCTAGCAAGGCTCCCCTTCAGGGACATCGACGTACTAATCGTCGAGGAGATGGGGAAGAACGTCAGCGGAGTCGGCATGGACACGAACGTGACGGGCAGGTTCTGGATGCCCGGCGAATCCGACCCGATGGCCCCAAGGATCGGGAAGATAGTCGTCCTTGACCTCTCGGAGGAGACCCACGGCAACGCCATAGGGATGGGGCTCGCAGACTTCATCACCCGCCGCCTCTTCGAGAAGATCGACTACGACTCCACGTATGTCAACTGCCTGACCCAGGGGAGCAGCGAGACGGGGAAGACCCCCATCTGGCTCCCCAGCGACAGGGACGCCATAGAGACCGCCCTCAGGATCTGCGGACCCATCGATGTCCCCAACGCGAGGGTCGTCAGGATCAGGAACACCATGGAGCTGGAGCGACTCTGGGTTTCCGAGAGCCTCGCCAAGGAGATCAAAAAGAAGCCGGAGCTCTCCCGGAAGGTTAAGCTGCTCGGCGAGCCGAGGGAGATGCAGTTCGATGTCCTAGGAACCCTAGTCAGGTAGCCGCGTAACCTATTTTTTATCTCCACGAAGTCAACCTAGTTCAGGTATATTATCGGATGAATAGGCTCTACAGGAACGTCGAAGGCGGGCTTGTCCTCGACGGCGTCCCGGCTTCTGAGCTCGCCGATGAATATGACACCCCCTTATACGTCACATGCGAGAACGTCATAAGGGAGAACTACAGGCGGCTGAGCTCGGCTCTTAAGAGGAATTATGATAAGGCGCGTATCCTCTACGCCGCGATGGTGAACACGAGCGCGCGCGAAGATGTCGATTACGATCCCCGTCATATAGGTTTTGTTTACGACTCTATAAAATTGCAGCTTTCATTCTCCTCGTTTGACTTTACATATTAGCTTGGTAGATTAACCCATTTTTGGAAACTTGTTTAAAGTTATGTGGCGATCATGACCCTTTAGCATTAATTCATAACCATTTGATGATCATGCTGAAACCGTAACCTTCAGAGGCGTTGAATTGGAGGGGTTATAAGCCGAGCAAGCCATTATTGACCCCGATGAAGGGTATGTCGGCTTGGCGCGTTGGCCTCCTCCTGCCCTCGAGCAACACGACGATGGAGCCAGATTTCTACAGAATGGCGCCCGAGGGCGTCACGGTCCACTCGGCGAGGATGATGCTCAGGAGCGTGACCGTTGAGCGACTGGAGGAGATGTCGGGGGAAGCCACAAAGGCGGCAGAGCTCCTCGCGACAGCGGGGGTCGGCGTCATCGTCTACGGCTGCACCTCCGGCTCGCTACTGAAAGGCGTCGAATGGGAGAGGAGCTTGGTATCGAGGATCAGAGATGAGACAGGTATCCCGACCGTCTCGACCGCCGGTGCCGTCGTGGAGGGGCTCAAGAGCCTCGGAGTCCACCGCGTCTCGGTCGCCACCCCCTACACAGAGGATATCAACCTCCTCGAGAAACGTTTCCTCGAGGCCCACGGCTTCGTGGTGGAAGCCATCCAAGGGCTGGGTCTCGCGGACAATCTGGAGATCGCCGCGGTAAGCCCTAAGAGGGTCATGGAGCTCGTTGGGGAGGTCGCCGGTGACTCCGATGGCGTTTTTATAAGCTGCACCAACCTCCCCGTCGTCCCACTCATCAGCGGGCTTGAGGCCAGGCTCGGTCGGCCCTTGGTGGCGAGCAACCAGGCTTCGATGTGGGCGGTCCTGAGGGTGTTGAGGCATCGTGGCGTGGATGGCTACGGGAAGCTACTTGAGGTATTGTGACATAGCCTCGTTAGCTTGGGGGAGACGCACAATCAATTGATACAAGATAACATCTTTCCTGCACAGTTCTTTTAAGTTACACCACACTTCGTAAACGCACATTAAGTGATGAGGGATGCTGGAGAAGGAGTTCAGGGACTACATGAAGGAACGGGGGCTCGGCGACGAGGAGGCCGAGTCGGCGGTCAAGACGGTCCTTGGGTTCGAGGGGCACCTAAAGTCGATGGGAAAGAGCCTCAAGTCTGCCTCGGTAGGGGATCTGAAGGGGTATATCTCCATGCTGATGAGGGAGGGAAGGAGCTCCTTCGAGGGGCTGCTCGCCCTCGCCAGATACGTCCGCCTCATTAAGAGGAACGACCTCTTCGTCTACATCGCCTCGATAGTGGGGGCGAGGAACGTGCTACCCAGCATCTCGGAGAGGCTCGCGGCCATCGCCGGCGAGGAGGTGAGGCACAGGGTCTTCGACGGCGTCGAGGAGCTGCCACCTGGCTCTCCGCCGGAGGCTTTCCCGCCGGTGACGGAGCGGCTGATGGAGAGGCTCGAGGCTGAGCTCCCGCCCGAGACATGCAGGAGGGTGCTGGCAGGGAACCACCACGGCGTGCCACGCGAGGGCTTCAAGGAGCAGAGGGAGATGTACCTGAGGTCTGGGAACATCGACGAGGTCCTGAAGGAGATCCACGGGAGGGCCGTCGCGGAGCTTGAGGAGCACATGGCCGAGGGCAAGATCTGGTACGAGCAGAAGATCACGCCGAGGGTCGTCGAGTTCGTCAAGAACAACCAGGAGGTCCTCGCCGGCGTCCACGAGGGGGACAAGATCTACATGACGAAGATCCCATACGCCCCAGACGACTACCTCAGGGAGACCGATCCGCTGATGAGGAGGTACTACGCATGCCACTGCCCCCTGGCGAGGGCTGCGATCCTGAGGGGCGACGCCGAGATATCGCCGACCTGGTGCTACTGCAGCGGCGGCTTCGAGAAGCTCCAGTTCGACGTGATCTTCGACGAGGACCTCGAGGTCGAGGTGCTTGAGAGCGCCCTAGCCGGCGACGATCAATGCCGATTCGCCGTCAAGATACCTAAAGTGAAGCTCAAGTAGGGGGCTTCTTTCCCGCTGTTTTTTCCGCCTCGATCCCGGCGGTGTTATGGGTTACGATCTCTTGGACCCGCCCGATCTTGCCGTCTGTCAGCCTCACCTTGATGCCGTGGGGGTGGTTCTCGGACCTTGTCAGGATGTCCTTCACTACGCCCCGCGTCAGCTTCCCGGTCCGCTGGTCCCGTTTCAGGACGACGAGGACCTCTGTGCCCTTCGTGATGTTGCCCCTGACCTGCCCGTCGGTCATCATGATCTACTCATCCGGGCTACCACCCCTTTATAGACGCTTCGACGAACC